>JARRQO010000278.1:0-3125 GCA_037381685.1 Deltaproteobacteria bacterium | reverse complement strand
CTTGAAAAGTCTGGATATCACTAACCTTCCCCTTCCCCGTTTGGTGGAAGAACTCCGCCAGGCGGCCCAACACTGTCAGTGCGGGGGGACCCGGGAAACCGTGTTTACCTCCCGGGGGCGGGATAATATCGTGCCCTGCCTGCTGTGCGAACCGATCTATAAGGTGCTGGAACCCCTGGAGACCGCGCTGAAGCTCCTGCAAGAGGAACGCTGACTCACGCTCGCGCCTGATTTTCGCCTGATACCAAGTCGCAGTTCCAAAGGCGTTGAATTGTAGGGGCGCACCTGCGTGTGCGCCATCAATAACGGGCGGACACATAGGTCCGCCCCTACAGAAAATTGCCATTTGTCTGCGAATCGGTATGAAAACGGGATGCCGCCGGCTCAGGCTTAAGGCAGAGCGATTTACGAAAACAAGGAGGGATGCGGGCGGCCTTTGGGCAGCCGGGAGAAGTATTCTGCAGCCAGCTTGGTGGCCATGCGGCCCCGGGGAGTGCGCTTCAGGAAGCCGCATTGCATCAGGTAGGGTTCGTAGACGTCTTCCAAGGTGTCCCGCTCCTCGCAGAGGGCTGCGGCCAGGGTGTCCAGGCCCACCGGGCCGCCGTCGTATTTATCCAGGATGGTGAGCAGGATCTGACGGTCCATGCGGTCAAACCCCAGTTGGTCGACGTCCAGCAGGGTAAGGGCCGCGTCCGCGGTCTTGCGGTCGATGCGGCCGTCCCCCCGGACCTGGGCGTAATCCCGGACCCGTTTCAAGAGCCGGTTGGCAATGCGGGGCGTGCCCCGGGAGCGCTGGGAGATTTCCCAGGCTCCCTCGGCTTCAACTTCTATCCCCAACACCTGGGCGGCCCTCAGGGTGATTTGGGCCAATTCTTCCACCCGGTAAAAATCCACCCTCAGCATCAGGCCAAAGCGGTCCCGCAACGCCGGGGTGAGCAGGCCGGCCCGGGTGGTGGCCCCCACCAGGGTGAAATGGGGCAGCTCCAGCTTCAAAGAACGGGCTCCGGGCCCCTGGCCGATGATCAGATCCAGGCGGAAGTCCTCCATGGCCGGATAGAGGATTTCCTCCACCACGGTGGGCAGCCGGTGGACTTCGTCAATGAACAGAACGTCCTTGGGAGCCAGATTGGTAAGCAGGGCCGCCAGGTCCCCGGCCCGCTCCACCACCGGCCCCGAAGTGGTTTTGATGCCGCCGCCCATTTCGTGGGCGATGATGTAGGCCAGGGTGGTCTTTCCCAGCCCCGGGGGGCCGTGCACCAGGATATGATCCACCGCCTCGCCCCGGGCCAGGGCCGCGGCCAGGGCGATCTCCAGGTTGCGCCGCAGTTCCTCCTGGCCCACGAACTCAGCCAGGCTCTGGGGCCGCAATCCCGCTTCCAGCCCCAGTTCGTCCGCCTGGAGCCGGGGGTTGACGATACGTTCTTCCTGGGTCATATGCGCCTAATTTAACTTAGCCCCAGCAACTTTGCAAGCCGGTAAAGTCTTCCCCTCCTCCGGAAAATCTTGGCCCTGAAGACCAGGTTTGATAGACTTAGCTGAATCATTTCCGCAACCGATTCATCAATAATAGAGAAAGGTAGGGGCATGGCGGAAATCACTGAAAATAAAAAACCGGCAAAATCCGGTGGTGTCCGTGATCATATGGCCAATGAAAGGACTTTTCTTGCCTGGATCCGGACAAGTATCGGCATCATGGCATTTGGTTTTGTAGTTGAGAAGTTTGCCCTGTTTATAAAGAAATTAGCCTATTTCTTTGGTAAAGAAGATATTTCTGCCGTTGGACCTACTGCCTTGGGATATTCCTCCATTTTTGGCATTGCCCTGGTAGCAATGGGGGCATTGATGGGCTTATTGGCATTTATCAGATATAAAAAAGTCGAAAGAGAAATAGATCAAGATAGCTATAAGCCTTCTATAATACTTGACATACTAGTAGCAATGGGCATCCTGGCCATCGGAATTTTTCTGGTTTTCTATATGCTCCATAGTGTTCGAGATTAAGATATCTTAATGCAAGCAGCCATTGCAGCGCACGACCTCGGCAAGGCCTTCCGCACCGGTCTTTGGGGGCCGCCCAAGCAGGTGCTCCGGGAGATAAATTTGCAGGTTGCCGCCGGGGCCATCTTCGGCGTGTTGGGCCCCAACGGCGCGGGAAAGACCACCCTCATTTCCATTCTAGCCACCCTGCTTATGCCGGATACCGGCCGGGCCCGGGTCTTGGGCCTGGATGTGGTCAAAGATGCCGCCCGCCTTAAGAAGCGCATCAACCTGGCGGCCAGCGGGGCCCATTTCCTCTGGTGCCTGACGGTGGAAGACAATTTGAGGTTCTACGGCCGCCTCTACGGCCTGGGAGGCCGGGCCTTGTTGGACAAGGTGGAAAGCCTCCTGGAATTATCCGGGCTGACGGAATACCGGGCCACCGCTTTCGAGCGCCTCTCCACCGGACTCAAGCAGCGTCTTTCCCTGGCCAAGGCCCTGATCAACGACCCCGAACTGCTCTTCCTGGATGAACCCACCTCCGGCCTGGACCAGGAAATGGCCGGGCACATCCGGAATGAAATTCTCCGGCTCAACCAAGAGACCAAGGTCACCATGCTCCTGACCACCCACAACTTGCGGGAGGCCGAGATGCTGTGCACTGAGGTGGCCTTCTTGAAGGAGGGCCGGCTAATAACGGAGGGCCGCATCCAGGAGTTGCAAAAACGCCTGGGGCTGGGAGACCACTTGAGCCTGCGATTTCAAGACTCTCCCGCTCCCCTGGATTACGCCCGCCTTCCCGGCGTGCTGACCCACCGGGTGGAGGACTCCCGGGTGGAGCTGGTCCTGGACCGGGCCGACGACCGCCTCCCGGCCATCCTGGAAGCGGTATTTTTAAGCGAAAAGAAGCTGACCCAGGTGAAGGTCAAGCCCGTGGACCTGGAAGAAATCTACCGTGAAATTACCCATTAGCTTTTATCAAATTTGGGCTTTCAGCGCCCGCAGCACCCTGGTGAACCGGCGCAATGTCTTCGCCATCTTCGAGATGCTCTTCTGGCCCCTCATCGGCATCTTCTCCGTGGGTCTGCTGACCCGGTTTCTCCATCTCCGGGCCGACACGGTGTCCTTCATCCTCATCGGCGCGGTGA
>JARRQO010000277.1:0-3136 GCA_037381685.1 Deltaproteobacteria bacterium | reverse complement strand
CCCCGGCCACCTGGCGGACCTGGTGGCGGCCAATTTGCGTCTGAAGATCGAAGAGGCCCAAATGGTCCTGGAGGAGATGAATCCCATCCGCAGCCTCATCAAGGTCAATGATTTTCTGCGCAAGGAATTGGAAGTCTCGGCCATCCAGGCCAAGATCCAGTCTCAGGCCCGGGAGGAAATGGACCGCACCCAGCGGGAATATTTCCTGCGGGAGCAGCTTAGGGCCATCAAAAAAGAACTGGGCGACATGGACGAAACCAGCAAAGAGATGGAGGAGTACCGCCTGAAGATCTCCCGGGCCCGGATGACCAAGGAGGCCGAAGAGGAGGCCCTCAAACAGTTATCCCGGCTGGAGCAGATGCACCCGGATGCCGCCGAATCCTCCATTATCCGCACCTACCTGGATTGGCTGGTGTCCCTGCCCTGGAGCAAAAGCACCCGGGACAAATTGGATGTCAAAGAGGCCAAAGCCATCCTGGATGAGGACCATTTTAACCTGGAAAAGGTCAAGGACCGCATCCTGGAATACCTCAGCGTTCGCAAACTCAATAAAAAGATGAAAGGCCCGATTCTCTGTTTCGTGGGACCCCCGGGGGTGGGCAAGACCTCCCTGGGCCAGTCCATTGCCCGGGCCCTGGGGCGCAAGTTTGTGCGCATTTCGCTGGGGGGGATGCGGGATGAAGCCGAAATCCGCGGCCACCGGCGCACCTATATCGGCGCCCTGCCGGGGCGCATCATCCAGGGGATTAAAAACGCCGGTTCCAACAACCCGGTGTTTATCCTGGACGAAGTTGACAAGATCGGCATGGATTTTCGAGGCGATCCCGCCGCCGCCCTGCTGGAGGTCCTGGACCCGGAGCAGAACAACTCCTTCAGTGACCACTACCTCAATGTGGCCTTTGATCTGTCCAAGGTAATGTTCATCACCACTGCCAACCTGGTGGACCCCATTCCCTCGGCCTTGCGGGACCGCATGGAGATCATCCGCCTGGCAGGCTACACCGAGGAAGAAAAGCTGGAGATCGTCCGCCGCCACCTCCTGCCCCGGCAGTTGAGTGAAAACGGCTTAACCGGGCGGGATTTTAAAATATCCAACGAAGTGATCAAACAGGTCATTATGCACTACACCCGGGAGGCCGGGCTCCGCAACCTGGAGCGGGAGATCGGCTCCCTGTGCCGCAAAGTGGCCCGGCGCATTGCCGAAGGCGAGAAAGGGCCGTTTGCCGTCAGCCGGGGGAACCTGCATCTTTATCTGGGACCGCCCCGCTATCTGCCCGAAGGCGATGTGGAAAAAGATGAGGTAGGGGTGGCCACGGGACTCGCCTGGACCCAGGTGGGCGGCGAAACCCTGGCCGTGGAAGCCAGCCTGATGAAAGGCAAAGGCCAGCTTACCCTCACCGGCCAGTTGGGCGACGTTATGAAGGAATCGGGGCAGGCGGCCTTGAGTTATGCCCGGTCCCGGGCCGACCGTCTCAATCTGGCTCCAAATTTTTATGAAAAGCTGGACATCCATATTCACGTGCCCGCAGGGGCAACCCCCAAGGACGGCCCTTCGGCGGGGGTCACGATGGCCACCGCCTTGGTCAGCGCCCTCACGCAGATTCCGGTGCGCCGGGATGTGGCCATGACCGGGGAAGTTACCCTCCGGGGCAAGGTCCTGCCCATCGGCGGCCTCAAGGAAAAGGCCATCGCGGCGCTTAGGGCCCGGGTCGCCAAGGTTATCATTCCCGGAGCCAACAAGAAGGACCTGGTGGAAATTCCTAAAAACGTCAAGCGCCGCCTGAAATTCGTGCCGGTGGCCGATATGGATGAGGTGCTGAACGAGGCCTTGATGCGGTCCCCCTTCAAACCCAACAAAAAAACCGGTTCTCCCAAGGGACGGGTGATGAGGACGCCTTCCCGGCCGGTGGTGTGAGGTCTTTTATCAAGTTTGACGAGGGGCGGGTTTAAACCCCCGCTCCTCCATGCCAACATGGGTTCGGGGCTAAGCTTTACATGGACTTTGGCCTCGACTAGTCGGCCCGATCTTGCTCGTAATGATCTGAAATTTAATATGAAAACCGGCCAATATCTCCTGGCAGCTTTCGGGGCGAAGCGATCATCTGGGTGATCCAGGTAACGGCGGCTTGGTGGACTCCTTCCTGCCGCTCTAGGTTGCGGGCGTCCCCTACCCGGTGGGCTGATGGAGGCCGGCGAGAAATTCACCGCGCTGGTAAAGCCTTGCAGCCCAGCCAGAGAGGCCTGGAGGGGTGATGATGATAAGTTGTCGGGCAGGTTTAATCTGCCCCCTATAAATTCATGAGGAATGACGCATGGCACGCCTGCCTGACCCTATCGGAGCGCTCAAGCCGAAGGATCGAAAACTCTACCAGGAATTGATTGCCAAACGGGGCCGCATCGACGGGATGTATCGCGGTATGCTCAATCACCCCGACCTCACTCGCCACGTCAGCGAACTGGGGACCTTTTTGCGGTTCGGCTCCGGGGCCCTGCCCCCGGCGGTGCGGGAGCTGATCATCCTGTGGCTGACCCGCCGGCTCGGGGCAGTTTATGAGTGGATCAAGCACGAGCCCCCGGCCAGGAACGCGGGTCTGGTGGATTCAGTCATTGGCACCCTCCGGGCCGGACAGGAGCCTTGCGACCTGGATGAAACCCAGGAAGCCGCCCTCCAGGTGGCCAAGTGCGCCCTGGAGTTGCGCTCTATTCCTGAAGATCTTCAGGATATGCTAATCGACAAGGTGGGGATCAAGGGCGTCATCGAAGTGGTGGTGTTAGTAGGCTTTTACCGCATGATCACCGGGATGATCTTCGCCTTTGACGTGCCCTTACCCGAAGATGCGGTTGATCCTTTCGGATGAGAACTTTGGCCGGCTTTAAACAGATACTGGTTGCCGACTGCTAAAGAAGTGGATTCCTTCTTTTCCAATCCCTATCTGCCCCGTTACCTGGCCATGGGCGGCCTGTTGATCCTGGTCATCTACTTCGCCCTGTGTGAAACCTCCCTCTTGGCGCTGACCCCCCTGGACCGTTTGCGGTTAAAAGAACGGAACCGGGCCCGGGGCGATCTGGTGGAAAGCATCCTGAACCGTCCCCGCCGCTTGCTGGTCACGGTGACCGTGGGGGTGGAGACCGTAAG
>JARRQO010000276.1:966-6684 GCA_037381685.1 Deltaproteobacteria bacterium | reverse complement strand
ACGGCAGGGCCCCTGTTTATAATCCCAGGCTCCCTGCCGCTCCTGAAAACGGCCTGCATGCCCCCCGTGGGGAAGGGCTTCACAACCTTAAAAACTTTTTACTTCACGTCTTCAATGGTCAGGCCCCCTTCAATCAGGCCCAAGCTTAGTCCCTTAGCAGTGGATTGAACATTTATGACAACACCCTTTTCATTCTGGACAATTATACCCTTTGTCCCTTTGATGAAGGTGAGGCCGGCCCGAGAGGCTTCCTTATAAGTGCCAGCCAGATCAGCAGCATTGGTAAGTTTGTAAACATCACCATTGGCTGACGCCTTCTTGAGGCCCACCGACAACACTTTTAAGCCTTTGACTTTGAAGGAATAGGTCTTGGCCCCAAAAGTGAGCACGCCTTCGCCCCAACTTGCGCCCAGCACCGCGCTTGCGGAGGTAAGTTTAATGCTGATGGTGCCGCTGGGTTCGTCGGCAAAAGCGGAGCCTGCGGTCAGAGCAAATGCCAGGGCCAGTGCTACAACCAAGAATTTTTTGTACATCCTCTTTCCCCTTTGGTTGTGGTGGCGCGGACGGAATCGTACCGCCGACACAGGAATTTTTAGTGCGTTTTAAGATGTCACTCTTACTGGGCTTCGGTTTATTCTGCTGTTGTAATTTTATGTAAGCATATATTTTTGAATGTCCAGCTTAATTTACAAGAAAATCTAAAGAGCTTCAAGAATAATTGACTAGGGATTGCTTATCATAAGTTTTAGATTAGCCACTTGACCAAAATATAAGTAATATATATTTTATAATAAAATATAGAAATATAAAATATGTTCGCTTATAAACATTTCCTTTTCGGTCGGGAGCCGGAACTGGTCCGGCAGCATGGTCCCCGACTGAAGCATCTGATGCCATCTTAAATTGCTTGGAGACTAAGGCGCGTCTTCCCTGCCTTCAGCATATAGTCTCTCAGAGCCTAATGGCGGCTGCAAATCATTAAGGCAGTTGCTGGCGATCCGCTGATAAGTCTCCAGGCTGGCGAGATATCGATCCAATGGCCACCCCTTTAAATGATTGATAGTTTAAGATTTAAACTTCGGGATCCCGCTACAACTTCCCCTCCATGACATGGTTGCTTCTCTTCTCCTAAGTATTAGTTCTTGCAGACTTAAGTCACTGAAGCCCTTACAATTAATGCCACCACACAGAAAACAGGATCACGGTCAGAAGTGTTCCGATATAAGCCAAGGGATAGAAGATGATGAAGTACCTGTCAATCCTGAGGACCAGGGTTTCTTTGCCGTCGGTGACCAGGCGTTTCAGAGCTACCGCCAGGAAGAGGACCAGCGCGGTGACCAAAAAGGTGCTGATCAGCATCATATCCAGAAAGGTCATATAACCCAGCCGGGGCAGGTCCTGGGAGATGACAAAATTAAAGGCAATGAACAGCAACAGGTTTCCCGCTGCGGCGTCCACCCGCCTACCGTAATCCTTAAGAAAAAAGATAACCCAGGAAACGATGATAATAATAAAGAGGGGGAGGAAGATGCGAAAAATATAGTAGTTGAGATGGCGCTGGGCCCAGAAGCGAAACATAAAACTGGAGGTCGGCAAACCATAAAGTTCCATGGTGGGTCTAACGACGGTGTCAAATTTGGTCACCATCCATTCCTCTTCCCCCAGCCTCTTGCCGACTTCGCTAAAACCCGGCTTGACCTGATAAATGAAAAAAGATTCCGGGTATATGGAGTCCATCCTGATGAAAAATCCCTGGGTATCGAAGGGGAGTCTACGGAAATCAAAATTGGGGGCCTGGAGGGTGGCGCTGAAACGCTCAAAATAAAATACTGAACCATCCGCTTGCACAAACACTATCAGGTTTTGCGTCCAGCGCTTGCCCTGCTGATTGAAGAGGGTATAATCCGGCCAGAGCAAACCCTGTTGGCTCATGTAGCGCCTGAAACTGTCACCGGTAAACAGTTTATAATGACGTTGCACAGTGTCGGCCCGGAAGGCCAGATCAGGCTGACGCCACTCCATCCACACCTCACTCACCACGCCATAGTGTTCTTCTCTCTGGTTGACCCCGGTGATCTGCTGCATTTTGAGGCCAATCTTGACGGGAATGGGCTGCCGGACAATGGCACGCCCCTCGCTTTTTCCCTGTCCCTGCAAAACCTCAGGTTGGTTGAGCCCCAGCAGCAGTCGGTAATTCCCCGTGGTGACTGTGCCGTCCGGAGCGGTGGCGTCGATGCGCAGCCGGCAGTTTTTGGTATCGCGGCGAAATGTGTATTTCAGTTCGGCGCGGGGGTTCTGCCCGGAAAAATTGCCGGTGACCAAGGGTTTCCTGTCAAAATCAAAGAGGGTGAGCCGGGGCTTGAGATCGCCGGAGGTGGCCTCCACCAAAATATATAGCGTATCGCCGGTGAAAAACTCATTCAAGTTATACGAACTCCACTGGCTTCCCAAGGACAATTTGCCTCTGAGCTCCTGCACCGCCTTGCCGGCCGGGGATTCCTCCTTCACCTGGGAGGCAATGACGGCTCCGGTGGGCTGGGCCCTCCCGGTCACCACCTGGGGCGCGTTGATGCCGATCAGGAGACGGTAAGACCCGAAAGTGGGCCGAGCCGGGCTGCTGGTCAATACAAGCCGGTAATCCCCCTCAGACGGAACTTTCAAGGTTATGGCTGCGGCGTACCCGGCCCCGGTGTCGTCGTGTCTGGCCAGGGTGTATCTTTGCACTACTTTATTAATAACTGCCACGGGATCGCGTCCCTCGGCGATAGCCTGGTCAATTTGCCTTTTCCTTATCTGGATGGCCTGGGCAGAATCCAGCTCAGGCTTGAGCACCGCCAGGGCAGGGTCAAAATCCCCGGAGGTCCCTTCAGCAAAAAGGTAGAGGGTCTGCCCTTGCTTCAGGTGATGGAGCACATAAAAGGCTGCTTCATGGAGCTCCAGGTGCCCGGTGAGCTCCTGCACCGCCGGCTTCTCCTGGGCCCGGAGCGGCCCGGTGAGCACCAGCAGGCTTAACGCGAGTAGGAGAATTATGACCGCCCGATGTCCCCCCAGCCCGGCAAAAACTCGGTCAGATAAACCAAACATAGCCATTCCTTCCTAGACCCGTTTTTTCACCCGCCATTTAAGCGGTTAATCCTGCTTTGACCGTCGAACTGGTGGCAGACGAATAATTCATTAATATTTACTACCTCGCTTGACATAGTAATTAGGAAAGAATATTTTGTAAACTCTAATATACATTCCGAAAAACATTCCGACCGGATTCTCAATACCAGCCTGAACCACCGGGGCATCGGGTCCAGCCTAGCGGTTACCTGGCTGCATCCCAAAATCGGCAGGGTTTGCCCTGGGCCTGGTGGGCTTCTTCTTTCAGCAAACTTCAGGGGACGGCTGTTCCGGGGCCAGATTGGGGGGGTTCAGGGCCAGGATGACTTGGCTATTGGCCCTGGTGTCACCTCCAACGGCAAGATCGGCAAAACCCCATGGGTGTGAATCTTCGCTTAATCTGACCTACGAGTTGCCACCCGTGGTAGAGGCGAAGAAATGAACCGAATTTCAAGGGGCCAGGATCACTTCGGACATGTGCTCTATAGGGGTCAAACCTCGATTTGGCAGTTGAGTTTTTAGAAACAACGAAAAGTACATATCTTTTATTTACCATGAAGGGCATGAAGGAGTTGTTATAAGGAAAAAAGAAAGGAGCAAGAAAATGTTTATTAAAAGATTCACCCCTACCGTAACTTGGAGACGACAGTAATGAAACGCGCGTTGCGTTTTCTGGTGGCAAGCTTCCTTCTTGTCGCGATTCCGATACTGCTTTCGTTCATTGCCGTATCGCCGGTCGCGGCTCAGGAGACGATCAACTCGCGGATCGGCAAGCTGTCGCTCACCCACGACTTTGCCAATGGGTATCCAACGGACGAAACCGTCAGGAAATTGTTCCGGGTCTTTGGTCAAAAAATACCCTAGCTTCAGGAGGAAACGCAACATGCAGAAACTATCGAAAGCAATTGTCATCTTTTTGTGTACTGCCTTGTTTGGGGGGATGTTCATCTCGGGCTTGGCGGATAAAGCGGCGTTGGCTGCTGAAAAAAAGGGGGCCGGTGCCGAACTGTCTGACCAGGACATCTCCGACGCCTATCTCTACCTTTTAGCGCGTCTTCTTGTCCTGCGCCAGGAGATTCTCGACTTCAAGAACGAGGGTTTTAAGTGGAACACGATCATCTATCGCAAACCCGGCGGCGTGGCCTGGGCGAACCCGAACCTGGATGTCGCCTACTCGGAAGCCTGGGTCGCCATAGACGAGAACACCCCAGTGATTCTGGAAGTGCCGAAAATCGATCCAGGCCGCTACTACACCTGGCAGATGCTCAATGGTTGGGGTGAGACGACGCTCAATATTAATGAGCGCACCTTTCCCAATCATCCCCACGGGAAGTTCGCCTTTGTCTTAAAGGGCACGAACCCCACAATCCCCGGCGATGCCCTCAAGGTGGAACTGCCGAATAAAAAGAGCCGGGTGCTGGCCCGGGTGGAACTGGGCTCTGACCCCGCGGAAGCGGAGCGCCTCCAGCACCAGTTTAAGCTTACCGTGGCAAAGACAGTGAAGGTCACGCCGCCGGTGGCTATTCCTTTGTTTAGCAATGACAAGTTGCCTGGGGCCGAAGCCTTTGACAAAGCTGGCGAGATTTTGGCCAGCGAGCCAGATATCAACCCCGGCATGGAACCGCTGCAAAAGAAGGTCAAGGCGGTGGAGGCCTTGGTGAAGTCCGGCCAAGCCGGGCGGGATCGGGTGGATAAAGTAATTCGCGGCCAAGCCCAGCCACGACTTAAAAAGGCGGTGGAAAATCTGGGGGAGAAAAAGAACGGTTGGGCCCGTCCAAGCACCATCGGCAATTACGGGAAAGACTTCGTTTCCCGCACGGTGATCGATCTGATTGGCATCTGGGCGAACAACACCGGCGAGGTGGTCTATTTCAAGACCAACACGGACGGCAAGGGCACTCCCCTGGACGGCGGCAATACCTACTGTCTCGAATTCCCCAAAGGGGCCCTGCCCATCGATAAAGTCAAATACTTCTGGTCGGTCATTGCCGTTGATTCCGTCAAGTTTCAGGTCATCCCCAACCCGTTAAATCGTTTCCTGCTCAATAAGGAATCGGGGGTGAAACTCAACGAGGACGGCTCCTTGACCCTATGGTTTGCACCCCAAAAGCCCGCCAAGGCTGCCGAGGCCAACTGGCTACCGACACCGGCGGGGCAAAACTATAATTTGACCTTTCGGTTCTACGGTCCGTCTAAGGATCTCGTGGACGGCAGCTATTTCCCCCCGCCTCTTGTCAAGGTGGAATAAGGGAAACAATTCTTGTCTAAATGAACCAAGCTATTCCCAAAAGGAGGAACGACAACTATGGCATGCAGGAAAATCCTACCTGTGACTGTTTTCGTTGTTTTAGCTCTATGGGTAACGACTCCGGCCTTGGCCCAGCAAGTCCCGCTGCCCAAGACCGCCGCCGAAGTTACCCCCCCGGCTAAAGGTGTAATTATGCAGCCGGAATATGCCAAGGCGGTGGGCCGCATGGCTTATATCTGGGGCTGGCCCATGGTCAACATGATCAATCGCCGCGCCTCTATCGCCCAGGCACCGCAGCCCGGACGCCTGAACGGGGTGCTGCCGGTGGCTCCAATGGGCCACGTCGGTATGCTCAGCGACTATAT
>JARRQO010000276.1:0-892 GCA_037381685.1 Deltaproteobacteria bacterium | reverse complement strand
ATTGATCCAGGCCAGAATTTCGTCACCTGTCCAAATCAGGACGTGGTTTACGGCCTGGGTTTTTTTGCCCTTGATGAAGAGCCCGTCGTCCTCCAGGTCCCGAATTTTGGGGACCGCTTTTGGATTTACGCGCTTTATGACGCCCGCACCGACCAGTTTGCCGAGATCGGCAAACCCTATGGCACCAAGCCCGGTTTTTACCTAGTTGTCGGACCGAATTGGAAAGGAGAGACTCCGAAAGGCATCAGCGCTGTGGTCCGCTCCTCCACGGGATTGGCCAACATCATCCCCCGGGTCTTCATGGATAATACAGCTGCCGACCGGACGGCGATCCAACCGGTGATCAATCAGATTGTGGTCTATCCCCTTAAGGAGTTCGACGGCAAGATGAAGACCATTGACTGGAGCAAAGCCCCTGCCATCCCCGGCCCCAAGGGTACCGGCGGTGAAACCAAATGGGTAGTGCCGGAGAAATTCTTCGATCAGTTCGGTGAGGTACTGGACAAGGTAGCGCCGCTGCCAGGTGAAGAAGCCCTCTACGGCCAATTCCGGGTTCTAATGGACGCCGCGGCCAAGAATCCAGCCATCAAAAAAGCGCTCGTCGATGTGGCCGTGGAAACTGAAAAGGAGGTAATCACCCCTTTCTTCCAGTGGCAACACAACGGGCGGCCCGCCGGCAATGGTTGGAACCGTTCCACCAACAACGCCAGGTTCGGCACTGATTATTTCGACCGGACCGGAACGGCTAAGTCGAATATGTTCGACAACAAGCCGGAGGAAACCCAATACTTTTACACAGATAATGACTCCACGGGTGCGCCGCTCAATGGGAAGAATAGCTACGAGATCACCTTTCCTAAGGGAGAGTTGCCTCCGGTGAAAGGTTTCTGGT
>JARRQO010000275.1:0-9526 GCA_037381685.1 Deltaproteobacteria bacterium | reverse complement strand
ATTTTGACTATCAAGGCAAAATAGGCTAAAAAGGCATTCGTGAAAAGTTACACATGGGGTATAACACTAGGCACGACCTCCAGATTCAGTATAAGTCTTTAATTTAGCAAATAAAATACGAGGTGGCAGCCAGGAATGATTGCAATTGATTGGACGCTTTACGCACAAATTATCAATTTCCTGCTCCTGGTCTTTCTCCTGAACGTGGTTTTGTTCCGTCCTATCCGTAACATAATTCGGGACCGGCAGGCCAAATTGCTGGCCGAGGAGGCCGAGATCAACCTCCTGGCGGATCAAGGCCGCAGTCTGGAAGATGAGATCAAGGAGAAACTGCTCGCGGCCCGGCGCGAAGGCGCGGCGGCCCGGGAGGCCCTGAAGCAGGAAGGGGCCCAGGCGGAAGCATCCCTGCTGGAAGAAGTTAAAAAGCAGGTGGATGCGGAATGGGCCACCGTGGAAAAGAAAATTCAAGCTGACATGGCCAAGGCCCGGGAATCCCTGCAGACGCAGGTGCAGAGCTTTGCCCAGCTGCTGGCCACCAAGGTTCTGGGGAGGGAACTCTCATGAATGGCGGACACAGAACCGGCTGGCGCAGGACCCTGGCTGTTTTGGGCGGATTGGGCCTCGGCCTGCTCTTGGCAGGGGTGGCCGTAGCCGCCGAAGCGGCACATGGTCATGGCGGCGGCCATGGAATTTCTCCGGAAAAGATACAGGATCTTATCTGGCGCACCGTTAATTTCGTGGTGTTCGCCGCGGTCCTGATCAAGTTGGTCTCCAAACCGGCGAAGAAATTCTTCGGCGACCGCACCCAGGAAGTGGCCACCACCCTGGAAGAATTAGAAAGCCAAAAGGCGGCAGCCGAAGCGGCCGTCAAGGCCGCGGAGGATCGCCTGCACGAAGTCGCCCAGGAACGGGAAGCCATTATCCAGCAATATCAGGCCGAAGGTGAAATGGAAAAGGGCAAGATTCTGGATAAAGCCAACCTGGTGGCGGAGCGCATTAAAGAAATGGCGGCTTTCTCCATTCAGCAGGAAACCAAGAAAGCCGCGCAGGATCTGAAAGAGGAAGCCGTGGCCCTGGCTACTCAGATGGCCACGGACATGATTAAAGAGAAGGCTACCTACGCCGACCAACAGGGTCTGGTGGAGGAATATTTGAAGAAGGTGGTGGAAACCCATTGATTGACATGACCGTTGCCCGACGTTATGCTAAGGCCTTGCTGACCATGGGCAAGGAAGATGATCATTACAAGGAATATGGGGAAGGACTCAGTGGGTTCGCCCATCTTTTGGAGCGGGAACCGGAACTGAAGGACGCCCTCCTTAACCCCATCCACAGCCGGGAGGATCGCCGCAAATTGCTCCTCCGCATGATCGAATTGTTGCAGTTGCCCCCCATGGTGTCCAATCTGCTGCAACTTCTGCTTGACAAACACCGCCTCAATGTCGTGGACGGCGTGGCCCAGGCCTACCAGGAGATGGTCGACGAAGTGGAAAACGTCAGCCGAGCCAAGGTTAAGGCGGCGATTTACCTGGATGACGACACCCGCGACCGCCTCCGCCAGACCCTGGAAAAACTGACCGGCAGCACCGTGGTCATGGAGGTGGAGGAAGACCCCAACATTATTGGCGGTGTGGTGGCCAAGGTGGGTGACCTGGTGCTGGATGGCAGTGTCCGCACTCAGATTAATTTTTTGAGAGAATCCTTAATAAAAGGTGAGGTCTTATAAATGGAAATAAGAGCCGAGGAAATCAGCCAAATTATTCGCTCTCAGATCCGGGATTATGAAAAGAAGGTAGAAGTAGCGGAAACCGGCACCGTGCTGTCCGTCGGTGACGGCATCGCCCGGGTCTATGGCGTGGAAAAGTGCATGGCCATGGAGCTCCTGGAATTTCCCGGAGGCATCTTTGGTCTCGCCCTGAACCTGGAAGAGGACAACGTGGGTGTCGCCATCCTGGGTGAAGACACGCACATCAAAGAGGGCGACATCGTCAAACGCACCGGCCGGATTGCCCAGGTGCCCGTCGGCGACGCGGTATTGGGCCGGGTCATCGACCCCGTGGGCAACCCTCTGGACGGCAAAGGCCCCATCGAGTCCAAGGAGTTTAGGCGCATCGAAGTCAAGGCTCCGGGCGTCATCGAGCGGCAGCCGGTGAATGAGTGCCATTATCAACCAGAAGGATTCCGGCATCCTCTGCATTTACGTGGCCGTCGGCCAAAAGAAGTCCACCGTGGCCCAGGTGGTGGACGCCCTGGAGCGCTATGGCGCCATGGGACACACCATCGTCATCAACGCCTCGGCTTCCGAGCCCGCCCCCTTGCAGTACGTCGCCGCTTATGCCGGCTGCGCCATGGGGGAATATTACCGGGATACCGGACGCCACGCCCTGATCATTTACGACGATTTGACCAAGCAGGCCCAGGCCTACCGGCAGATCTCCTTGCTGCTGCGCCGGCCCCCGGGACGTGAGGCCTATCCGGGTGACATCTTCTACAATCACTCCCGGCTGCTGGAACGGGCCGCCAAGCTGAACGACGAGAAGGGCTCCGGCTCCCTGACGGCCCTGCCCATCATTGAAACCCAGCAGGGCGACGTCTCGGCCTACATTCCCACCAACGTAATTTCCATTACCGACGGTCAGGTGTACCTGGAACCGGGTCTGTTCTTCTCCGGCGTCCGGCCCGCCATCAACGTCGGTCTTTCCGTGTCCCGGGTCGGCGGCGCCGCCCAGGTGAAGGCCATGAAACAGGTGGCCGGCATGTTGCGGTTGGATATGGCCCAGTACCGGGAACTGGCCGCGTTCGCCCAGTTCGGCTCCGAATTGGATAAGGCCACCCAACAGCAGCTCAGCCGGGGCGCCCGGCTGGTGGAAGTCCTGAAGCAGCCCCAATATCAGCCGCTGCCCATGGAGAAGCAGGTGTCCATCATCTATGCGGGCACCCGGGGCTTCCTGGACAAGTATTCGATCGAGTTGGTGGGGGATTACGAACAGCAGCTCTACAGCTTCATGGAGTCAAAATACTCTGACGTTCTGGCCGACATCAAGGAGAAGAAAGAATTTACTTCGGATATCGACGCCAGGATGAAGGCCCTGTTGGAAGAATTTGATTCCGTTTTCCAGCCGGTTGCCAGCGCGGCGTAAGAGCGGGGTAAGAGAATGGCGACCCTACGCGATATCAGACGCAAGATAGATGCGGTCAAAAAGACCCAGCAGATCACCAAGGCCATGAACATGGTGGCTGCGGCCAAACTGCGGGGAGCCCAGCAGCGCATGGAAGGTTTCCGGCCCTATGCCGAGGCCTTCAACCTGATGCTGAGCAACATGGCCGGTCGGGTGGAACCGGAAATCCACCCCTTCTTTCAACAAGCCGAGCCGGTGGAACGGGTGGGGCTGGTGTTGATGACCGCGGACCGGGGTTTGTGCGGCAGCTTTAACGTCAACCTGATCAACACCGCGGTGAAGTTTATCCAGCAAAAAGAGGCCGAAGGCATTGAAGTTTCCCTGATCTGCGTGGGCCGTAAAGGCCGGGATTTTTTCCGCCGGCGCCGTCGGGAAATGCTGGCCCAATATGTGGACGTCTGGAATAAGTTCGACTTTTCCAACGCGGTGACGGTGGCCCGGGAAATCATGAGCACTTTTCTATCCGGCGAGGTCCAGGAGGTCTACCTGGTCCATTCCACCTTTATCAACATGGCGATTCAGCGGCCGTTCATGGTGCAGCTCCTGCCCATCAAGCCCAGCGAGGCGGAAGCGGCAGCCGAGGGCGAGGAGGGGGCGGAAACCGGGGCTACGACAGAGTATCTCTTCGAGCCGCCCATGGAGCAGTTCCTGGATTACCTTCTGCCCAAATATGTCAATGTCCAGGTTTACCATGGCTTCCTGGAAAATTCGTAAAGAAATGATCAACAACCTGACTTTAGTAATGAACAAGGCCCGGCAGGCGGCTATTACTAAAGAATTGATGGATATCGTGGGCGGGGCTGAGGCCCTTAAGGGCTAAGCCGCCCGGATTAGGAGGATTTAAAGCATATGAATATCGGGAAAGTTGCCCGCGTTATCGGTCCGGTAGTGGACGTGGAATTCGAAGAAGGGAAACTGCCGGCTATTAGAAATGGCTTGTCGATCAGCAACCCGGCCATCGACGATACCGAAGACAACCTGGTGGTGGAAGTGGCCCAGCACCTGGGTAACAACATGGTGCGCACCATCGCCATGGACACCACCGACGGCTTGGTGCGGGGTATGCCCGTGAAAGACACCGGCGATGCCATCAAGGTGCCGGTGGGCACTGAAGCCCTGGGCCGGGTCCTCAACGTGGTGGGCCGCCCGGTGGACGGGCTGGGTCCCGTGGATGCCAAGCACTATTATCCCATTCACCGCGCCGCGCCCCCCTTCGTGGACCAGGATACTACCGTCAAGGTGCTGGAAACCGGCGTTAAGGTCATCGACCTGCTGGTGCCCTTCCCCCGGGGCGGCAAAATGGGGATGTTCGGCGGCGCCGGCGTGGGCAAGACCGTCGTCATGATGGAAATGATCCACAACATCGCCATGCACCACGGCGGCATCTCGGTGTTCGCCGGGGTGGGGGAACGCACCCGCGAGGGCAACGACCTCTACCTGGAGATGAAACACTCCGGCGTCTTGCCCAAGGCCGCTTTGATCTACGGCCAGATGACCGAGCCCCCCGGGGCCCGGGCCCGGGTGGCGCTGACCGCTCTGACCGCGGCCGAGTACTTCCGGGATGAAGAGGGCCAGGACACCCTGCTGTTCATCGACAACATCTTCCGTTTCACCCAGGCGGGTTCCGAAGTCTCGGCGCTGTTGGGCCGCATGCCCTCCGCCGTAGGTTACCAGCCCACCCTGGGCACCGACCTCGGCGAATTGCAGGAACGGATCACTTCCACCAAGAAAGGTTCGGTCACTTCGGTGCAGTGCATTTACGTGCCCGCCGACGACCTCACCGACCCGGCTCCGGCCACCACCTTTGCCCACCTGGACGGCACCGTGGTCCTGTCCCGGGCCTTAACCGAGCTGGGCATCTACCCCGCGGTGGACCCCCTGGACTCCACTTCCCGCATCCTGGACCCCCAGGTCTTAGGCGATGAGCATTACTATGTCGCCCGGAACGTCCAGCAGACCCTGCAGAAGTATAAGGACCTCCAGGACATCATCGCCATTTTGGGGATTGACGAACTCTCCGATGAAGACAAGCTCACGGTGGCCCGGGCCCGGAAGATTCAGCGCTTCCTGTCCCAGCCCTTCTTCGTGGCCTCTACCTTCACCGGCCAGGAAGGCAAGTTCGTCACCGTGGGTGATACCGTGCGGGGCTTTAAGGAAATCCTGGAAGGCAAGCACGACGATCTGCCGGAACAGGCGTTCTACATGGTGGGCGGCATCGAAGAAGCGGTGGCCAAGGCCGAACGGCTGGCGGCCGCCTAAAGGCTGACGGAGGCCAAGCCTATGGCAGAAAAACAACTCATGTTGGAGGTGGTGACTCCCGATCGCCTGGTCCTGTCCACCGAGGCCGACGTGGTAGTCTGCACCGGCGTGGAAGGTCAGTTCGGCGTCCTGGCGGGCCACATCCCCTTTCTGAGCGCCCTGGAAATCGGGGAAATGTACTACCGTAAGGGGGGCCAGACTGAATACCTGGCCATAAGCGGCGGCTTTGCCGAAGTCACCGGCGTCAAGGTGACCATCGTGGCCGAAGCCGCGGAATCGGGCCGGGAGATTGATATCGAGCGGGCCCGGCGTTCCGCCGAAAGGGCCGAAAAGCGCCTGGGTGCCGCCAAGACCGAGGAAATCGATTATACCCGGGCCGAAGCCGCCCTGCGCCGCTCCATGGTGCGCATGAAAGTGGCCGGCCGCTAGTATTCTGGCGTTTAACAACCTCAACAAAAAGGCAAGTCTGTTAACAGGCTTGCATTTTTTTACGTATCAAATTGAATGCCTATTTTAAAACTGTGGCGCCCTCCAGACCGCGGTTTTTCTAGTCCCGTGTGCAGAAAAGGAGAGCGCGGACCAATGACCAACCTTTAAGGAGACATTTATGCAAAGGCAAAGCATTAACTGGCTGGCAATGTTCATAGGGTTGTTTGCCTTGGTGGTTTTCCCAATTGGCTGCACTACCGTCGGCACCAGCGGGGCTATGGCGGAATCCGGTAATACCCGCATAGAACGTCTTTTGATTGCAGCTGGCTTTAAGTCATTTCCGGAAAGCAGTCGGTTATGTCAGAAAGTTTGCCCCGGTATGCCCCCGAACAAGGTCGTGCTTGAGGAGATGGCCGGCAAAAAAGCCTATGGCTACTATTCTCCCGAGAGTCAGCGTCTGTACGTGGGAACTCCGGCGCAATACCAGAATTTCATCAATCTGGCCGTGCAGCAAAATCTGGAGCGCCAGCATTATGCTCCGTGGGGAACTCCCATAACTAACCCGGACTTCTGGAAGGAGTGGCAGAAATGGGAAAGCGTCCACTGATTTTTTTGAACATTTGATCTAGCTCTCACTAAACCGGAGGGCTCTAAAAATCTTGCTGCGATTTTATGAAAGGCAAGTCAGGAAGTCTGTAGTTGGCTTTTCATTGTTACAAACTGTCCGATTTTTTATATGTTTTCTGTATCAGCTTGGGAAAGAGCGCTACCGAGTCTGGTTCCAAGCTGAGCTTTGGAACCCAGCTTGGCGCAAAGCTGCACTTTGTGTTGCCTAGCCAAGCTTGGCAAATAATGGAGTTCTCAAGTGCGACTTGGGAACGAGGTGATAGTGCATCAATCGATATCGGGGAAGCCATGAAAATAACTTATAATCCCAAAGTCGATGTGCTGCGCCTTCTCTTCAGCAACGCCCCCATCGAGAAAGCGATGAAGACAAACCCGGTGTGATAATCGGTTATGATAAAAACTGCAAGCCGACTCTGGGGGGCCACCCCTCATCCCTCGCGCAGTTGCGCACGCTTATTACTCCAACGCCCTTGTGGCGCACTAGCTTAGCTATTATCAACACTTGCTATTATTAGGATATATAGTTAGCGACTACTTCAGATCTCCACCATCTTCTGACCCGCGGTAAAATAGATCCCCACCCGGATATCCTCCGGCCCGGCCAACCCATGGGCCCGGGCGGCCATTTCCCGGTAAGCCGTAAGCTGGGGGCGGTATTTTTCCGTCTCCCGGGTGATAAAGGTCGCCCAGTCTTCCTCGGAGGAGGGGCGCGACGTCTTGAAATCCAGGAGCCACCACTGGCGGCCGTCAAAGGCCAGGCGGTCGATGACCCCCCGGCGGATCACCCCCGGTTGCGGCTGGTCCTCTATCAGCCATTCGCTGGCGGCGAAAGGTAAATCGGGCTTCAAGAGCGCGGCTAAAAACGGGTCCGCCTGGCAGGCGGCAAGCTCAGCGGTGATCTCGCTCGCCAGGCCGGCGGCCCTGGCCCCGGTCAGCCCCCCCTGGCGCAGGGCCGCGGCGATGGCCTCCGTATCCGGCCGCGGCTGGCCTTTAGCCCAGGTCTCCAAGGCCCGGTGCATGACTTCTCCCCTAAGCCGCGCGGCATCGCCTTCTCCGGATCCTTTGGCTTCAGGCCGCAGGTCGTTTTCGGAGGCCGCGGCCAACCGGGAAGGAAAGCTGACTTGATAAGGCGCGGCTTCCGGGGAAAAATCCCAGGCTGCGGGCAACTCCCGGGGCTCTTCGGCCTCAACGGTTAAAGGCGTCGCGGCGGTCACCACCTCCACCTGTAACTCCGGGTCGCGCCAGCTTAGAGGCAAAGCCGGGGACGGCAGGTCCTGGCGGTAATGCTCTTTGAGCCAGGCCAGGGGGCTGGCGCCCGCAACCTGCCATTGCCCCTTGGAATTAACTTTGGCCCTTGCGGACATCACCAGGCGCTGCCGGGCCCGGGTAACCGCCACATAAAAGAGACGCCGGGCCTCGTCGACCACCCGCTGGGTTTTCAAGTCCTGCAAAAGCAGGTAAAAGGGAGTCTGTTTCTCGTTTTTGTAGGGCCGGGCCAGGGCCAGGCCGTGAACCCGGCTGCCGGGAACCTCCTCCAAGAGAAAGGGCGGGGTCTTGTCTTCGCCCTGGGCCGGCTGCCAGTCCAGGAACGGGAGAAACACCTGATCAAACTCCAACCCCTTGGCCCCGTGCACCGTCAAGATTTCCACCCTGGAGGTCTGGGCCCGGGGGTCCGGCGGCTGAAAGGCTTCCGGCAGGTTGAAATCAGTCTTGTTAAAGGTGGTCTCAGGGATTCCGGTTTCCGCTGCGGCCAGCAGGTCCAGGTAAGTCCGGGCATTAGCCACGCCCAGAGGGCCTTCGGCCGCGGCGATCCCGGCCCAGGCGCCCGCGGCTTTAAGCCAATCCGTGAGAATGTCGGCCAAAGGAAGCCGACCCACCTGGCGGCGGGCCTGCTCCAGGGATGCGGCCAGCGCCGTCAATTCCCTGAGACCTCCGCCGTCCTCGGCCAGGCAGTTTAACTTTTCGGGCCACAGCTCACCTTCAGCTTGGGCTACTGCCGCCAGGGCGGGCAGGCCCAGGGGACCCCAGGGACCTCTCAGAACCCCGGCCCAGGCCCCCTCGGCCTGGGGGCGCCCCAGGGCCTGGGCCAGATTGTGCAGATGGGCCGCGACCCGGCTGTCGGCCAGCTTCAAACCCTCTTTAACCCGGACGGCTATCCCAGCCTCGCCCAAAGCCTTGAGATAAACAGCCAGATGGGTCCGGGCGAAAAGCAGGATGCCGATGGTTTCAGATTCTTTCAGGGTGGCCAGGGCCGCACCCACCTGGCCGGCCAGCCAGTGGGCCGTGAGGGGCGTCAGCGGCACTGAGGGGGCGGCGGCGCAGGGCAGGCCGTGGCGGGATTCCATGAACAGGCGGGGCTTGGCCTGGCGCCAGCCATAAATGGACTGCTTGGGGTCGCCCACCACCATCAGGGTGCGCCCGTCGCCGGTCTGCCAGCCGGACATCAGGCGGCACAGCAGGGTCATCTGGTTTTCGCTGGTGTCCTGGAATTCATCCACCAGGAGGTGTTTGAGACGCCAATCCAGGCGCAGCATGATCTCGGTGGGGTCCGCCTCGCTGAGCAGATTCAAAGTGGCCTGCTCCAAAGCCACAAAATCCAGGACCCCGCGCCGGGCGCAGAGCTCTTCGTAAACCTTCAGGGCTTCCCCCACCAGCAGCACCAGGTCCTGGAGGGCCGCGGCTTCCTCAGCGGAGGCTCCGCTGGGGGCCAGATCCCGGCAGCGCTTCAGGGTCCGGGTTACAGATGGCGGCAGGTCCTGAATCAGCGGGGACCATTTTTCCTGATCAAATCCCTCCGGGAAACCATCTTTGACGGAGAGGCGCTTGCGCGGCTGTCCCTGGCTGGCGGTCAACAGCACCTGGCTGATGGCCTGCCAGCCAGCCAGATCTCCGGGCGCCGCGCCGGGGAGTGCCTCAGGAAGGATGGCGCCGTGGGGCGAGCCCTGCACTTCCCGCCAAAACTCGGGCCAGTCCTGTCCCAGAGTGCTGTCCGCCAGCCCGGCTCGCAGCCCCTCCAGGGCCGGCACCAGCTC
>JARRQO010000274.1:0-5395 GCA_037381685.1 Deltaproteobacteria bacterium | reverse complement strand
TTTTTTTCTCTTGTAAAGTACTAAGTCAAAAATGTCAAGTTAAATTATGGCGAAACCAGTTATGGGTTCGGGTTTTTTCTTTGACAAAAAATTGAATAAGTGTAATGCTTCACAAGCATTGGGGCACGCACGGTTGATTTTACTTGTCCCGGAGTGTTGAGGGTGGTTAAAAAGCTCTGCTTCATTTTGCAACACTTGACCCTCTTAGTGGCACTGGGGTCGTTAGTGATCCCGGCGGTGGGGGCCGCCTCCCCCCCTTCCGGCTCTCCCAAGGACCGCCTGGTGATTTCCGGGAGGATGAAAAACCCCCAAGGCGGCGGGGTGCGCGAGGTGGAGGTGGAATTCCTGGTGAACGGCCGCCGGGTCAAACCCCTGGGGACCACCAAAGCCGTAACCACCGGCAAGTCCGGGGCTTTTGTGGCGGAAGTGCAACTGCCCCTGGACACCCTGCCGGAGGCCCGGGTGGAAGTTAAGGCCAGCAAACCGAGCTGGCGGGAGCTGAAGCCCACGCCGGTGAAACCGGTGCAAGTGGGCCGGGACGCCCGCGGCAACCGGCTGTTTGAGGTCAACCGGAGCTTTACCTTGTTCCGCCAGATCACCCCCGGCTTTTGGATCGCCACCGCTATCCTCCTGTTGGTTTACGGCTTGATTGCCTTTGAATGGATGCACCGGACCCTGGCGGCGCTCTTAGGGGCGGCGGTGCTGCTGTTTGTCACCTATACCCTGGGAACCCTGGATAAATCGTACTTTATCCTGTCTTTTGAAGACGCCATCCGGGCCATTGACATGAACGTCATCTTTCTGCTCATGGGTATGATGATCATTGTCGGGGTCACCAAGAAGACCGGCATGTTCCAGTGGCTGGCCTACAAGGCCTATGCCGTGGCCCGGGGCAATATTTTCATTTTGGCGGTCATCCTCATGGGGATCACCGCGGTGGTGTCGGCCTTTCTGGACAATGTCACCACCATGCTGTTGATGATCCCGGTGTCCATTGAGATCGCGGTGACCCTGAAGATCGATCCCATCACCCTGCTGATCCCGGAGACTTTCGCCTCCAACGTGGGGGGCACCGCCACCTTGATCGGCGACCCGCCCAACATCCTCATCGGCTCTTATGCCAACCTCACCTTCGGCGACTTTGTCATCAATCTGGCGCTCATTTGCATCATCGGGCTGCTGGTGACGGCCCTGTACTTCGTGTTCTGGCACCGGAAAGACTACCTCAAGGCCGAAGTCAAGGACGTGGAGCGCACCATCGCCTATCTGAGGGATGAATATCGCATTACCAACCGCAAGCTGCTGGCCATGTGCCTGACCTTCCTGGCCTTTACGGTGCTGCTCTTCGTGGTGCACGGGGTGCTGCACATGGAGCCCTCCATCGCGGCGCTCACCGGGGCCATGCTGCTTTTGGCGATTTCCCGGACGGACATCGTGGAGATGCTGGAGCACGAAGTGGAATGGCCCACCCTGGTGTTTTTCATTGCCCTGTTCATGGTGATCGCCGGGGCCGAAGACACCGGCCTGATCCAGGTGATCGCCGAAGGGGTCCGGGATTTTTCCCGGGGCAATCTGACCATAGCGGTGATTCTGGTTCTCTGGGTTTCGGCCATTGCTTCGGCTTTCATTGACAACATCCCTTTTACTGCGACCATGCTGCCCATTGTCTACTTTCTGAACCATTCCATCCCCGGAGCGGACAACGGGGTGCTGTGGTGGGCCCTGGCCCTGGGGGCCTGTCTGGGCGGCAACGGCACCATGATCGGGGCCTCGGCCAACGTGGTCACGGTGGGCCTGGCGGAAAGAGCGGGCTATCATATTTCTTTTTTGGGCTACATGAAGGCCTGTTTCGTGCCCATGCTGCTGACTGTGGCCCTGGCCATGGGCTACCTGCTGATAGCTTATTGAGTTCAAGGTTCAAGGTTCAAAGTTCGAAGTTGATGTATGGTGCTGATTTCGCTCTATAATATCCTTCATGACGAAGGCGGCCCTTGAGAAGCCGCCTTGCCAGGAAACTCCTAATTATCAGGTCAATCCCGGGTCTTGACCACCAGGACCGAACAGGGTGCGTAAGTCACCACCTTGGTGGCGGTGCTGCCCAGAAACGACATGGTCTGGCCCGCCAGGCCCCGGCTGCCGATCACGATGAGGTCGGCGGCTTCCTTCTTGGCCACTTCGACAATCTCGTCCGCGGGGGAGGGTCCGGAGGCCAGGACCATGGCCTTTCATCTTTTCGGTGATAAAAGCTCCTTCTTCCAACTCCGGCAGCTGCATGACCACCGCAGTCAAGATCAGGCGGGAAGGGGGTTGGGATTTGGCCAGGTTGCAGGCCGTTTCCACCGCCTTCAAGGAGTAGGGTGAGCCGTCTACGGGCACCAAGATGTTCATGAGGTGATCCCCTCTTTCAAGGCCAAGGCAGCTTTCTCAGCTTTTTCTTTCTGGAAGCCGTTGTACAGTTTGACCATGATCACCAGGCACATGCCCAGGGCGGCCCCCATCACCACGATGCCCGCCAGAGTATTGACTCCGAATTGCTTTAAGGCCACCGAGGTGCCGGCCATCAAAATCATGATGGCGAAGAGCAGCCGGATACCGTAGCCCCGGATGTACTTGACCGCGGTGACGCCGATCTGGGCCCCCACCGAGGCCCCGATGAGCATGATGACCGCGGCGACGATCTCCACCCGGCCCTTGACGCCGTAGGTGAAGCAGCCGTAGGCGCCGGTGAACAGGACGGAGAAGAGGTCGGTGCCCACCGCAATGGCCGTGGGGCAGCCGATGAGATAGATCAGGGCCGGCATGCGGATGAAGCCGCCGCCCACCCCCAGAAAGCCGGAGAGCCAGCCGGTGAAGAAAAAGACCCCGGTGACGGTCCACAACGAGATGGTGATTCCCGAGGCCGGGAAATGCATTAGGGGCGGCAGTTGGAACCGCTTTTTGGGCTCCATCATCCCGGCCCGGATGGCGGCGGCCTGCTTGGCGGCCGCGGCCGCGGCGCGTTTGTCTTTGGTCAGGTAGTCATAGAGCATGTAAAGGCCCAGGCCGAAGAGCAGGACCATGTAGGTATAACGCACCACCGGGCCGGCATAGCCTCCGGGGCGCAGGGGGCTGCGGCCGATGGCGCTGAGCCACATGATCATGCGGGCCCCGATTTCGACCCCGATAACTGAACCGACAATGGAAATTAGGCCCAGTTTTACGTCGACATTGCCCATTTTGCGGTGCTTGGCAGTGGCGACGATGGATTTGCCGAAGATGTGGGCCAGGTCGGTGCCGATGGCATAGGACATGTTAAAGCCGAAGATATTGAGGGCCGGGGTGACCACCCAGGCTCCGCCCACGCCGAAGAACCCCCCGAGGACCCCTACCGCAAAGCCGATGCCCAGCAAAATGAGGACATTGAAGTGGATCCCGGCAATGGGCAGGTAAATATCAAAGATCCCCATAAAGCACCTCTCTCATACAAACTTTATGCGCGGCGCAGTTTATTCGTGATGTTCGATCTTGCTAACTTCCATGCCGATCATCTTCAGGATGACATCGGTGACCAGGGCGATGGCCAAGCCGACCGCGCCCATCAGCACCGTGGCCACCAGAGCGTACAGCCAAATGCTGTCGTTGTACCAGGAGGCGAGCAGATAATTGAGGCCGCTCAAGTTGGCCAGGTCCACCTTATGATCCAGCTTGGTGACCTTCTCGCCGCCTCCCCCTGCCCAGGCCCAAAGGGGCAGGCTCAACCAGGAGAGATTAATGATAACGAACCAAAGCCGTCTCACGGCCGTTCACCTCCTTCAAGGTGTTAAAGTCATTCTGATAGTTGCCGGGCCCGGACCTGGGTCCGGCTGCCAGAGTTAATCGGCTTGCCAGTTATATAGGCAATGCCCGTGCCAAGGGAGGATCAAAATTGGGTAGTGGTTAACTAAATGAAAAGCAAAGAAAATCAGGGGTAAGAGAAAAGATTTTATCAGGGGCAGGCGGGATTTTTCTGTCAGGATATTTTACAGACTGTAAAACCTGGGGGGAGGTTTGGACAAAATCACCGCAGGTCTTATCCGGGGAGAAATTTCCGGCTATAATGGGAATATCTCCGGTTTTTGAGCTTACTTTTGGGCGGAAAAGTATTATTCTGTCCCTAAAAGTTCGAAGTTCAAGGCTCAAAGTTCAGGTTCGGTTAAGCTCAGCCCCTCAGGGGTGGGCCGGGGGCCCCTGAGAAACTGCCTGAGGCAGCCGGATAATTTCCCCGAGGAAGGCTATGGGTCTGCGCAATTTTTTCCGGACCGCCAGGAAAGCCAAGACCGCTTATGGGCTGAAAGAGATCTGGAGCGGTTTTCAGCAAATTTTGGCGAGCAATAATGAAATCCAGGCCATTTTCGACAGCCTGGAGGAGATGCTGGCGGGCTCGCAGGAACCGGACCTGGAGTTCCTCAGCTCCAAGGTTTGGCTCCTGGACCAGCATTTTGCCGGGATGGTGGCGGCGCTGCAAAGGATTTCCGGGGGGAAATACACGGAATTGGAGGAGGCCCGGGTCCGGGTGCAGGGGGCCATTCACCAGCGCCTTAAAGAGGCGGAGGCTGGGGGGCCGGCGCCGGAGGGGGTCCGGGCCGTGTGCGACCTGATTATCCGGTTAAATCTGGTGGACCGGCGCAGCCCTACGTTTAAGCCGGAGAATTGCCGCACCTACCACGACATCACCCGGTTTGCCCACGAAAAAGCCATCCAGGTAATGTATGGCCTGATGGACGCCGTGGCCCAGGGGCGGGTTCCGGCCCTGAAGCTCTTAAAACTGAAAACCACGCTGCCTCTCAACCTGCATCTGGTGGACCTGGGGGATGGCCTGGCCAGCCATGAGACCCCGGTGCCACCGGAGGCGATCCGGTCTTTGCCCATGCGGGCCCTATGGGGGGGCATCAGCCATCCCGGCATCACCTGGGCCGGGCCGGTGCCGGTGAACGTAGGGGGGTTTTTGCACGTATTGGGGCAGTCGGCCATCAATCCTCCCCAGAAATTCTGGGACAAGACCTACGCCATTGTGGCGGCCAACTATGTCAATTACGCCTGCCGCCTGGGGTATCATTTCCAGAGCGTGGACAGCTACCTGGGGGAGACGCCCTCGGATAACTATATCAACTTTACTTTCAAGGGCGGGGCCGCGGACGACACCCGGCGTATCCGCCGGGTGCGGCTGATTGCTACGGTTTTGGAGCGTTTGGGGTTTAAAATGGAGATCTTCGGGGATGTTATCCGGGCCCGCTGCCGCCGGCGTCCGGCCCCGGAGATGGAGGAGCGGCTGAATCTCTTGGGCCGTCTCATGGCTTATGTGCGCCAGATGGATATGCTCATGAAGGACGACCAAATCAGCCAGGTCCTGGCGGAACGTTTTCTGAGCGGCCATTAT
>JARRQO010000273.1:0-3181 GCA_037381685.1 Deltaproteobacteria bacterium | reverse complement strand
TGACTTTCGGAAAACGAGGGTAGAGCCAAGGAAAGCCAAAGACCGCTTTATCAGGGGTACATCCGGTCCAGAAGGCGGGGAAAAGGAATGGTTTCCCGGACGTGGTGGAGGCCGCAGAGCCAAGCCACCAAGCGCTCAATGCCCAGGCCGAAGCCGGCGTGCGGTACGCTGCCGTAGCGTCTGAGGTCCAGATACCATTCCAGGGGGTCCTGGGGCAGGTGATGCTCCCGGATGCGGGCCAGCAAAGTGTCCAGGTCGTGGATACGCTGGGAGCCCCCGACGATCTCGCCGTAGCCCTCCGGGGCCAGCATATCCACGCAGAGCGCCAGCCGGGGATCGGCCGGGTCCGCTTCCATATAGAAGGCCTTGGCCTCCTTGGGGTAGCGGTGCACCAGCACCGGGCGGGAAAAACTTTGAGAGAGCACGGTCTCTTCATCCCCGCCCAAGTCTTCCCCCCAGGCCAAGTCCTTGCCCTGCTGTTTTAAGAGGGCCAAGGCTTCGGCATAGCTGAGGCGGGGGAAGGGCCCGGCGACCTCCTGTAAGGGCGCGAGATCCCGCTCCAACAGGCGCAGGTGCGCCTCCTGGCTTTTCAACACCCGCTGCACTACGGTACGCACTAAATCCTCGGCCAGTTCCATGATATCGTCCAGGGTATGAAAGGCTGCTTCGGCTTCCACCATCCAGAATTCGGTCAGATGCCGCCGGGTCTTGGATTTTTCCGCCCGGAAGGTGGGCCCGAAGCAATAAACCCGGCCCAGGGCCAGGGCCGCGGCCTCCAGATACAGCTGGCCGCTCTGGGACAGATAGGCCTTGCCCCGGTCCAGATAGTCCGTTTCAAACAGACTGGTAGTGCCTTCGCAGGCGGTGGGGGTGAGGATGGGCGTGTCCACCAGGACGAAACCCCGGTCGTGAAAAAAATCCCGGCAGGCCCGGCAGACTTCGTCCCGGACTCTCAAGATGGCCTGCTGCCGGGGAGACCTGAGCCACAGGTGGCGCCGCTCCATGAGAAAAGCCACCCCGTGTTCTTTGGGGGAAATAGGATATTCGGGGGAAATTTGTACAGGGGTGATTTGGCTAACTTCCAGTTCATAGCCGCCGGGGGCTCTGGCCTCGGCCTTGACGCGGCCGGTGAGCGTCAGGGAGGATTCCAGGGTAAGGCGTTCGAAGTTTTGAAAATCTTCTTCCGGGAGATTCCCTTTGACCAACACCCCCTGGGCCAACCCGGTGCCGTCCCGAATCACCACAAAGCGAATCTTGCCGCTGGAACGCAGATGATATACCCAGCCTCGCAGAGTGACGTTCTTGCCGATATGGCGCCAAAGCTCAGAGATATCGGAAATTATAGGCTGTTCCATTGCTAGGGGAAGTTCGTGGTCATAGGTATGACACCCGCGAGGCACAGGCTGGAAAGGCGTGGACCAGCTCTTAATCAACATCCCAGGTTCATAGCTAAATTTTATAACATAATCTTGATATGGGCCTTTTCCCGCAAGGTTTTGACCCATTCGGTAAACTCCTTTTGCATTTCCCGGTGGGTCAACATCTGCCGAATCTGCGGCGCAACCTCTTCAAAGGAGGGGCCCTCGCCGCTGCGGCGGCCCACTACTTGAACCAACTGGAAACCACCAGGGGTGGCCACCGGACCCACTTCCATCGGCTTCAGTTTTTTCAGGTAGTCGGCCAACCGGGGATCCAGGTCGTTTTGAGCCACATAGCCTACATCAGTGACTTTTAGGGAAAGCTCTTTAGCCGCCTGCCTGAACGATTCACCCCGCTTGATCGCAATTAACACGGTTTCTGCTTTGTGTTTGACTTCATCTTTTTGCGCCACGGTGGCTCCCGGCGGAAAGGGCAACCGCAAGGACAAGATGTGTAGCTGGGTGCCGCTTTTCTTAAAGCGCTCGTTATAGACGCGGCGAACCTCGGCGTCACTGACCACAATCTTGGACCTTACCGTCATCGCCAGTAGCTGGTCCTGGGTCAATTGATCGGCAATCTGCTGTTTGAATTCCTTTAAAGTGAGACCTTCGTTGGCCAGCCCCTTGGCCAGAGTTGCGTCATCGGGAATATTATTCCGCTGCTTGAAGCGGTTCAGGGCTTCTTGCACCTCCATGGGATTCACTTTAATGCCCCGCCGCTTGGCCTCCTCCTTGGCCAGCTTACGATCAATCAGCGCTTCGAGCATCTCGCGCTGCATGTGCTTATTCACTTTTTCTGTAGGCTTAATCCCCGATTGTGCCTGGTAGGACTTCTGCATGTTTCTTAACTCAGACATGGTAATAATATCGTTGTTGACTTCGGCCACAATCCGATCCACCACCTTAGCCGACCCCGTTTGCGTCAGGCCCAACTGGACCAAAACTAAAACGAGAGCGACAATCATGATCCCTTTAATTTTGGTCATCGATTTTACCCTCTATTTCAGGCTTAACAAATACGTCTACTTCTTTCAAGCAGTTTTGCAAACGCTCAATAAGAGAGCCGCTCTCAGGGAGATGAATCCGCAAGGTTTGCTCCGGGGAAAGACGAAAGGTGCGGGGCCGCCTCTTGAGCATATCCAACAAACGCGGCAAATCCAGTCGCTCCGGGTGGGCAAACTGCAGCACCGCAAAACCGTCCTGCAGGTCCAGGCGCTTGACTCCTAACTGGCGCAACCGGTGTTTGGCGCGAATCACCTCCATGAGATTGCGCCCCTCGGGGGGCAAAGGTCCGAACCGATCCAGAAATTCCTCTTCCAGTTCAGTTACCATGGCCGGAGTTAACCGGCCGGAGAGACGCCGATAGAGGGCCAGGCGCTGTTGCACATCGGGAACATAATCTTCGGGAAGATAAGCCGCCAACGGAAGATGGATTTCCGGGTCCGGCGTTTCCTCCTCCGGGGTCTCGCCTTTATATTCCCGAATGGCGTTCTCCAGCAGTTGCAGATAGAGCTCATAGCCCACTTCCGCGACCTGGCCCGACTGGGCCTGCCCCAACAGGTTTCCCGCGCCCCTGATCTGCAAGTCGTGCATGGCGATTTTGAACCCGGAACCCAATTCGGTGAATTCCATCAAGGCCTTAAGGCGCTTTTGGGCTTCACGGCTCATGGCGGCTTCGTCAGGAACCAGCAGGTAGGCGTAGGCCTGGGCCTGGCTGCGCCCCACCCGGCCCCTTAACTGATAGAGCTGGGCCAACCCGAGGG
>JARRQO010000272.1:0-4054 GCA_037381685.1 Deltaproteobacteria bacterium | reverse complement strand
CCGGGAAGAGCTGGGCTACCCGCCTCTGGTCACCCCCACCAGCCAAATCGTGGGCATCCAGGCGGTGATGAACGTCTTGTTCGGGCGCTATAACCGGGTAACCGCCGAGACCCAGGGCTTAGCCTACGGCCTCTATGGCAAGACCCCCGCCCCTCTGAACCCGGAGGTGCAAAAAAACGTCCTCAAGGGCTACGAGCGGGGTGAAACCCCCATAACCGGGCGGCCCGGAGACATCCTGGAGCCCGAGTGGGACAAGGCGGTGGCTGACACCAAGGGCATTGCCAAAAACGACGGCGACATCCTGGTCTACGCCCTGTACCCCACCACCGGCATGCGCTTTTTGAAGTGGAAATACGGGCTGGAGCCCGTCCCCGAAGAAGTCAAGGGCAAGAGCCTGGAGCAGGTTGCCCGGGAAGACGAGGTCTATCTCAAAATCAAACAAAAGAACCTCTTCGACCAGGTCAAGGAGTATCTGGATTCCCTGGAGCAAGCCCCGCCGGAGAAGGGTCCGGGCTTAAGAAGCTTCAATGTCTTTGTGGATAACCAGTACTACCAGGTGGAAGTGGAGGCGACCGGCGGGGCCCCGGTGATCACCGGCGTGACCCCCATGGCGGCTGCTGGACCAGGCGTCGCCCCGGCAAGAGCCGCCGCGCCTGCCGCGGCGCCTGCCCCGGCGGCGGCTCCCAAACCCGCCCCCGCTGCGGCTCCGGCTGCTGAAGCCCTGGCCGCCGGGGACGTGCCCCTGAAAGCCCCCATGCCCGGAATGATCATCAGCTACAGCGTCAAAGTGGGCGATAAGGTCAATACCGGCGACTTGGTTTGCGTGCTCGAAGCCATGAAGATGCAGAACTCACTGCCGGCCCCGGCCTCGGGCGTGGTCAAGGCCATCAACTTCGAGCCCGGCGCCTCTGTGGCCAAAGACGCCACCATTTTGGTCATCGGCAAATAAATATCCCTCGTAGGGGCGGGTCCTCCCCGCCCCTGCTTGCCTTTTCTAACTAATGGGGAGTCGGGAATACCTGCCCGGCTCCCCATTCTTTTTACTTGAGGTGTGATACCAATTTGCGGTCATACAGGTAATCTTTACTTTCGTAGGGGCGGACCTATGTGTCCGCCCTCAGGGTGGTCGTACTTGCAGGTGTCCTTACAAACACGAAGCTATGTTTACTTCTATGAACGCAACTTCGTATGAGCTTCAAAGGGAGAGTTCCAAGAAAGCCAAACTTTTAGGCAACGAGTATAGCCATGCCCCCAAAGGTCTCGGTAATTATCCCGGCTTATAATGAAAGTGCCAGAATTGGCTGGGTATTGCAGGAAGTGAAACCTTTTGCTGATGAGGTGCTGGTCATTGATGACGGCAGCCAGGACAACACCGGGGAAATCTCACTGCAGCACGGCGCCCGGGTCATTCGTCAGGAAAACTCCGGTTATATCAAATCGATAAAACTTGGCTTCCAGGAAGCTGGCGGGGAAATTGTCGTGACTCTGGATGCCGATGGGGAACATAATCCGGCCGATATCCCCCGGCTGATCAAGCCACTTTTGGAAGGTCGAGCCGACGTAGTGCTGGGGAAAAGAGCTCATATTGCCAGGCCGTCGGAGAGATGGCTCAGTCGGCTGACGGGGTTGAAAATACCGGTGCACGATACCGGCACCGGCTTTCGGGCCCTTACCAGGGTGATTGCCCGCAAACTTGCCATCCCGGGTAAGTGCATCTGTGGGACCTCGGTCTTGGAATACTATCGATTAAAGGCCCGGGTGGTTGAAGTGCCAATTTCCGTGCGAGTTGTCGACAAACGCAGGAAAATCGCCTGGGGACACATCATCCAACTTTTTATTATTTTAAAGTTACTCCGCCAGCGATATTAATCTTCTTGCGCACGTTAACCTCGTTCCCAAGCTCCAGCTTGGGAACGCCCTTTTGCGGCGAAGCTCCAGCTTCGCCACCTCATAGCCCCCGGCCTTTCCCCCGCTCCCATCCCCCAACCCCGAAAAGTACGTGGTACGTAGTACGTAGTGCGAACAAGCCCCGCGCCTCCAGCCTCTTGTCCCCCCGCCCCTTAGCTGTTATAGGTAAGCACCACCCGCACCGCCTCCCAAGGCTTCCGCAGGGCCAGGGTGCATAGACTGACCGCATCGGCGCCTAGCTCGAAGTAGCGCCTGACCTCGGCGCGGCTGGTGACGCCGCAGCCCATGATCAAAAACACCCTCACCTTCGGGCGCAATTCCTGGTTGTATTTATAGGCCAGCTCAAAAGCCGGCCCCCCGGAGACCCCCCCACCGTTCACTTCCTCCAGGGGGGAGCGCTGCAAGGGAAAGACAATGTTGAAAGGAATGGTGTTCACGGCGTGCAGGGCGTTGATTCCGATGCGCTCCAACTCCTGGGCGAACTCATACGGATGGCAGATGCTGAGCTTGGCGATCAGAAACAGCTCGGGAAACAGGCTCCGCACCTTCCGGGTGCACTGGATGGCTTGCACCACATTTTTAGCAACGGCCTCTTCCGAATTGGGGCAGGAATAGTTGAGTTCCAGGGCCTTAAAGTGAGGCCCCAGGCTGCGGCGGTAGATCTCTACCGCCTCCAGGATTTCCTGGATGGCCTTTTCCGTCCCCTTAATGAACTCCGGATATATATTGGGAATTATCCTGAATCCCTGATCGGCGGCCCGCCGAATGTCCCCGGCGCTGGCCTCCACCCCCTCGTTGGTCAAACCATAGGCATTGAGCATACCGGTATCCGGTAGGCGCCGGATGTACTTCCAGGTCAGGGGGTTGGCGGGAATGAAGTTGCCCCGGCGCCGGTGCCGGGTGGCCGATTTGGTCAGCACCGTGGTGCCGGTATCGGCCACCGCCCGGAGCAGCCGGCGGTACCAGGGATGCAGGGTATAAGGAAAGATCCCCCGGCCGTCATGACCCAGGGCCGTGGAGAGGACCACGGGCGATAAATGTTCTTTGCCGGATTTTATGAGGTTCAGCTTCACTCGGTGGCCCGCGCCAGGTCCTTATTATCGCCGCCCTCCCGGATTTTGGCCCCTGTCGGCATCAACCCTGGAGACGGTTTTGCCTCGATTTTCCCAGAATATAGTTTTTTCCGCCAGCTCTGGCAAGGTTTTAGGTTCGTGCCTCACCGCCTTGACAATTTAAGGTCTCATGATACAACCAAGCCGTCGGGAGTGACAAGTAATGGTAGCAAAAAACGCCTCCAAAACAACAATTTTAAATAGATTAAGTAACCTTGGCAAAAATCTCTTGGTTTTATTCATAAGTCTTATTTTAGTATTAGGTTTCTGTGAACTGGTCCTGCGAATTTATAATCCTTTGGGTTTCAGAATCAGGGGCAATAAAATCATCCTGCCCATCAATAAAAAAGAAATTATTCACCATGAACACGGCCTGGGGAAACTGGATAAGGTTGTGGTTCAGCAAAGAAATTCCCTGGGATTCCGGGGGCCGGAACCGCCTGCCGATTTTTCCCGGGATCTGACCATCGTCACGGTGGGCGGCAGCACCACCGAATGTTTCGATCTGGCCGAAGACAAAACCTGGCCCCATGACCTGGACGTGAAGTTGCAGCGTCACTTCAAGCATCTCTGGCTCAACAACGCCGGTTTAAGCGGCAACTCCACCTTCGGCCACTACATTTTAATGAAGGATTACCTGATCAAATTAAAGCCCCAGGTAGTGGTTTTCCTGGTGGGCATCAATGACGTGGGGCTTCACCGCGAACGAGATTTTGATGAACGGATTCATGAAGCCAACTTCCGCTCCCTGGAGCGTTGCCTGGCCAGTGCTGCGGTGCACAGCGAACTGGCTGCCGCCGCCTTGAACCTGTACCGCTTCTATTTTCCCAAGTCAAACCTGATTAACAACCAGAACGACCCCCAGGAAATCGACTTGAAAAAATTACCCCATTTCGACGTCTCGCCGGAAAAAAGGGCCGCCCTGATTAAAGAACATCGAGATCATTACCTGGGACCCTATAAGAAGAGACTGGAAAAACTTCACACTATTTGCCGGCAGCACCATATCACTCCCGTACTGGTGACCCAGCCGG
>JARRQO010000271.1:0-4047 GCA_037381685.1 Deltaproteobacteria bacterium | reverse complement strand
CCTGTGCCTGGCGGGCAATGCCCGCCCTACATTTTACGCTTACGGTGATCTTTACTCGTTCCCAAGCTCCAGCTTGGGAACGGGCTCTTTTTTGCCAAGCTCTGCTTGGCGAGTAGAGAGGGCTTCACCTTCTCTTAATTATTTTAAACGGTCCACTCTTTCCATTTGGCTGTTTTGCCAAGCATTTTGTCTTCCAGTACAAACTGCTGAATTCCATACTTTGCTAACAATTTCGGATCTAATGGTACTGCGGCAAATTTATTGTGATAAATATATAGTACAATCTCATTTGGTCCAGGTGTGGAAAGAACCCCTATCGCACTGATAGATTTATTGTCCTCCTCTGTCATCTTACGTTTAGGTCCATAACTCATTCCCTTAAAGTGGGGTCTTCCTGAGGGATTTACTGGAACATTGATATGTATTTGTTCCAGACCATACATTGCGACCCTGATGGAATATGGGTTAAGATGACCACCCCAAGTGAGATCATAAAGGACTAAGATACTCGGATAAATCTCCTGCGTTAGCCCCTTGATTTGCGCTGAAGCTTGCCAGATTTTTCGCCGCACGCGATCGCCAGGAACTCCTGTCCGTTCTTCTCGACCGTATTGGCGCAATGACTCTTTCTCATCCTTATTTCTGTCGACCTCTTTTACTTCTACAATAATTCGCTGCCCATCAATTATTAGCTCATAATCGGGAGTTTTGGATTTTCCTGTTTGGATAGATATACATTTTATCTCTGAATTAGCACAGTATTTCTTAAAGAAAATCTCTGAATGCGTCATAAGATCCATCAATTATTAGCTCATAATCGGGAGTTTTGGATTTTCCTGTTTGGATAGATATACATTTTATCTCTGAATTAGCACAGTATTTCTTAAAGAAAATCTCTGAATGCGTCATAAGATTTCTTTAATTTTCCTTTTTTACAGCCTAATCATGCAACTCCACCACCGTCACCCCGGGGTTGGCGTCGGCGTGGAGGTCCTTGACCAAGGTATGGTGCTTCAAATGGTCCCACAGGGCGCGCTTCAACCGCCCGGTGCCCACCCCGTGGATAATATCCACCTTTTCGGTGCCGTGGAGCACCGCCTGGTCGATGAGCCGGTCCACCAGGGGCAGGGCCTCATCCACCCGCAGGCCCACCAGATTGAGGCTGGGCAGCCAGGCGGGCGGCCGGTGATAACCCGAGGCCGTGCCGCTGCTAATCGCGCTGGCGGCTGCGCCCTCCACTGGAGTCACTTCTTCCGGGCTGACCCGCAGCTTGACGTTTCGCGCCTGGACCTCCAAGCGCCCGTCCCGGGTGTCGGTGGCCAAAATCTTCCCGGTCAGGTTCAGAGCCGGCAAAAAGACCTGCTGGCCGGTCCTCAGGCACGGGGCCGCTGCCGGGGCCGGGGGCGGGCCAGTATCCAAATCCGCCATCAACCGGCTCTGCCGCTCGGAAAACTCCTGGCGCAGTTTGCCCCAGGGTTCCTCGGAATGTTGCAACCGCTTCAAAATCCGCTTAAATTCGCCTTCCGCCTCTTTGATGCGGGCCAGGGCGGCCTGTTTTGTTTCATTAGCTAAACGCGTGCGCGCCGCGGCGAGCTCAGCCTGACCCTCTGCCAAGCTATGCATTTTTTGGGCCAACTCGGCCTTCTGTTGGGCCAGTTCATGCTCCTGGTGGGCCAGATGCTGCTGGGCCGCCTCCACCTGGGCCAGCAAGCGGTAGGCCCTGAGCTCATCCTGGTTCAGATAGCCTTCAGCCATCTCCAAAATCTCAGGGCTCAAACCCATCTCCCGGGCGATCTTTAAAGCGTTGGAAGCCCCGACCACGCCGTAGGCCAGGCGGTAGGTAGGCCGCCGGGTCTGTTCATCGAACACCACCGACACATTTACAAATTTATCGGTTTTTTGGGCAAAGCTCTTTAAAACCGGCAGGTGGGTGGTGACCGCGCCGTACGCGCCCCGCTGATAAAAGGCCTGAAGCAGGGCCAGGGCCAGCGCGCCCCCTTCGGTGGGGTCGGTGGCGGTGCCCAACTCGTCCAGCAGGATAAGGGCCTGTTCCGGCAGATCGGCGAGCATGGTCAGGGCCCGCTTCAGGTGGGCCGAAAAGGTGCTCAGGTGCTGGTGCAGATCCTGGGGATCGCCGATATCGGCAAAAACCGCCTGAAAAGGGCAAAGCTCGCTGCCTTCGGCCACCGGGATGGGAATGCCGCTTAAAGCCATGAGGGTTAAAAGGCCCAGGGTCTTCAAGGCCACGGTCTTGCCGCCGGCGTTGGCCCCGGAGATGATCAGAAAGCGCTGCTCGGGGGAGAGCTTCAGGTCAATGGGCACCACTTTCGGGGCGTCGGGGTGCTTCCGGCGGTTGTGGACCAAAAGCGGGTGGCGGGCCTGGCGGAAATCCACTCCGGGCCGGGAGCGCCAGAGGGGCTCCCGGGCCCGGAACTCCTCGGCGAACCTGGCCTTGGCCTGGATGGCGTCCAGTTCGGCCAGCGTGGCCAGGGTCTGGCGAATCTCCTCCAGCTGATTCCGCACCGCATCGGTGAGCCGCCGCAGCACCGCCTCTTCCTCCCGCACCTCCCGGTTGCGCAACAGGTTCAGGGTATTGTTGTGCTCCACGATGGCCATGGGCTCGAGATACAGGGTGGCCTTGGTCTGGGACTGGTCGTGGATGATGCCGGGGATGGCGCCCTTATGGTCCGCCTTGATGGGAATCACATAGCGACCATGCCGTTGCGAGATCAGGGGGTTCTGGAGGACATCCTGGTAGGCGGGCCCAAAAAAGGTCTGCTTAATTTGCCGGTTGACCTGCTCCCGGGTGTCGGTCAACTCACGGCGCACCTGGGCCAGGGCCGGGGAGGCCTGATCCAGGATAAAATTATGGGGGCTGATGCACTGCTGGATGGCTTCGGAAAGCTGGGGCAGGTCCTTGAGCCCGCCGGCCAAGGCGGCCAGGTTCGGGGTCAGATCATCCCCTAAGCCGATATAGTGCTTCAGCTGCCGGGCCAGGCGCAGCACCTGGAGAAGGTCGTTAAAGGCTTCGGCGGGCAGCAGGCTGCCCCGCACGGTGGCTTTGTTGAGCCAGGTGGCGAGCCGGGGAAAATCGCTGAAAGGGATGGGGCCTTCGCGGTATTGAAGTTCCCGCAATTCGTGGATTTGGGCAAAGGCAGTCTGGATGTAGACCAGATCAGTGCGAGGCTTAAGGGCCCCCAGATAATTCCGCCCCAGCTCGGAGACGGCATAATTCTGAACCACCCGGAGAAGCGCGGGGAACTCCAGGGCGGTCAAGGTTGGCTCTGGCATAGCACTCCAGGTTGCAGTTTGGGGTTGTTAGCTCTATGAACCCAGACGCTGCCGCACGATCTCTTGGATCACTTTGCCGTCTGCCCGGCCGGTGAGACGCGCCATGGCGCCTTTCATAACTTTACCGAAATCTTTGGGGCCGCTGGCCTCCAGCTCGGCAATGACCCCGGTAATTTCGGTTTCCAATTCTGCGCGGCTCAGTTGCGGCGGCAAAAAAGAAAGGAGGACACCCAGTTCCTCCTCTTCTTTTTCAGCAAGCTCGGGACGCCCGGCCTTGACGTACTCGGCCATGGCTTCCCGACGCTGTTTTACCTGCGTGTTAATGATTGCTTGGAGTTCTGCCTCGGTGAGTTGGCGTCTGGCGTCCACCTCGCGGTAGTGGATGGCGCTCTTCAACATCCGCAAGGTGGCCGCAGTCACCGGTTGTTGATGTTTGATGGCCTCTTTGAAGGCCTGATCCAGCCGCTCATAAATGGAGGTCATGAGCCCTCAATCTTCCGCAGCTTCTTCAAAGCCCGTTTCTTGGCCGCCAAAATTTTCTTTTTCCGCTTAATGCTGGGCTTTTCGTAATGTTCCCGTTTGCGAATCTCAGAGAGAATCCCCGCCTTTTCGCACTGTTTCTTAAAGCGCTTTAAGGCGACCTCGAAAGGTTCGTTGGGTTTTACCCTGACGCCGGGCATCCATTTCGCCTCCTCCCGTTGTCAGATGGCACCTATCGTTCTGCCCTCCCAGGTTACCGGTTAGGGTTAGCGCAAA
>JARRQO010000270.1:0-3257 GCA_037381685.1 Deltaproteobacteria bacterium | reverse complement strand
CTTTTTCCTTTTCGCCTTTTGCCCTTTTCCCCTTTTCGCCCAAGGTTATAATCCATGACGAATGAATGGATACACAAAGCTGAAGTATTACTGGAGGCCCTCCCCTACATGCGGCGCTTCCAGGGGCAGACCCTGGTCATCAAATACGGCGGCGCCGCCATGATCGAGCCCGACCTGAAGACCGAGTTCGCCCGGGACATGACGCTCCTGCAATACCTGGGCATCCACCCGGTGGTGGTGCACGGCGGCGGCCCCCAGATCGGCAACGTCCTGGCCAAGATGGAGATTCCCACCCGGTTTGTGGACGGCCTCCGGGTCACCGACGAGTCCACCATGGACGTGGTGGAGATGGTCCTGGCGGGCAAGGTCAACAAAGAGATCGTCAACCTGATCAACGCCGCGGGCGGCAACGCCGTGGGCGTCAGCGGCAAAGACGGCCGCCTGCTGTTGGCCAAAAAAGTTCAGTACTACCGCCCCCGGGAAGACGAACCCCCGGAGATCATCGACATCGGGCTGGTGGGGGAGGTGATGGGCGTCAACACCGCCCTCATCCGCACCCTCCAGGACCATCACTTCATCCCGGTGGTTGCCCCGGTGGGGGTGGGGGAAGGCGGCGAGACCTATAATATCAACGCCGACCTGGTGGCCGGCGCGGTGGCTAAGGCCATGGGCGCGGTGAAGCTCATTTTGCTTACGGATGTGGCCGGCGTCCTGGACGAAGAAGACCACCTGGTCTCCACCCTGACCCGGGAGATCGCCCTTACCATGATAGAAACCGGCACCATCAAAGGCGGCATGATCCCCAAGATCAACTGCTGCCTGGACGCGGTGGCGAATGGTGTGGGCAAGGCCCACATCCTGGACGGCCGCGCCCCGCACGCGGTATTGTTGGAAATCTTTACCGATACCGGCGTCGGCACGGAAATAGTCGGTTAGCTGGTAGCCGCAGGCTTTAGCCTGCGCCTTCCGGCTGGCAAGCCTGGGCCTCCAAGCTCTTATTGCCAAACGCCAATTGCTCATTGCTCATAAGTGAGAGTGGAATCATGCCTAATAATTGGATACAACGCTCAAACCAGGTCATCATGAACACCTACGGCCGGCAGCCCCTGGTCTTGGTCAAAGGCGAAGGCTGCCGGGTCTGGGACGACACCGGCAAAGAATATCTCGATTTCGTGGCTGGCTTGGCCGTCTGCAACCTGGGCCATGCCCATCCGGAGATCGCCAAGGCTGCCGCAAGCCAACTGACCCAGTTGGTCCACGTCTCCAACATCTACTACACCACCCCCATGGTGGAACTGGCCGAAGCGCTGGTTGAGTTGTCCTTTGCCGACCGGGTCTTTTTCGCCAATTCTGGCGCCGAAGTCAACGAAGGCGCCATCAAGCTGGCGCGGCGCTACTCCCGGGAGAAATTCGGAGAAGGGCGGCACCGGATCATTTCCATGGACAACTCTTTCCATGGCCGCACCTTCGGCGCCCTGTCCGCTACGGGCCAAACCAAGTTCTGGCAGGGCTTCGAGCCCTTGCTGCCGGGCTTTGTCTTCGTGCCCTTCAACGACCTGGATGCAGTGGCGAACGCTATAGACGATACCGTCTGCGCCGTCATGCTGGAGCCCGTCCAGGGTGAAGGCGGCGTCAACCTGCCCTCGCCCGATTATTTTAAAGGGCTGCGGCAATTGTGCAACGACAAGGGGCTGCTCTTGATCCTGGATGAAATCCAGGCGGGCCTGTCCCGCACCGGCAAACTCTTTGCCTATGAAAATTTCGGCATCACCCCGGATATCATGACCCTGGCCAAAGGGCTGGCCAACGGCCTGCCCATGGGCGCGCTCTTAGCTACCGAAGACGTGGCCGCGGCCTTTGTCCCCGGCACCCACGCCAGCACCTTCGGGGCCGGCCCGGTGGTGGCCGCCGCGGCCAAAACTGCCATCAGCCTCCTGAGCCGGCCGGAATTTCTGGCCAAAGTGCGGGAACAGGGAGAATTCCTCCAGGGCAAGCTAACGGCGCTGAAAAATCAGCTTCCCGTTATTAAAGAAGTCCGGGGTTTGGGCCTCATGTGGGGCATTGAACTGAACCAGGAAGGCGCAGACGTGATCACGGCCTGCCGGGAGCGGGGCCTGTTGGTCAACTGCACCCAGGGCAATGTCATCCGGCTGCTGCCGCCCCTGGTGGTGACCAACCAGGAACTGGACGCCGGCCTGGCCATCCTGCGGGACTCTTTACAGGCGGTATTCTCATGACCCGGCACCTGCTGACCACTCTGGACCTAAGCCGGGAAGAGATCGTCGCACTCCTGGCCCGGGCGGCAGAGCTCAAGGACCTGCATCACCGCGGCCAAAACCCTACCCCGCTTACCGGCAAAACCGTGGCCATGATTTTCGACAAACCCTCCACCCGCACCCGGGTCTCCTTTGAGGCTGGGATTGCCCAGTTGGGGGGCGCCAGCATCTATCTGGCCCCGGGCCAGACCCAGTTGTCCCGTAACGAGCCCGTGGCCGACACCGCGCAGGTATTGTCCCGCTACGTCAATGGGGTGGTGGTGCGCACCTTTGCCCAGGCAACTTTGGAGGAACTGGCTCGCCATGGCACCATCCCGGTGATCAACGGCCTGACGGACACCCATCACCCCTGCCAGGTGCTCAGCGACCTCATGACTATTAATGAGCGCTTTGGCGATTTTACCGGCCTCAAAGTGGCCTGGGTGGGGGACGGCAACAACATGGCCAACTCCTGGATCACCGCGGCCATGCACCTGGATTTTACTTTGTATTTGGCTTGCCCCGCGGGTTATGAACCCGACGCCGCCCTGGTCGCCCAGGCCCAAAAACAAGGGGCCCAGGTTTTTCTGGGCCACGACCCCAAGGAGGCCGCGGCCGAAGCCCAGGTGATCAACACCGATGTTTGGGCTTCCATGGGCCAGGAAGGCGAAGCCGCAGCCCGGCGCCAGGTCTTTAAACCCTATCAGGTGAATAATGAGCTGATGAATTTAGCCGACCCCAAGGCCATCGCGCTCCACTGCCTGCCGGCCCACCGGGGCGAGGAAATCACCGCGGAGGTCCTGGACGGCCCTCAGTCCGCGGCCTGGGACCAGGCGGAAAACCGCCTGCACTTTCAAAAGGCCCTCCTGGAGTGGCTGCTGGCGTGTTGTAAAGGATTTTGGGGAAGGGGGCTAAGGGCGGAAGACCTTACCCCCTCCCCCAAGCCCCCACCCCCAATCTCAAAAAGGGTTGGTGGCACAGACAATATAGGGCGGGGCGTGG
>JARRQO010000269.1:0-4963 GCA_037381685.1 Deltaproteobacteria bacterium | reverse complement strand
GAAAGGGCCGCCCACATCTTCATACTCCGTGAGCTGTCTGATGGAACCGGTAGCAACTAAACCGGGGAAAATTTCCCTCGGTTCTTTCACCCATGCGATATTTTGTGTCGGGGAATGATTACGCATACTCGGATCACCGAGGGTTCGAATCCGGAATGCATCATGCACTGGGCGCAGCGGGGATCCCGGCCCACGCCATAGTTCTCCCATTGGGTCTTGTCCATCAACTCGGCGAAGGTGGGGTAGTGAGTGTCCAGGATCTGGTAGCAGGGGGACCGCCAGCCCATGGGATTGCGGGTGGGGTTGGCCCAAGGCGTACACTCGTAGTCTCGCTCCCCCCGGAGGAAACTCATATAGAGCGGTGTGCTGAAGAACTTGAAATCGTGGCCGTTGGCGGTTAATAGGGTGAATTTGTCCTGGATTTCCTGCCGGCTCATAAACAGTTCGTCGTTGACCCCGGCAAAGCTGAAAGCCGGGGAGACCAACAGCCCGTCCACACCGATGTCGGCCAGGTAGGCAAAGAGAATTTCGATCTCCTGCAGGTCCGTTTCCTTATAGATGGTGGTGTTGGTACACACCCGGAACCCCTGGGCCTTGGCGGCTTTAATGGCTTTAACCGCCAGATTGAACACCCCCGGACGCCCCAAGATAAGGTCGTGGGTAGGGGCCAGGCCATCCATGTGGAGGCTCAGGGTCAGGCGTTCGGAGCGCGGCAGCCGGGGCAGGGATTTTTCCAGCAAAATGGCGTTGGTGCATAGATAGATGTGCTTGCGTTGGTGCACCAATTCCTCCAACAACTCAAAAACCGGGGGGTAGATCAAAGGCTCGCCGCCAGTGACCGTGACCACCGGCGCCCCGCATTCCTCCACAGCCCCCAGGCACTCTGCCAAAGTCAGGCTCTGTCCCAGGCTATCCCGGTACTCCTGAATGCGCCCACAGCCTTTGCAAGCCAGATTGCACTGATGGGTGGGCTCCAGCATGAGCACCAGGGGAAATTTTTCTTCGCCCTGGAGGCGTTTTTTCATGAGATACCTGGTTAAATCAACGCTTAAACTTAATGGGAAACGCACTGTCTTTTCTCCTCTGTTCATGGGGAGGCGCAAGCCTGCGCCCGTGAACCCCACGAAGCTGATCATGCATAACCGTGCTCCCGGAACCAAGCCACTGCGTCGCTCAGGGCCTGGCGCACCGGGGTCAAGGTTAATCCTAAGTATTGTATTGCTTTCCGGTTGTCAAAGTACATAAATTTTTTGGCCATGCGAATGGCCGTGACCGGCATCCGGGGCGGGCGCCGACTGAGGTAAGTGGCAAAGAATTCGTCAGCGTAGGCCATCCCCAACACCGGCCAATAGGGCAGTTTCACCTTGGGGGCCGGAACCCCGGTGAGCTCAGCCAGCACCTGAAAGATCTGGGACAGGCTGAGGTTTTCATGCCCCAGGATATACTTTTCGCCGGCTTGGCCTTGGGCTTCGGCCAGCAGATGTCCTTGAGCCACATCCCGCACGTGGATCAGGTTAAGCCCCGTCTCCAGGTAGGCCGGCATGCGGCGCCGCAAAAAATCCACAATCATCTGGCCCGTGGGAGTCGGGCGAGAGTCCCAGGGTCCCACCGGGGTGCTGGGATTGACCACCACCAGCGGCAGGCCCAGGCGGGCGAAGTCCCCCGCTTCGGTGGCCGCCGCCAGCAATTGCCGGGTGCCGTCCACATTGACGGCGTACATGTTGGCGGGGTCCGGCACCCAGAGGCGGTAGTCCGCCGCGACATGAAAAAGGTTCGTACAGCCCGCCACGGCCTGCTTCAGCGACTCCGGATCCTTCAGATCGCCGGTGACCGCTTCCACGGCCAGACCGGCCAGGGCCGGGTGGTCGGGATTGCGAACCAGGACCCGCACCTGTCGGCCCGCAGCCAAAAGTTCTTCCACCACGGACCGGCCCACAAAGCCGGTGCCGCCGGTTACCAGAGTCTTACCGAAATCCGTCAAGTATGAAACCCAGCATGTTAGGATTGAGCAGCGATGTGGGGCGGGCGGCGCCGAGCCCCTAAGGCAGTAAAACCATCAAGAGTTCAAAGCTAAAAGCTTAAGGTTCGGTAAATCTAGCCTTCCGTCTGTCGCGACGTACCGCTTGAATCATCAAGCGTAGCGATCACTTTCTGGGTTTTTGAGCTCTCTTAAATAGCTGCCCAAAGCCATCAAGGGAAAACAGTCCCGATACAGGTGATAGCGAATCATGAAGTGATTGGGAAAGCCGGTGCCGGTGAACTGTTCCTCATCCCAGCGCCCTTGGGAATTCTGGGTCTTGACCAGATAATCGACTCCCGCTTTGACCTCAGGGGAATGGACTTCACCCGCCGCGATCAGCCCCATGAGGGCCCAGGCGGTTTGCGAGGCGGTGGACGGCCCTTGACCCATGAGTTCCGGATGACGATAGGTTTCACAAACCTCGCCCCAACCACCATCAGGGTTCTGGCAATTTTTGACCCAGTTTACCGCCCGGCGGATGTAGGGCTGGCTCATGTCCTCACCGATGGTTTTTAGGGCCATGAGCACCGACCAGGTGCCGTAGAGATAGTTCACTCCCCAGCGCCCCCACCAGGAACCTTCGGGCCGCTGGGTGCGGTGCAGGAAGGCCAGGGCCCGGATGGCCGCGGGATGATCCAGGCCGTGGCCGAAGGCCCCCATCATTTCGAGGATGCGGGCGGTGATGTCTTCCGTGGGCGGATCCACCAGGGCCTTTAAGTCGCCGAAGGGAATGGCATTGAGCCATTCCTTGGTGTTGTCCTTGTCGAACGAGGCGAAGCCGCCGTTCTTCGACTGCATCCCCAAGCACCAGTTGATGCCTCGCTGCAAAGCCGCCTCGTGTTTGGCCGTATCCGCCAGCCCTTCTTTCAGGGCCGCCAAAACCATGGAGCTGTCGTCGACATCGGGGTACCAGTTATTGACGAATTCAAAGGCCCAGCCCCCTGGCGGCAGGTCCGGACATTTGATGCTCCAGTCCCCCGGCTTGAAAATCTGTTGGCTCAGCAGCCAGTCAGTCCCTTGGGCCATGGCGGGATGCGAAGGCTCCACCCCGGCTGCGGCCAGGGCCCGAATCGCCAGCGCGGTGTCCCATACCGGCGAAATGCAGGAATGCAACCAGGTGCGGTCGCCTTCTTCCAAGGTGAAGAACTCCAGGGCCTCCAGACCCCGCTGCACTACGTCGTGTTCCAGATCGTAGCCCAGGCACTTTAAGGCGATGAGGGAGTTGACCATGGGTGGCTGGATGCCTCCCCAATCGCCGCTGTCTTCCTGGTGTTCCAGAATCCACTTTTCGGCTTGCTTAATGGCAAAATTCCGGGGCCAGGGGAGACGCAACCAGGCGTAAAGCTTCAAAATCCGGTCCAGGATGATAAAGGCGTTTTCCAGCAGGGGCGCCTCTCGCTTCCAGGCTACCCGGTGGTGGGAAAACGGATCATCCGAGGTCGAAAAGAGTTCGGCCACCCCTTGCTCCGGCGGCAGTGGGTGAACCGGACGCTTGGCCATGATGATCATCAAGGGCACCACCGTGAGCCGGCTCCAACTGGAAAATTCGTAAATACTCAGCCCCGACCACGGCGGCAACAAGATAAATTCTACGGGCAGCAACGGGATGCCATCCCAACTGACCTGGCCGAACAGGGCCAAAAAGATTCGGGTAAAGACCCGGGTTTTCAGAGCCCCGCCCCTGGAGAGAATAAACTTCCGAGCTTTTACCAGGTGCGGATTATCCGGGCGCAGGCCCGCCATTTTCAAGGCCAGATAGGCTTCCACGGTGGTGCTGAGTTCGCCCCCGTCCCCGTGCCAGATAGACCAGCCGCCATTTTCCAGTTGCTTTTCCAGAATATCCGTCACCATCCGGGGCACTTTGCTCTCGTCCAACCCCAAAAACCGATGCAGCATGATATATTCTGCAGTAATGGTGACGTTGGACTCCAATTCGGCCCACCAGAACCCCTCCTCATATTGCATCTTCAGCATGGCGCCGGTGGCGCGCCGGACGGCCCAATCGATTTTGTGGAGATGGATTCTGGGAAGCGCGTCAATAACAGACTGGCTGCGGATTGAAATGGTTTCTCCCCCCAATTCTTTCCCCCCAAGTTGTGTCTTAACCGGCATAATATAGCATACACTCCTGAAAAGCCCCAAATATTTCACATACTCAGGTTTTGAGATTATGTTAAGTTGAATGTAATGGGTTATCAAGACCGAACAAAAAAATGTGAGCATTTTTTGCACATTTTATCGGACCGGGGTATCGGATTGGCCTATTTTTTGGGCTCCCAGAAAGAATTGGGGCCCCGCCTCCTGGCAGGTGAAAAAGTTAAAGGGGCGCCGGAAAGCGACCTGGATTTGGGGGTGGTGCTGCTGGAACATCCCCTGGATTATTGGGAAGGTCAAAAATTGCGGCAAGAGCTGGAAAACGAGCTGGCCCCGATTTTTGCTCCCATCCGTCTGCATCTTTTGCTGCTGGAAGAAGAAAACCCCCACGTGCAGTATGCGGCTATTCGAGGCCTTCAGGTCTATGCCGTAAATGAGGAGTTGGCCCGCGGCTACCGCCGCCAGGTATTGACCCTCTATGGCGATTGGCACTCCTGGTGGCCCTAGGCCGGCGGGGCCCCTCGCCAGGACAACCACGCCTGGTTGCAGGTTGCATCGCAATTGATCATTATTATTTTATAATTATAAGGAAATCCTTATCGGTTGACCGGGACCGGAATTTCTGCTATGGGGGAAATTATTTTAAAATAATGCTTCCTAATCCAGCAGGGGGTCTGGCCGTGCAAGTCCTCCGGTCCGCGTGCATATCGGTTCATTTACAGCTATTCAGGAGATAACATGGCAACTAAAGATGAAGAACAACATCAAATCATCATCCCTGGAGAACTGCCCATGCTGGCGGTCCGGGACGTGGTGGTTTTTCCCAATATGGTGCTCCCCCTGTTTGTG
>JARRQO010000268.1:0-3306 GCA_037381685.1 Deltaproteobacteria bacterium | reverse complement strand
TGGGGCACCTGGTCCACCCCTACCGGCACCCCCCCGGCCTTGTACATCAGGATGTCCGCCGCCTGGAGCACCGGATAGCCCAAAAAGCCGTGCGTGGCCAGGTCCTTGTGGGACAATTGCTCCATCTGGTCTTTGTAGGTGGGGTTGCGCTCCAGCCAGGGCACCGGGGTAAACATGCCGAAAATCAGGTAAAGCTCGCAGTGCTCCCGAATGGCCGACTGCACGAAGATGGTGGATTTCACCGGGTCCAGGCCCACGCTGAGCCAATCCGTCACCATTTCCGGGATGAAGCCGCTGATGGGGCCCGGCGTCTCGTATTCCGTGGTCAGCGCGTGCCAATCGGCCACGAAGTAAAAGCACTGGTAATCTTCCTGAAGGCGCATCCAGTTATACAGGGCGCCGTAATAATTGCCCAGGTGCATTTTGCCGGTGGGGCGCATGCCGCTCAGGATGCGCTTCACTTGGGGCGCTTCAGGTTTCCCGGTTCCGCGTGGCTCTGCAGATGTCATACTCATTCCTAAATATAATTGAGAATTGATGATGGTAACACAGGCGCTGATCAGGTTTTGGATTTTATCAGGCAAGCGGTTGAAAAGGTGCAAAAGACCTGGATTGCCTTGGAGTTCTCTGGGCTCCTTTATGTTGCAGCGGAGATCAAGCCCCCTTCCCGCCCGCCCCGGAAGAGAAGCGGCCCAGAAAGGAACTTGTTTAGGCCCTTATGAATCAGCCGGTCCCGTTTTCCTGCTGCTTATAATTACCATTTGACGGCCCCTTTTGGCAAGAACATGGGCCCATATTCCCGGAACTTCCCAGTTCCCGCTGACTACAAACAGGCCATCGGAAGCGCCGCGCCGCTTGGACCACCTTCGGCGCCGCGCCCCCCATGGCCTGTCCTTGACCGGTAACGGGTGAGCCTCTTTACTCGGAGAGCGATTCCAAATACGAGCTCAAGGAGCTGATCTCCACCGGCGCCTCCAGCTCATCTCCGGACCTGAGGTCATGGGTGGTCACCCGCACGGGCTCCTCCAGGCTGGTGGGAAAACCTTCTCCACCCTGATCATTGACCGTGATATAGGCCCGTTTGCCGTTGTATTTTATCCATTTGGTAAAGGTTGCCTTCCCGGCGCAACTGGCCGAGAGGTTAAATCCATGACTGGTCATGATTTCTTCGACACTCATTGTTTCCCCTTAGAGCTTTGGTTAAGAGTTCCTTCCCCTGATCCCCTCTCCCCCCTGGGGAGGGAGAGGGTTTGGGGGGGTAGGAAAAAAATGTTTCTTGAGTTGCCGGCTGGCGCTGACGCCTTACCGTTCCTTCCATTCGGGTTTCCGTTTTTCCAGAAACGCCCTGACCCCTTCCTCCGCGTCTTCCGTGCTGCACAACGCCGCAAACCGGTCGCTCAGCATGTCCAGGGCCTGGGAATAGGGCACCCCCTGCATGGCATAGATCCCGGCTTTGCCAGCCTGTAAAGCCAGCGGGCTTTTGGCGGCCAGTTTGGCGGCCAACTCCACGGTGGCTTCCTCCAGTTTATCGGGCGGCACCACCTTGTTGACCAGACCCAGCCCTTGGGCCTCCGCCGCGGTGATCATATCGCCCGTAAGCACCATTTCCAGAGTCTTTTTCAGGCCCACGTTGCGGGCCAGAGGCGCCGCCGGTCCCAGGCAGATGAGGCCCACATTGATGGCCGTGGTCCCGAATTTGGCATCCTCCGCAGCCACCGTCAGGTCACAGGCGAAAGACAGCCCCGCGCCGTTGGCCAGGGCGTAGCCCTTGACCGAGGCGATCACCGGCTTTTTCATCTTGGCGATGGTATGATTGTGCTCATCCATCAGGTGGATGAACTCGCAGTATTCCTTGCTGGTCTTCTCCTTGAATTCGTCCAGAGAGATTCCCGTGGAGAAATGCTTGCCATTGGCATCGATCACCACCACCCGGACCTCGGGGTCATTTTCCATGTCCCAGAGGGCGTCATTCAGCTCCCGGGCAAAGGGCACGTTAAAGGTGTTCATCGCCTGGGGGCGATTCAGGGTGATAAAGCCGATCTTATCCCGTTTCTCCACCAGCACGTTGGTGTAAGCCATAATCCAGCCTCCTTTCATCTATTAGTTTCGAATTTATTCACCAGAGCCTCAAAGAAGATCGTTCTTCTCCTCCCTCCACCTTGAGGGGAGGGGGATTGGGGGGTGAATGCCTTATTTTTCTGCTTCCAGTAAATAAATCCTCTAGCTCCATCGGTCAATGGCCGCTACGCCGACCGGGTCGGTTTTTTTAAACTCTCGATATAAAAATGTAATTGCGCCAGGGTCTGCTGCCACACTGCGGGGTCTTTGCCCGCCGCGTACATGGTGGAGGCCCCGTTCAGCGCGATTACGATGAAATGGGCCACCCCATCGAGATCCAGGCCGTCTTTGATAATGCCTTTAGCCTCGGCTTCTTCCAGCCAGCCGCGGATCAATTCCCCGAAGGACTGGAACCCCTTGAGGACGTGGCCGTTCATGGCCTCATACTCCCCGGCGAGATCCACCAGGGCATTGCACAAAAAGCAGCCGCCCTCAAAGACCCCGGCGCCCAGGTAATTTTGCAGGCTGTTTTCGATGACCTTTTCAATCCGGGCCAGGGGATCGGAAATTTCCCGGACGCCCTTAAAGATGATGCTCTTCCAAATCCTGACGCATTCGTCATAGACCGCATACCAGATTTCCTGCTTGTTGCGGAAGTGGCCGTAAAGCCCGCCCTTGGTGAGCCCGGTGGCCTTTAAAATCCCGGCGATGGAGGTATTGAAGTAGCCCTTGACCGAAAAGAGCTGCATCGCTTTTTCGATGATATGCTGCCGGGTTAAATCACCTTTGCTTGCCATCTAAAAACCTTCTTAAAAAATAAACCGACCAGTTGGTTTATTTTTAGCACAAAACCATCCTTCTGTCAAGGGAACCTCTAGCATTATACCCCAAAATCGCAGGGGCGCACCTGACAGGGAGGGAAAACACCCTGTTAATAACAATCCGCTCTTTTGGTAAGGATGTTTATACCAATATGACTAAACTCCATTTAGGCTTTGGTTGACTTGAACGATAATCCGTGGTTCCCGTTGCGCCAACCGCGATTTTCCATTAAACTGCCCTCCAAGATTTTCTAATAATCTTTTAAAGGTCTTAATGACGGATGGGTAAGCTAACCAAACTTCTCCAGGCCGCGCGAGGAGAAGGGCCGGTTGATTTGGTGCTCACCGGCGGCCGGGTAGCCAATGTCTATACCGGGGAATGGCAGGAAATCGATGTGGCCTTGGGCGATGGAGTCATCGTGGGAGT
>JARRQO010000267.1:4443-7767 GCA_037381685.1 Deltaproteobacteria bacterium | reverse complement strand
CTGGATTTTCCGGCGGAGTTGTTCAACCCCGTTTGCAGGGATGACGTACCCGCAATCCCCATGAAGTATTGCCGCAGCGATACTGTTATGCTCATCCCCCAAAAAAACTGCGGGCCGCCCCACCGCCAGAATTCCCGCCAGTTTGCTGGGAACGATAAATCCCTGCACCCGGGGGTCCAAAGAAATCAGATGCATATCCCCGGCGGACAAGGTCTCCCTGAGCCTTTCCCGGGATTGGTACGGCAGCAGCATGATATTCTGAAGCTTCTGAGACCGGCGGAAGGTCTCAATCTGCTGCCGCTTGGCGCCGTCCCCGATGAAGACAAAATGAATACTATGGTCCTGAGCCAGAGAGCGGGCCGCCCCCAGGATACTTTCAAAGCGGTGCCCCAGACCCATGTTGCCCGAGTACATCACCACAAAATCACCCCTGGGAATGCCGATTTCCTCACGAAAGTGGTTTTGGGTATGCTCCAAGGGATACAAGCTGCTCCCTGAGGCCCAAGGCGGCGTAACAGCCAGATGATCGTCAGCCACCCCCTTGGCCCTCAGGACCCGGGCCATGCATTCTCCCAAGGCCAACACCTGCTCGCAGCCCTTGAGTCCTTTTTGCGCCCCGCGGTTCAAGAAAGCCGCGACCCCGCCCCACCGCGGCAATGATCCCAACGCCACGGCCAGATCAGGATAGACATCGTCCACATGGTGAATTATGCGGCCCCCCAGCCGCTGCCGCAACTTTATGACTGTATTGACAATAAGGGGCGGGTCGGTCATCACGAACCAAGCCTCGGGGCTGACGGTTATGCCGGAGGCGAACCGCAACGCCAGATGGAAAGTCATTATATCAAAAAGCCGGCCCAGGAAATGCCGCCGCCCAAAAGAACTGGTCGGCAGCCGATGTATCCTGATTCCCTGCCAAAGCTGCTCCCGGGGCAAGCAGGCCTGAGCTTGGTTATATAATTGTCGAGAGGTAAAAATGTGCACCTCGTGGCCGGCAGCCTGGAGGTCTTCGGCGAGGTCAGTGAGCAGCTGAGAAGTGGCTGATTCATCAGGCCAGAAATAGCGGTTAATTAGATAGACTCGCATGGCCGGTAAATCAAACCAGGCCAGAAACCGGCACGGTCATTCGGTTTTCCCAGAACCGGTCCCCGGCTTCCTGAAAGTAAACCGCGGGGGTGGTAGAGCTTGTAACGGCTGAAGATATGGAAAATATCATTCGGGCTTGGCCCCCCTCGGCCTTATGGGGCGGCAGGGATAACCGTAACACACCATTTTTGCCGGCATATCATGGAATACACTGGAGCGAGCCCCGATGACCGTATTGTCGCCGATGGTGACCCCAGGGGCCACATAGACATCGGCGGCCAGCCAGACGCCGTTTCCCACCGTGATGGGGGCCTGGGTGGTCTTAAAATGAGGGTCGTCATAATCGTGACCCGCAGTACAAAGGAAGCACTTCTGCGAGATAATCGTATGCTCGCCGATCTTTATCGGGGCAATGGAATATAACCGAACCTCGTCGCCGATCCAGGAATGATCGCCGATCTCGATGCGCCAGGGATAATGAAGCCGGGCCCGGGGGTGCAGTATTACCTGCTTGCCTACCCGGCACCCAAAAATTTTTACTAATTTCCGGCGGAAATCATGGCAAGGTACGGGAGAAAAGCGGAATAAGGTCTCCTGACAGAGGAACCAGATCAGGACATAAAATTTAGAGCGGCCATAATCAAACCCGGAACGGTCAAACCTGTCAAGACGGAAAAACGGCATTTAACCGCGATGTCCTCCTGGTATTATGCCTGCCACCAAATTTTACAGCCGATTTAGGGAGGGTATTTTATTCACCATAGCCAGAAGCATCGTGTTTACGAGTATAACATATTCGCAGCCAGTTCAAGCTCATGCATGGTGCTGACCATAGTTTTATCCCAGGTAAAATCGCCGGCTCGTTTCCTGGCCCGCAGCCGGAGAAGCTCAGCTGCTTCAGCGGAATAGGTCAAGGCCTGGCTAATGACTTGAGCCAGCGCCTCACCAGACTTTGGACGGTAATATAATGCGGTATCCTGGAAAAATTCCGGTAGCGGCGGATTATCCGCGGCCAGACAAAAAGCCCCATGGCTCATGGCTTCCAAGGCAATATTGGGACAGGCTTCCACCCGGCTGGTCATCAGGAACAACCGGCAGTTGGAGTAGCACCAGGACATTTCTGCCTTGTCGAGATGCCCGACCCAGGCAATCTGGTTCACCCCCAGGGTCTCGGCAAGTTTTTTCATCCTTTGGAGGTAAGGCAGTTGGGTGGGGTCGAGCTCAACTCCTCCCGCAATTACCAAGGGCGGATGAACCCCTTGGGAAGCAAGGACAGCCATGGCCTTAATGACGTCGTCCAAAGCCCGGTAAGGATGCATGGAGCCCGCGGTGAATAAGAACCTGCCTCTCCAATCCCTGGGGACCCCGACGGGAATTCTCATGGCCTCACTGGCTGGCGGTTGATTAACTCCATGATAGACCATCCCTATACGGCTTGGAGCAACATGCCAATGATTTATCAGGAATTCTTTCACGTAGTGGGAGATGGCGATTACTCTGGTAGCGCGCTCACAAGCGATTTTGGTTAAACGGGCCCGAACGAAGTTTTTGGCGATATCGAACCAACCATTCCCGCCGAAGGGCATTGCCATGGGCAACATACTTTGAACCATGGATACCGAGGGAATCCGGCCCAGGTTCATCCACTGGTTGCCGGGGAAAAACAATATATCCGGCGCAATTCGGGATATATCCCCACGCAATTGCAGGCGGCCCTGAAAGCCGCGATCAAGCTGCCGCAGGAATTCCGAAGGCACCATACCTGCGAAGTATTTTGAAAACCCTGGGGGGAGATAGACATAGAGCTGATTTATCCGGGCGTTGGACCTCATCCGAGGCAACATTTCGGACAAATAATTGAGATAGCCATAGCTCAACCCACCCCCGGTTAAGTTGATTATTGCCACTCTCATCCCTGGGCTCGGCATGGAATATCTGATCGTATTATCTTATTAATTTTTGACAAACGCTATAACTGAAAGAATTGTTCATCTCAGGTGGGTCTTTACAGTACAGTCCCAGGTTTCCTTACCTTTTAGGGGCATCAGAGCCTTTTGCTCCCGGGATCAAACCTTTGTCATGGAGAAATTTTACGAGATGTTGAACCGAAGTTTCGACATTATGAGCTTCGGTATCAATGATTAGATCAGCATCTTCGGGTGGATAATAAGGTGCCGAGATACCTGTATAATTCTTAATGACGCCGCCTAAAGCCTTGGCATACATGCCCTTGGGGTC
>JARRQO010000267.1:0-4419 GCA_037381685.1 Deltaproteobacteria bacterium | reverse complement strand
ATACATGCCCTTGGGATCCCTGCGGATACAGGTTTCGATGGAACATTTGACAAAAATCAGGTAAAAATTATCGCCTTCAAAGGCGTCTCTAATGAATTGTCGATCTTCCGGATAAGGGGTGATGAACGAGGTTAAAACGATAAACCCGGCATCTATAAAAAGTTTGCTTACTTCAGCAATACGCCGGATATTTTCTTTCCTATCTTCCCTACTAAAATTAAGGTCATTGTTTAGCCCGTGCCTGATATTATCGCCATCGAGCACGTAAGTTCTAACGCCTCTTTCAAAAAGCTTCTTCTCGACACCATGCGCGATCGTTGACTTGCCCCCCGCCGAGAGCCCCGTCAGCCAGACCAAACCACTTTTGTGCCTGTTAAGGGTATTCCTATCAGAGCGGTTTATGTGGCCATTACTGAAGACGATATTTTCAACTTGCGCTACTTGAGGCTTGGGGATCATCCGTAACTCCATTTGAACGCAGGCATTGACCTTGAGTAGCGAATTTCAGAAAAACCCTGGTCAAGCTTCCGAGTCAGGTTAGTTTGAAAACCCAGGCTGTAAGCTAACCGCAATTCTAGTTCTTTGTTGGGAAGCATCATTCTATCCACCCACAGCGCTACTCAGGCACCCAACCGAAATCCTTAAAAATTTAATTATATCAACTCCCCTACGAGATTACCAGAGCCAAAGTTTTTGAACTCACGCTTGAGGCGTGTCGCTGCCTGGGTTGCCAAGTCTAACTCAAAAAAAGCTGGGCTTACAGGATGGCCCTCATCCGATTTTTTGACTTTAATATTGGTTGGCCGAAGCCAGGACCTGGGGAATTTTTTTAAGCGCTAGTCGGGTAGGCTTAAAAATTAATTCGATATTTCTTGAACAAGGCTTGGCCAATTTTCGTATGTCGGCTCAAAAAAAGGTAAGTCTTATCAAGGGTTTTATTCATCTCCAGTGCTGCCCGTATGGCATAAAACAGCCTTTGCTTTAACGGTTGCGTTCCCTTAAAAACTCTGAATTTAAAAAAGATGTATTCAACCATTATTCGCCATCTGGGAAACTCTGGCAAATTCAAATAAGAGCGGTGTCTTTCCAAAACCGTCCTAATATCTTTCTCTGAAAATAGCCTTTTTTCTTTAGCAATACGGTATAGATCAGTCCCGGGGTAAGGGTAAAAGATAGACAACCAGATATTGTGTGGTTCGCAAAGTCTAACGACTCGATAAGTTTCTTCGAAATCTGCTACAGATTCTCCCGGCAAGCCAATCATAACAAACATAATTATTTTAATATTGTATTTTTTTGCAATAGAACAAAAATTTACAATATCTTCATTACTATAGCGGGGACGCCGTAAAACTTTGTTTCTGATTCTTTCAGAGCCGGACTCTAAGCCAATATTGATCGTAACAATATTTGCCCGCTTAAATGCGACAAAGAGACGCTCCAATAAATCGTTGTCCCTGACTAATTTATGGGTAACTGCCAGGTTTATCTTAAATTGAATCGGTATATTTCTACGGTCGTTAAAACGAGATAGGACCTCACAGAGTTGCAAAGCATACTCAAGGTTAACGCCTATAGTCTCAACTTCCAGATATATATTGGCCACCGCAGAGTCCTGGGTTATCTGTTCTATCTCTTTAATAATATTGCTATGGGAACGGAATCGCACATAAGAACCTTTCGCCAGCCTGCCGAGAATGTGATTAGAACAATAGGTACAGCGAAAGGGACAACCGCGCCCCACTAGCACTGAAGGGTCCCTCGCCGGTTCCTGAATCAATGGCCGCCAAAGTTCCCGGTCAATAAAAGGCAAGCTATCGAGATCGGCAAAAAACGGAGCAGGATCGTTTTTCTCAATAATAGCTGTCCCCGGCTGTTTGAGCCAAAGGTTGTGAATTTTGCTAGGCTGGCGGCCCGCAAGTATCTGGGCCGCCAATTCCACGATGGCGGTGTCCCCTTCGCCCACACAAATGGCATCAATGAAAGGGCAGGCCATGGCCTCTTCAGGCATCAAGGAGGCATGGGCCCCTCCTAAGACCACGTAAGCACCGGGTTCCAGCTGTTTGATGGCTCCGGCAATGGTTCTTATCAAAGGAAATTGGGTTGAAACCGCAGTCAGGCAAAAAATTTGCGGGCGGAAACGCTCAATGAAAGGCCGCAGCGTTTCCAGAATGGGGGTGTCAGGAGTAAAAACCAGCAGTTCTACCTCATGTCCCGCGTTCTTGAGTACCGAAGCGATCGTTGCTATTCCAAAGGGGACACTGGCCCCATCTCTTATGGGTTTCTCCAAGCTGACATAAGTTTCAACTGAATAGACGCAAGCTATAGAAAGTGGCATCTTATTGCATCCTGTTGGCGGTTACTGTTTGTTGGAGCAAAACTTTAACCTGATTTGCCTAATAAATATCACCAAAACTGGGCTGACATGCTCCAGCACCCGGCGTCAGCCCCTTACTGCTCCTTAATGGGTAAATTATCTCAAATAAGGGTAAATGCTGATCCGAAACCCTTACTTTCTCAGTTTAACCGCACTCCGATAACCCTATTCTCAACCAATCGCCACTCTGTATTCCCGCTTCCAAAGTTCAAACATGGTTAAGAGAAACAATCGGTTGGTATTGGCATAGCCATGGCGCTGTTTGGCTATCAGACTTTGAATCATGCCTTGGTTGAACAAGTGAGGATCAGCCTGAGTGAGCACTTCTTTGATTTACGTGGTAAAATTTTGCGGTTTCGAACCGTGGCCCGCAGCCTATCTGGCACTTTGCCCCAGGAAAACTCAATTAAGCGCGGATCTAACCAAGGTGACCGCACCTCTAAAGAAGTGAGCATGGAGGCCCTATCCACCTTGACCAGGAAATCATCTACCAGATTGGTAAGGAAATCAACCCGGCTAACTTGTTGCAGTGGGCTGTGGCTCGAGTGGCATAATGAAACTTTATACAATTCCGGCAATTGGTCTGGGCTCGGGTGCAGGTCCAGAGGAGCCAACAAGCGATACCTGGAGATCGGGTCAAAATAAGTGTTGATTCGGGCAATGCTTTGAGGGAGATCTGCGGTAAACTCCAGGAGGTAGTTTCGTCCCTTCAATCCGGGGGGCAGAAACCTGGCTGCCGCGGCCCCGATCCAATCCCTGATTCGCAGGGGAATGACGCGCCTGACGGTCTCCTGCAGTTGTATTGCACTGTAGCGTTGGTATCCTCCAAACAATTCATCTCCGCCGTCCCCTCCCAGTGCTACGGTGACATGCTGCCGAACCAAACGGGAAACCAGGTAAGTGGGCACCAGAGAAGAATCGCCTAATGGTTCGTCAAATTGCCGGGCCAATTCAGGGAGCAACCCCACCGTAGTTGGTTCCGCCACCATTTCCGTGTGCTCTGTTCCAAAATGGCGGGCCACCAGCTGGGCATAGGGTCCTTCATCGTAAGCGGCGTGACCAGGAAAGGTGATGGTAAAGGTTTTCACCGGCCGGTCACAAACCCGCGCCGCCATGGCTGTTACCAAGCTGGAATCAATGCCACCGCTCAGTAGCACTCCCACGGGCACATCGGCGATTAGCCGCAAGCGCACCGAATCCTGAAGGAGGCTGGCCAGTTCTTCGACCAAATCAGACTCTGTCGCCGGTGATGAATCGGGTTCGCCCAATTGCCAATACCGCCCTAGAGTCAATTTTTCCCCGGCTAGGTCATAGATCAACCCATGAGCCGGTGGCAATTTCCTCACCTCTTTCAGGATGCACTTCTCTCCTGGCACGTAGCCAAAAGCCAGGTAGTAATCCAGGGCTTCCAAATCAAGTTGGCGCCCGAAAGACGCATCGGCCATTAACGCCTTGAGCTCCGAAGCGAAAGTAAAGGTCCCTTCTGCCAGGCGATAATATAGGGGCTTTTCCCCGGCCCGATCCCGGGCCAGAAACAACCGCTGCTCCTGGGAATCATAGAGTCCGAAGGCGAACATACCGTTCAGATGGACCAAACAATCTGTACCCCAGGCACGATATGCTTCCAAAATCACTTCGGTGTCACTGGCAGTCCTGAACCTATGTCCCAGACCCTCCAATTCCCGGCGCAATTCTTGATAGTTGTAAATCTCACCATTAAAGGTAATGCACAGCCGGCCGGAAGCATCCAGCATGGGCTGGTGACCGGCAGGCGATAAATCAATGATCGCCAGGCGTCGGTGCGCCAGGCCGACGCGCCGGTCAGGCGTGTACCACACGCCTTGATCATCCGGGCCGCGATGGCCCATGGTGTCACGCATCGCCTTGAGCAAATCGGGCTTGCTGATAGCAAATCGCGATGCGATACCAACAATTCCACACATAGTTATTTCTAATTACGGATCACTTTGGACAAAATGTATTTTCCCAAAGACCCCCAACGTTTTGGCGTTAATATCCAGGTTAGGGCTTTTGTAGCTTAT
>JARRQO010000266.1:4406-5165 GCA_037381685.1 Deltaproteobacteria bacterium | reverse complement strand
CCTTGCTGGCCGCCTGGATCAAGTGGACCATGTATTTTTGGGATACCAAGGCCCAGATGGGTCCCGGTGGGACCGGTATGGCCGGAACCAGCAGCGGCAATTGCCCTGAGGAGCCCCCCGCCAGTGACGCCTGGCTATCCTCTTTGAACCTGTGGCAGGCCTTCTTTTCGTTGTTGACCGAACCTGACACCGTAGCCGCAGTTTTTTCAGGCATCAGAGCGCCCTCGGAGACCGTGTTGAGGATGGCCCAAGCAGGCTGGGGAGGCTATTTCCATCTGCACCGCCAGTGGCTGGAGGCCTGGGCAGATAACGGGACACTTTCCGGGACCAATGATTTTGAAAGCCTGGACAAGGATATCTTCAAAATCTGCAATGATCTCTATGAACAGGACCTTCGCCGGCTGTTGAACATGCCCCACCCACGCCTCACCTATCTGACTCAGGAGCGCCTCAATTGCGCCACCGAAAAATTTAATCAATTTCAGACCGCCATGGCCGAATTCATTTATATGCTTTACTCACCAGTGAAAAAATCCCTGCGGGCTATGCAAGTGGTGGAGAACATGGACCGGCAGGAAAATTTCCCTGATGATTTTAAGGAATATTACCGGCGGTGGCTGAAAATTCTGGAAGGGAATTATATGACCCTCTTCCAGTCAGCGGAATATATCCGGACCCTGGTCCGCACTCTCAATGCCTTGCAAGATTTCACCATGGCTAAAGATGCTCTCCTGGCCGAGACTATGGAAGCCTTGTCTC
>JARRQO010000266.1:983-4357 GCA_037381685.1 Deltaproteobacteria bacterium | reverse complement strand
GCTGGCCAAAAAATTGGACCGGCCTCAGCCTCCCCAGGAGCAAGACTGATGGACCGGCCTAAAATTCCGGTAAATCTTATTTTGGCCAAGCTGGCCGCGGATGCTGAAGAAGCCAAGCATCGTCTGGAAAAGGCCCGCGATATTTTCCTCGGCCCCCTGGATACGGATATTGGCACCACTCCCCATGAACTGGTCTACCAGGAAGACCGGGTCAAACTCAAATATTACCGGCCGGAAACCGTCCGCCTGCAAACCCCGCTGCTCCTGGTGCATGGTTTGTTCAACCGGGAAACCCTCCTGGACTTGCAGCCCGACCGCAGCGTAATCTGGAATCTCCTCAAGGAAGGATTGGAAATCTACCTGATTGAATGGGGTTTACCGGCGCGCCGGGACCAGTTTCTCACCCTGGATGACCATATCAATGGTTATCTGGATAACATTGTGGATTTTATTCGCCACCGCCATGGAAGCGACAAGGTGAATCTCATGGGGGTGTGTCTGGGGGGGACTTTCACGATTATCTACGCCGCACTCCATCCGGAAAAAGTCAATAGTTTGATTACCACTGTGGCCCCTACTCACTTTGATACCCCCAAGGGCCTGTTGCACGTCTGGCTGAAGGAAATCGACATCGACCGCCTGGTGGATGCCTTCGGCAACCTGCCCGGCAACCTGGTGAACACAGCCTTCCTCCTCCTCAATCCACCCCGTCTCTTTTTGGATAAGTACTTGGGTTTTTTGGAAAATATGGACAACAAGGAGTTCGTCGAAAACTTCATCCGCATGGAAAAATGGATCTTCGACAGCCCCGATGTCCCCGGCGAGACCGTGCGGCAAATCCTCAAGGACCTGTATCAGGAAAATCGGCTGCTGCAAAACCGGTTGGAGGTGGGGGGACGCCAGGTAAATCTCAGACAGGTTACCATGCCCTTGCTCAATATCTATGGGCAGTACGACCATCTGGTGCCTCCAGAGGCCTGCGCAGCCTTGACCAAGGCCGTGGGTAGCACCGATAGTCAGGATATCTGTCTGGATACCGGGCACATCGGCATTTATGTCAGCGCCCGGTTTCAGAAAGAGATTGTTCCCCTGGTTGCTGCCTGGCTTAAAGAAAGGGACCTTTAAGTTTTTGAAGCCGGGGACTGAAAAGCCGATTACGAATTTCAAGGGAAAATTCTTGCTATGCCCGTGAGAATCGATTATTTCAAAAAGCTGGTCGAACTTTGCCAGACCTTTGGCACGGCCCGCAACCGTCGGGAACTTTTGAAGATGATCTTTACCAGCGCCATGGACATCCTGGAGGGCAAAGCCGCGTGCCTCTACCTCACGGAAATCGGCAAAGGCGAACTGATTCCCATAGCCCAAGCAGGTCTGTCCGAAAGTTACTTCCGTTCCAAGAAATCCCTGCTGACCCAAAAGATCGTGCCTTTAGTGCTGAAAAAAGGCTTTTTTTATTGCCGCGACGCCGCGGCAGACTCCAAACTGGAGTATCCCGACGCCAAAAAAGCCGAGGGCATCGCTTCCATCCTGGCAGTGCCGGTAATGGTCAAAGGCAAGATTCAAGGGGTCTTCTGCCTGTTTACCGCGTCTCCCAGGAATTTTGCCCCGGAGGAAAAAGAATTTGCCACGTTACTGGCGCAACAAGCCGGGGGAATTATGGAACACGCCCGTCTCATCGATCATCTGCGCCGGGAAACCCAGCTTTTTTTCGATCTGGCCGTCAACCTCAGCGGCAGCCTGGAACTAAAGCAAATCTTGCGCGTCTTGACCGCTGATCTCGCCCAGGCCCTGGCGGTGAAAGGCGTAACCATCCGGCTTTTGGATGAGCAAAAAGAGACTTTGGAACTGGTGGCCTCCTATGGCTTGAGCAAGAAGTATTTGGAAAAGGGACCGGTATCGGCTCAGGAGAGCATCGCCCAAGCCCTGAAGGGCGAAAAACCCGTCATCATCCTGAACGCCGCCACCGACAAACGTGTGCAGTACCGCGAAATGAACAAGGAAGAGGGTATTGTCACTATTCTGGTGGCGCCCATCAAGACCAAGGAGCAGGTGATCGGGGTACTGCGTCTATACAGTGAAGTTATGCGGCATTTCACTCCTGAGGAAATCAAGCTGGTCACCGCTCTGGCCTACCTGGGCGGTCTGGCGATCCAGAATGCCTCGATGTACCTGATGTGCCAGACGGATATGCAGGACCTAAAAGAAGAATTGTGGAGCCACCGGTCCTGGTTTTAACAGCAGAGACGGGAGCCGCTTCGGTCTCTCCCGTTGGTTATTTTTTGAACCTGGAACTATTGAGGGTTGAGTTTTTGGCGTCTCTCGCCGTCCAAGGGTTTTAGGCTTTTGATATCCTTGAAAAACTGCGGACTTTCTTTCCTGATTCAGTGAAGATAGGACCGCAAAAAATCCAGACCTTCCTTGGGGGTGACCTGCCCCTGAAAGCAGAAAGGCACCCGGATCAGGCCGCCCAGTACTGCGCCCAGGCGAAAACCGCCCGCGACCTGGTAGTTTAAGGGCCGCGGCTCCGCCTGCAAGAGCACCGGGAGCAGGCCCAGCACTACGGGCAGTTTCACCAAAATAGGGACCTGGGCCACCTTTTGTCCGCTAGGCGGCAGGGTCACCGCTTCCGAACTCTCCCCCTGGGCCACGCTCCTGCCCTCCAGCCATAGCTCATAATCGTAGCCTTTCAGGTTTACAGTCTGGTCATTGGGATTGGTCAACAGCAACCTTACGGACATCGGCCAGCCCCGCGACGTGGGGAGCCCCAGAGTGATTCCCTGCCAGCTCACCTCGGGCGGTTGGATTTCCCCCTGGGCCAACTGCCTCACCCCGCAGGCCGGCAACACCATCAGAAAGACTGCCACAAGGGGTAGGCCCCGGAAATGAGACAGCATCAGTTTGGCTTCTTTTACAATGTTTGCCAAAAATTTTTTCCTCTTCCCTTCTCCTGCTGAGGCGGGAGAAAAAAGGAGTATAAATCAACCAGGGCCATGTGCCTTAAAGCCACGGCCCCGGAATTGTCTGAAATATATAAACTCGCGCTCGCCCCTGAGTCAAATTTGCCAGAGCCGCGCGGCGCTGCCTTAAACCTGGAGAGGTCCCCAGCCAAGGATTTCAAATGCAACCGGGAGATTCGCAAAGATAGGAAGCAGCAACCTAAAGATCTGTCGAGCAGGCCGGAGGACCCCTCAGGTGGGGGCAGGATATTGCACTTTCCTTTAAAAGGCAATAATTTTTTTAATTTAAACTTTATGGACTTCTTGCAAAATGTCAAATTTAAGTTAGCCCCAAGCTCTATCCTATGCTAACCCAGGCTGTAAGGCCTGTGCCACTCAATATGTTGAGTTCCACTTGGTAAGGTTTTGGCCCCAAAA
>JARRQO010000266.1:0-962 GCA_037381685.1 Deltaproteobacteria bacterium | reverse complement strand
TAAAAAGATAAACTGCTGGGGAGGGTCAATAAGGCTCAGGACTCATCCCCAAACCACAGGGGCAGCCCATCGGCCACCACCAGGCCCTGGACCGTGGCCCTGACCCGGTCGTTTTCCACCCGGACCAGGCCGGCCTCCTCCAGTTCGGCCAGAATGGCCTCTCCCCGAGGACAATCTCGTATAGCTGCCAGACTAACTCCTTCCCTGGTCCTAAACCCCAAATAAAAAGTTTCCAGCCGCATTTGGGCCGGAGTGAGGGTTTCTTGGCCCGCTACCGGGGCCCTGCCCGCGTTAAGGGAGGCATAATAGTGCTTCACGGATGAAACATTCCACCACCGGCGGCTTCCATCGAAGGAGTGGGCCGCGGGTCCCAGCCCCAGGTAGGGCACCCGGGTCCAATACTTGCGATTGTGGCGGCAAAGGTACTCTTCTCCCCGGGCAAAGTTAGCCACTTCGTAGTGGAGATAGCCTTTTTCCTGCAAAAAACTGGCGGTAAGCAAAAAGAATTCCCGTTGAGAATCTTCGTCCAAGGGAACAAGGTCCCCCTGCGCCGCCCATTGGCCCATAGGGGTCTCATCAGCTAATGTAAGCTGGTAGCAGGAAAGGTGCTCGGGGTTAAAGCTCAGGGCCGTTTCCAGGTTGCGGCGCCAGGCCGCGGCCGTTTGTCCCGGCAGGCCATAGATCAGGTCAAGCCCCAGGTTAGTAAATCCTGCGTTCCGAATAAGGTCTATAGCCGCCATTGTCTGGCTGACCGTGTGTCTCCGGCCCAAAAAGCGCAATTCCGCCTCGTCAAAGGACTGGGCCCCTAAACTCAGGCGGTTGATACCCAGATCCCGGAAACGCCGCAATTTTGCCAACGTAATATCGTCGGGGTTGGCCTCCAGGGTGATTTCACTATCGGAGGCAAAAACAAACTGACGCCGCAGGATTTTCCCAAGTTCGGCCAGATACGCGTCCCCCAG
>JARRQO010000265.1:512-3929 GCA_037381685.1 Deltaproteobacteria bacterium | reverse complement strand
CCCCGGCCCTCTCCCCCCAGGGGAAGAGGGGAGAAAGGGCCTGCCCCGCACAGGGGAGCGCACCAGGGGCAGCCATTATTTCTTTTGCTTTTTTTGGGGGGCCGGGGCCTCCGCTTTGCACATGGTGCCGGACTCGCTGCAGGCAGGGCACTTTTTGGGCTTGCAGCGGGTTTCCACCTTTTCGCCACATTTTTCGCAGGTAAACACGGCCATGAATAATGCCTCCCAGGGGGTTCATGAAAGTAGATTGCTTAAGCCATAGTTAATAAAAAGCTTTTTTCCTCATCTGCCCGGCTTACCCGGCTTCCGGCTCCGTCTGTTTCTTTTGTACCTCTTCAGCATGGCATTTGGCCAGAATTTTATCGGTTACTTCGGGAAGATGTTCAAAAAGTCCGTCCAGGGCGCCGCCTGCTTTAATGCCGTGGAAGGAAATCTCATCGCCTTTGATGACGATAAAGGCAACGGGCGTGACCATCACCCCGCCGCCACCGCCGCCGCCCTCCCCTTCCCGCTTGCGGTCGCTGCCTTGGCCGCCGCCGGCCCCGATCCCCAGGGAGACGCGGCACACGGGAATCAGGGTGAATTCTCCCACCTTGATTTCCTCGCCCAAAATGGTTTCGGTTTTGGCGACGGTCCTCAGTTCATCCATGAGTTTGCCGATAATTTCAGCCGCCGGAATTGGCATAGCTTTCTCCTTTTATTAATCTTCCTGGTCTGATTTTGACCCGGCTTTGTACAGTTCCCAGGAGAATCTCACTAACCTCAGATAATGCAAGTGCAGCAAAAAGCTGGTCAGTTTTGAGGCAATCCGGTATGGATAGACTTTTACCCGGACTTGAGCAAAATTGCGGTTTTCGAAGTTTACCGACAGGTCCATCTGCTCCAGAGGGATATTGGCAACGAATGCAAAGAGCAGGCCGTTCAAGGCGGGGTCCGGCAGTGAGATGGCAGCCCGCGAATCCCGGAAGCTCAGGGTTTTCAAGACCTCCAGGACCAGGCGCCGGAGAGGCTGGATTAATTCCCGGCAGAGTTCCCGGCGGGACCACAGCCGCGCCAGGGCGGCGCGGCCAGACACCCGCTTTTTAGCCGCGGTTTTTTTGAGCTTTTTCGGCTTAACCCTGCCCAATCTTTTTCTCAGAGACAGGCCCAGCCACTTGATCCGCAGCCAGGGCTCGGGGGAATCGTATCCCAAGGAAACCGGGACAGCCAGGAGGATGACCAGCACCACCAGGATCACGCCGGGGATCAGATAAGTCATAGAATTTCCCAGAATTCCCCATTAATCTCAAAGTGGCGGGGTCTTTCGCCCCTTTGAGATTGCCGCTACTCCTTCAACCACCCCTAATCCGCCTCAGCCCCTGACTAGCCCACCCCCGGAAAGGCGACGGCCAGGGCCTCATCCAGGCGTTCCACCGGGTAAAAGGTAAGCTCGCCCCGCACGGATTCCGGGATCTCCTCCAGGTCCACCTGGTTTTGGGCCGGGAGGATAACCTCGGCAATACCGGCCCGGTGCGCGGCCAGGACCTTGTTCTTGATGCCGCCCACGGGAAGGACATGGCCCCGGAGGGTGATCTCGCCGGTCATGGCCAGACCCTTTTTCACCGGCCGGCCCGACAGCAGCGATACCAGGGCGGAGAGCATGGCCAGCCCCGCGGAGGGGCCGTCCTTGGGGATGGCGCCCGCGGGCACATGGATATGAATATCGGCCTTATCGAAGAAGTCCTCCTCGATTCCCAGAAAAGGGGCCCGGGCCCGGATATAGGACAGGGCGGCGTTGCCGGACTCCTTCATCACCTCGCCCAACTGGCCGGTGAGCCGGAGATGGCCTTTGCCCGGCATCCGCAAAGCCTCGATAAAGAGAATGTCGCCGCCGGTGGGGGTCCAGGCCAGACCCGTAGCCACGCCGGGCTCGGGGTGATCCAGGGCCGCGTCCCGGAAAAAGCGCGGCGGCCCCAGGTAGGCGCCCACGTCATCGGCCTCGATCTTGACCTGCTGGCGGCCGCCCTCGGCCACTTCCCGGGCCACGCCCCGGCAGAGCGCGGCAATTTCCCGCTCCAGGTTGCGCAGCCCGGCCTCCCGGGTGTAGGAGGCGATGACCAGGCGGACGGCTTCCGGGGCAAGTTCCATCTGTCCCGCGGTGAGACCGTGGCCCTCCAGTTGCCGGGGCAGGAGGTGCCGGAAGGCGATTTCCAGTTTCTCTTCCTCGGTGTAGCCGGTGAGTTCCAGGACTTCCATGCGGTCCCGCAGGGGCGGCGGGATGGGGTCCAGGAGGTTGGCGGTGGTGATGAACATCACCTTGGAGAGATCGAAATCCACCTCCAGGTAATGGTCAGAAAAGGTGGAATTCTGCTCCGGGTCCAGAACCTCCAGCAGCGCCGAAGACGGGTCGCCCCGGAAATCGGCGCCGATTTTGTCCACTTCGTCCAGGATGAAGACCGGGTTGTGGGAGCCGGCCCGGCGGATGGATTGGATAATGCGGCCGGGCAAGGCCCCCACGTAGGTGCGGCGGTGGCCGCGGATTTCGGCCTCATCCCGCACGCCGCCCAGAGAAAGGCGCACGAATTTGCGGCCCAGGGCCCGGGCGATGGAGCGGCCCAAAGAGGTCTTGCCGGTGCCCGGCGGACCCACGAAGCACAGGATGGGACCCTTCATATCGGGCTTGAGCTTGCGCACCGCCAGGTATTCCAGGATGCGCTTTTTGACTTTTTCCAGGTCGTAGTGGTCCGCGTCCAGGATTTCCCGGGCCTGCTGCAGGTCCAGGTTGTCCTCGGTGGCTTTGGCCCAGGGCAGCTCGATCAGCCATTCCAGATAATTACGGATGACCTGATGATCCGGGGAAGTGGGCGGAGTGCGCTTCAGGCGGGTGAGCTCCCGTTCGGCCTCTTTCATGGCGTGGGGCGGCAACTCCGCTTCCTCCAGCCGGAACTGGAGTTCGTCAACCTCCCGGGTCCGGTCGTCGCCTTCCCCCAACTCCTTCTGCAAGACCTTGATGTGTTCCCGGATATAGTAGTCCTTCTGGGCCTTGTCCATTTCGGTCTTGACCTGGCTTTGGATCTGTTTGCCCAGTTCCAGGATCTCCAGCTCCCGGTTAATGGCGGCCAACACCTTGCGGAGGCGCTCGGCTGCGTCGATGGTCTCCAGCAGGTTTTGCTTTTCGGCCTTGGAGATGTTGAGGCTGCCCGCGGTGACGTCGGCCAGCACCCGGGGATCGCTGATCTCCCGCACCAGGGACCCCATTTCCGCCGGCAGGTAGGGGGAAAGATCCAGCATCTTTAAGAAGAGCCCTTTGACATTGGAGACCAAGGCCTCCACCTCCAGGGAAGGTTCATATTCTTCCGGGATAGGATTTATCTGGGCCTGAAGGTAAGGGTCCTGGGCCGTCCAGCCCTCCAGGCGGAAGCGGTACAGACCCTGAAT
>JARRQO010000265.1:0-478 GCA_037381685.1 Deltaproteobacteria bacterium | reverse complement strand
CTGAATGAGCAGCCGGACGGAATCATCATCCGCCTTCCGCATCTTCATGATGACCGCGGCGGTGCCGATGTCGTAAAAATTGTCCGGGTCGAAACCCGTGGATTTTTCGCCTTTGCTGGTCAACAGGCCCACCGTCTTATCCTTCAGCAGAACCTCGTTCACCAGCATCTGAGACGGTTCCTCCCAGAGGACCAGGGGCATGACGATGCGAGGGAACAATACCAGGTCTTTTGCCGGTAATATGGGTAATACCCGGGGTTCCGGCTGTTCGTCGGATTCGGGGTCTACCCGAATTTCATCTATATCGTGGTTATTACTCATGATATCTCCATGTTGGTTAAGTTACGGATTTCACCGTTATCTGCCTGCTCGGGTGAACTTTGCGGGGCAGGCGGACTTCCAGGATGCCGTCGTTATAGTCTGCTTCCACTGCCTCGGGGTCGACGGCAATAGGCAGTCTGAAACGCCGTTCAAAGGC
>JARRQO010000264.1:0-3926 GCA_037381685.1 Deltaproteobacteria bacterium | reverse complement strand
GCGTAAACGCCGTGGCCGAGATCATGAAGACAATGGGGAAGTGCACCAACATGGGATGGGGATGGCGGCGCAGCAGAGGCAGCCGTTTGATCTGGCGATGCCAAAACTGCCGGGCCGGCGATAGTTGGGCTTCCGGGGCCTCGCTTCCCGCCTCCCTTTCGACCATGACCCCCACCTGGGGATAGCGTTCAAAGACTTCCTCGTCGTGGGGGGCCTCGTCAAACTCACCGGTGAGGTCGGCCCCGGCCTCGTGCCGGTCCATGTGCCGTCCGCCCTCCCACAGGGCGCTGCCGCTGACGTCGTACACCCGGCTCCGGAAGGCGATATAGACGGGACGGCCCTCCGCCCCCTTGTGGGCCGCCAGGTCTTCAGGAGTAAATTGCCGCTCTTTGTTACGATTTTCAGCCAAAAACGCCATCCTTCCTTACAGTCATTACCAAACTTCGCAACGCGACCGGAACATCTAAACACACGAGATCCAGGCGCGGCGTTCAAGTTATCAGAAAAAAGTTCCTGGGTTAATTATTACCTTAAGCTTCTCTGGCTAAACCGGTCATCCGCCGGCCCCGATACAGGTGGGGCAATGTATCAGCGGGTCAGCCCCGCGGCCATCACCATGGCCTCCTGGGACGCCACGGTGGTCAGGTAGATCAGCACGGAAGACCCATTGATCATGGTAAAAATGACCCCAATCTTCCACCGGGGCGACAGGTTCGGTCCGGTCGGCTCTTGCACCACCTAATTTTTCAGACCGGATTGTTCTTCCTCCTCCTCCAGAGGAAAGGTGACCATGCCGCCGAAATAGCCGTTGGCCGTCACCAGCGGCGCCAGGGACAGGACCAGCAGGAAGTAAAGCACATTGGCCCCCCTGAGATGGTCCAGCACCTGGGGGTTCTCCCAGTGCCAGAAAAAGGCCACCCCCGCGATGGTCATTACCGCAAAGGACAGGCCAATTTCAATGTGCACGGTCCGGTGCAGGCCGCCGGGAAAATTGAGCCAGTGGGTGAACAGGCCGCTGATGACCGCAGGCAGCATGGTCGTAAGCCCGGCTCCCAGGCAGTAAAACGCCGTGTCATCAAAGGACTTATGGCCGGTCACGACGTACAAGAAACTGAAAAACGAGGCCGACAGCATGAAAACGATGGGAAAGTGGGAGATCGCCGGATGGGGGCGGCGCCTGAGCTCCGGAAAGCGCTCCAGCAGCCGCTCCAGGGCCGTGGGGACCTGTCTCTCCGGTGGCGGCCTCCCCGGCTCTCCCTTTGGGCCTGTCGGATATTTTGTAATTAATTTACCGTAAAAGTTTTTGACCATTGCAGTCCGCTTATCTCAATTACTTTTACCTTATATATGCCGTTTTTTAGTTTTATACCATTTGGTGATGGGAGCGAAATTGTAGCTTTGGCACCAAGCGGTACAACAAGGCTATTATTATTGAAAGTAACTTTATTGAAATAATAATTTCTTATTTGATATTTTTTCAAGTCGTTATTACTTAAATTAAATATTTTTATTAACTTATTATGATTATTAGTTAGCGACAGCCTTATAATAAAGGCACCATATGTATCCGGTCCATCAGTTCTATATAGCGTTAGCTTTAAGGTGCCATCTTTTTCGAGGTAAGGATTTAATATCTCTAAGTTTGGGTTTTTTGGAAAGGTTGAAAAGTTTTCCATAAAGACCGCCATGTAAAGCTCGATAAGTAAAAAGCGTTATTAACATCGCAATAAATGAAAAAGCAAACGCGAGACGCTTAATCTGCTTTTCTTGGAGATTAAAATCGCCGGATGAAATATATTGTAAAAATTTTGATTGACTATTTTTAAAAAAAGTTGATCCAGCGAAAATACCCCGGCTCCGAGGGAAAGTATAACTAAGCCTGTACCAATACCGGCTATCCCGATTTGCCATTCATCCACGCAGGTTGAACCAAGCCACCCCGATCCCAGCAGTATTCCTAGAGATAGACCCGTGGCACCGAGTGCCGCAATCCTGGTAAAAAATCCCAATAGTAAACCAATACCCACAAGACCTTCAATAATTGTAAATGTTACAAGGAAAAAATATAAGATATCCGGATGAATTATCAAATATTTTATTAAAGGTTTTATAAAAAGTGAATGCGGCAAGAAATGATTAAAGGCATGCCCCATATAAGCCGGACTCGTTGGATCCAATTTTTCTGGAGCACTAAGCATTCTGCGTAAAAAAGCACTAAAAAACTGCCAACCTAAAATTAATCTAATCGGTGTTACTAAGGTAGCAACATTTCCGAGTAAATTTATTTTTTTGGTTTCCATCTGCGCATCCCTTGTCGTTATCTATGTTACTTAAAGAAACGGCTCATCGGGCCACCAGGTTGACCAGGGCCAGGCTCAGCAGGGCCAGGGGATAGTAACTGGCCCGGTTAAACAGCGCCGCGGCCTGCTCTTTGGCCTTAGTCTGGTAAAGCTTAAGCGCCGGCAGCAGCAGACAATAGACACCCACCGCCGGGGCCAGGACCAACAGCACGGGGTTGAACTGCAGCGGGGAGACGACCACCAGCACCGCGCTCAAGATGACGCTGAGCGTCAACGTCTGCAGGACCAGGGCACTGGACCCCGCCGGCCCATGCCGCACCGGAATGGTGCAGGCTCCCAGGCATTGATCCTCCTCCACATCATGCCAGTCCGCGGGGATATTCTGGCCGCCGATTTCCCAACAGAACAGCCACAGAAACAGGAGCACCAGAAACCAGGGCGCCGGGTGCGGGTCCACGGCAAAAATCGCCGCGATGCCGCCCAAGGTCTTAACCAGGCCGCTAACCAGGGTCCTTAAATGGCTGATCCGTAGGAGCAAACAATAGATCGCCTCCAGGGCGCACCCGGCCAGAAAGATAAAGGCGCAGGCGGGGTTGAGATAGTAGGCCCCCAACAAAGCCATGGCCGCCCAGGCCAAGGTCCACAAGAGTCCCTCGGCGAAACTCACCTGGCCCTGGGCCATGGGATGGCGCATGAACAGGGCGTCCAGGTAACCAGCCTTGGATAGGCCTGAGCTGGCTTTGAGCTTTTCCTGGTCCACCCGGTAGTCCATCACGTCGTTTAAGGCGTACACCGCGGTATAACCCGCAAACACGGTGATCAGGCCCACCGCGGTCACTGCGAAGGGAGGCACCCCGCCGTACCAGAGGAGCGCCGCCAAAGCCGGGGTTGCCAAATCCAGCAGGCCATGGGGCGTCCGGGACAACGCCAAAAAGAGTTTGACTCTGTCAAGCACTGCAGCCACGCCGAACATCGGTGCCTGGCTTATCTCCCCGGATCAGCCCCAAAGGCTTGCCTCCCCTTCCTCCTGACCGCTCTGGCGCAGGCGCAGAAAGTAAAAACGTATCGTTTTAGGATTTTTTGCATACGACGCAAATGGATAATTCTTCAAAACCCCTTTGCCCTTTTTATCTTGACAGATTTGGTGCGGGTTCTTAGGTTTTGCATATATTCGCTCCAAGCCGGAATTCTGGCCGGCGCCATCGCGGTTTTGCTTTTTGAAGTTATTCGTGCCAAGGGGGCGAGTCAGCCCCAGAGAGAACAACGCCCATGCATCCAGTATCGCCCGCGGCATTATCTCCTTGGATTCCGGAACTCTTAAGCTATGCTCTATTAGTCTTTATCGTGGCGGGCCTGCTGACCCTGTTGCTGTTTCTCACCGGTTGGCTGGGGGAAAAGAAAACCGGCCCGGAAAAAAATCGACCCTATGAGTGTGGCATAATACCCACCGGCTGGGCGCGCTTCCGCTACCCGGTGCCCTTTTATATGGTGGCCGTCTTTTTCCTCATCTTCGACGTGGAAGCCGCGTTCGTCTTTTCCTGGGCCTTAGCCATGGAGGATTTAAGCTGGCGCGGTTGGCTGCAGATCACCTATTTCATCATCGTACTGCTCTTAAGCCTGTTTTAT
>JARRQO010000263.1:0-3463 GCA_037381685.1 Deltaproteobacteria bacterium | reverse complement strand
TGCTGGCGGAGAAGGCAGTCGAGTTGCATTTGGCTCCAAGTGTCTCGCATATGACCGTGCAGCGCATACTTAAAAAAACGAACTTAACCCTCATCTCTAAAAGTACTGGAAAATCCCGCCGGAGGGGAGCGCGGCGTGCGTAGCTCATATGGAAGATGTTCTGCAGGCTTATCATTTGCCTTACGATCCCGACTATCCGCAGGTCTGTATGGATGAAACCTGCAAACAGTTAACCGGAGAAGTCCTGGCCCCCTGGCTTGTGCGCCGGGAAGACCGGGGCGGCTCGACCATGAATACGTCCGCCACGGCGTGGCCCAGATCTTTCTCGCAGTAGAGCCGTTGACCGGCAAGCGAAAATAAATTGGCGCTTCTCTACAGCCGATGCTAGGATAACGTTAAGACACCTTTATCCGAAGCTATAAATGTTACATGGTACTAGACTAATCTGCGGTCTCCTGGAGTACTTTCGGATGCGTGGAGAAAGTGTAGCCGCGCGTGCCGGCGGAACCGAGCATCAGGCCTGAAACTAGGGGTGCATGGACCCGGGTTTGGGCTTGCCATTGGATAACGAAGTGGGCCACCGCACCTTCTTTGCCGGCCAGGGGATTTTTAACATGGAAGCAGGCGCCGGCCGAGGGGTTAAGTTTCAGGGGTTGCGATAAATATTTTTTGACCAGCTTGCCGCTGGTATTATAAAAATCCATTCTGACTATCTTGATGGCACGTTCCGGGTCAGTATTACGGAGGTAAATCGTGGCTTTGATATTAAAAGAAAAATTCCCCGACATATAACTGGTGGAACAGGGCAAATAAAGGGTTTGGCCCTTAAGCAGTTTGACCTTAGCCGCGGCCAGGCCCGGGAACAGGGACAGGCTTATAAGCGTGATCAGTAGCAGCACAAGGGCTTTGGACAGACGGTTCATATTTAAACTCCTGTTACGAGAGGTTCAAGGTTGAGCCCTCTACAAGATACCAACTTGTCATCCTGAGCGCAGCGAAGGATCTCATATCTTTTTGCCTTTAAGAGATTCTTCGGTCGCTGCGCTCCCTCAGAATGACAAATGAGGGACTTTCGCAGAGGTCTCGGGTTCGAAGTTGATGTAGAGGGCGGATTTCTCTCCTTAATAAAAAGCTTACCGTTTTTTATGGCTTTGAGAGAGCCAAAGGCTCATGAGCAATCTTACTGCTTACTGCTCACTATTAAGTATTCACTATTCACATTTCCACCCGGAGCGACCGTTTCACCCGGATGGCCGCAGGTCCGCCCACCGGGCAGACGTGTTCGCAGTGGCCGCAGCCGATGCAGCGGTCGGGATTGACCACGGGCCGCTTGATTTTCACCCGTTCTCCCTGAAGATTGACGACCTCCTGCTCAATGAAGGTGATGGCTTTGGGTGAGACCGGGCAATGCTCCTCGCACACCAGGCAATCGGTGCCTTCGGTTTGGGGAATGCAGCGGCTGGGGTCGATGACCGCGGTGCCCAGAGCCGTGGCCTGCTTGACCGCGATCTTAAAGTTGGGGATGGCGCCGGTGGGGCAGACCTGGCCGCACAGGTTGCAGGAATAGGAACAATAGCCCAGGCGGGGGATGAGCCGGGGGGTATAGAGCCCCTCCAGGCCCGCTTCCCACAACACCGGCTGCAGACCGTTGGTCAGGCAGACCTTCATGCATTGGCCGCAGCGGATGCAGCGGGAGAGAAATTCCGCCTCGTTCTGGGCCCCGGGGGGCCGGAGGAGAAATTCATCGGGCCGCCGGGCCAAAGAACCCAGGCGTATAAAGGGCACGGCCACCGCTCCGGCAGCAACCGCGGTGATCACTTCCCGGCGGCCCAGGTCCAGGGGGGCCCGGGGGGCCTTGGATTTCCAGGTAAAGCTGACCCGGTCTTCTTTTTCGCAGGACTCCAGGCACCTGAGGCAAAGCTGGCATTCGGCCGTCTGGTGGCGGGCCGGCTGGCCCGGGGCAAAGGCGGCCATCTTGCAAATTTCGGCGCAGTCACCGCAGTCGGGACACAGGGCCGTGGGGCGCCGCCGCAGCAGGGAAAAGCGGGCGATGAGGCCGTAAAGGGCTCCCAAGGGGCAAAAGGCCCGGCACCAGAAGCGCCGGTCCAGCCGTTCCGCAGCCACCACCAGGGCAAAAAGCACCAGGGTCAGGAAGGGCAGCAAGTAGACCAGGGGACGGAAAGGCAGCACCGTGGCCTTGAAGAATTGATAGACCGGCTCACTGACGTAAGTAATGGGCGGCCCCAGGTGGTAGAGCGTCAGACTGGCCTTTTCCACCCCGTAGCCGAAGGCGGGGTAGAAAACCAGGGCCAGAGAGCGGTAAAGCAGGGAGAGAGGATCAAACAGTCCCACCAGGTTCACGGAAAAGAGGCAGCCCACCAAAAGGCCGATGAGCAGATAGTACTTGCCCCGGCGCCACCGGGCCGCAATCCCGCGATCGGGCCGGGGGCGAAACAGGAGCCGCCGGCTGCAGTCCAGGGTGGTGCCCAGGGGACAGACCCAGCCGCAGAAAAACCGGCCCAGGATGAAGGTTAAGGCCACGAAGATGAGCGACCAGAACAATCCGGCCACCAGGGGGCTGAAGGTCAAAAGATGGGCCGCCAGGATCAGGGGATCGAAGCGGAAGAACAGATCCACGGGCCAGGCCAGGCGATTGGCGCCTTCGAAAACGGCTTGCAGAAAAAGCCAGACAAACAGCGCCAGAAAGAAGATCTGGACGGTCCGGCGGAGCCGGACCCAGCTGCGGCCGGTAACGGAGATATGTTCAGACATTGATTTGGCCATTTATGCCAGCGCCAAAGTTTTTTCTTGGCCCTCCACCCTAAACCTTTCTCCCCATCGGGGGGAGAAGGGAGGAGAGGAAGAATTTTTTGGTAGCGGCTCTGTGAAAAACGGGCTCATCCGAATTTAACGTCAAACTCATAAGTGCGCCCGCAATTTTGGGCGGACACTTGGGACCGCGGCGACGAGATAACCCCAAAAATCCCAAGGGGCGGCGAGGGCGCCGCCCCTACACATTTTTTCAGGCTTAACAGACCGCGGCCAGATCATTGATCCAGGTTTGCCGATTTAGATAACCTTGATTTTGTTCAGGTCCATTTCCCCCCGGCCACCCTGATGGGCCCTGATGATATAGCCGATGTCCGCGGGTTTCATGCCGAACAGGCCGGTACCGAGGGACTCCAGGGCTACAGGATCGGTGCCGGCGAAGACCAGGTTTTTTACCTCCACGTCATCCAGGCTGCCCCCGGAAGGGCCGTTCTTCACCATGATGCGGGTGCAGTCCAGGACATGCAGGTCGGGGCGCAGCAGCAGATTCAGATCGGCGATGTTCTGATGCAGGCCCACATGGATGCGGCCCCGCCAGCCGCCGATAGCGCCCATCATGTTTTAGTTTCGGTCTGATACATGCAATTAATACCTGAAGCAGGGATACTTTCTGAATATTCCTGTCAATAGAACC
>JARRQO010000262.1:0-3480 GCA_037381685.1 Deltaproteobacteria bacterium | reverse complement strand
TCGCCATCGAAACCGGATGGAAAAACTTTGCCACCATCCAGCAGGACATTGTCCGTGTCTGCAGTGCAGCGCATATCCCTGGGTGGTCCTCTTCTGCGACAAAACCTTGGAAACTCATCGCAAGATCATCAAAGAAGCCATGGAGATCGGCATTTACGCCTGTCTGTTACCTCCGTATGAAGATTGGGAAATCCTGACCATGGTCAGCTATTATCCGCGCCTGCGCAGCAGTTAGCGGATAATTGTTCAAAATACGACTCCATCTTTATTCTGTCCACAATGGGTATTCCCCAGCCCTGTTAAGATCTGCCGTTTTTATGCCTGAGCTATCGGCGGACTCAAGAGTTTTTCTTAGGGTCGGCAAAGAAAGGAGGCGGGTGGGGAAGTGCGAGCTTAACGACGCCGGCGGGCCAGGATGAAGGCCAGGCCGCAGCCTGCGATGCAAGCCCAGGCAAAGGCGTCGCCGATTTTGGTATAAAGACTGCCGCCGGGGAGCCAGGCCAGTTCCACTGCGTGGGCGACAGGGACATAAAGGGGCGACTGCCAGAGGATGTGGCCGGAGCCGTCGATGAAGGCGGAAATTCCGGTGTTGGCGGCCCGAGCCAGGCAGACGTGATTTTCCACGGCGCGGAGGACCGCCATGGACATATGCTGGTAGGCCGCGGCGGTTTTGCCGAACCAGGCGTCGTTGGTGATGTTGACCAATAAATGGGCCCCGTTGGCTACCTGGGCCCGGGCCAGATAAGGAAAGATGGATTCGTAGCACACCAGAGGACCGATGGCCCCTTCCGGCAGGGACACCGTGGCTCCCACTGGGCCCTCGGCAAAGTCTCCCACCATGGGCACCATCTTGCCTATTAGGGTGAAAGGGAAATAATGGCGCAGCGGCACGTACTCACCGAAGGGCACCAGGTGGGCCTTGTCATAAGAGCCAATGGTCTGCCCCTGGGGGTTCAAGAGATAGGCCCGGTTAAAATAACGCTCGCCTTTGGAGGTGAGCTCGTAGGCGGGACTGCCGAATAACAGATAAGCCAGGCTTTCTTTGGCGATCTTCTGGAGTTTGGCGGCAAGGTCTGGAGTTCGCAAATAAAAAAAGGGCGCCGCGGTCTCAGGCCAGATAATGAGCCGGGCCCCCTGGACCCTCTTGGTCAGTTCCCCGTAGCGCTCCAGGGTGGTCAGAACCATTTCTTTTTTCCATTTTTCACCCTGCTTCATATTGCCCTGACACACCGCCACCTTGATCTTGGGGCTGGCGGCCGTGAGCTTCGCCATCGCCCCCAACCGGTAATAGCCGTAGCCCACCCAGGCAGCCAGGATGAGGCAGACCACCGCGGCCTGTTTAAGGGGTACGGTTTTTCCCCGGGGCGGGAAAAAGAGAAGATAGAGAGTAGTATTCACCAGGACGATCAAAAATGACAGGCCGTAAACCCCGGTGATATCGGAAAGTTGAAGCAGCAGCGGATGGAGGAAGAGGCCGTTGCCCAAGAGCTCCCAGGGAAAGCCGCTGATGATGTAAGTTTGCCCCATCTCCAAAGCAACCCAGAAGGCGGGGGCGAACCAGAACAGGCTGAGGCCCCGGCTCTGCCCCCAGGCGATTCCCAAGCCCCATATCGCGGTGTAAAGACTCAAATAACCGGCCAGCAGCAGCATAATGCCAATGGCGACGATCAGGGGTAGGTGGCCAAAGACGTGGGTGACGAAAACGATCCAGTAGAGCAGGGCGATATAATGGGCCAGCCCTGACACCAGGCCCAGTAAGAATCCCGCCTTGAACGACTTTCCTCGCAACGCCCAAAACAGGGGTACCAGGGCGAAAATCAGTAGATAAGTCTGATCCCATTTGGGAAAGGTGGCGGCCAGGAGCAGACCGGAGAGGATGGCGGCCAAGAGATGCGAGATTCGGGTGCGCTTGGTCATGCTAGAGGATTATAGCCGGATTTGTGGGCCAGGGGGTAGGGGTTAGAAAAAGAAAATAGGGATTAGGGTCAGGGGTCAGGAGCCAATGCAGACAATGAAAGTCTAAAATAAAAATCATAATTTTAAATTAGTTAATTCAAGGATCTGTCAATCGCCCAGCTAGCTTTTTCCTCTGTAGGCAGTTAGTTAAAAAAATTATCAGATTTTATGGCATACGAAGAAAGCAGGCTTAATTTTTAATGATAAACTTGGTCAACGGGAAACTGGCAATTCCTGATGATAATCCAGTCATAGAGGAGTAGAAAAAATGAAGGTTAAGCTAGCTTTAGGGGCATTGGCGGTTTGTCTGGCTCTGGCTTGGGGCTGCGGGCAAAGTCCCTCAGCCACGGCCAAGGCCACTCTGGTCAACGGCAAGGGAAAAAAGGTGGGAGAAGCCACCCTGACCGAGACCTCCAAGGGGGTGAAGATTGTGATGACGGTCGAGAATCTGCCCCCTGGCGTGCACGCTTTCCATATCCATGAGAAGGGTGTATGCGAAACCCCGGATTTTAAGAGCGCCGGGGGGCATTTTAACCCTTACGGCAAGCAACACGGCTTTGAAAACCCGGCCGGACCTCACGCGGGGGATTTGCCCAATATCACGGTGGCCCCGGATGGCACAGCCAGCGTCGAAGTTTTTACTAAACTGGTGACCCTAAAAACTGGGGTTAAAAATTCCTTATTTCCGCCGAGCGGTACTTCTTTGGTCATCCACGCAGGCGCAGATGACTATGTAACTAATCCCGCCGGCGGGGCCGGTCCCCGCATCGCCTGTGGGGTAATCACCAAATAATCTAAAGCCGGTTCTCATGGGTTTTGGACCGCCCATAAACTACGAAAAGTCCGGTAAGACAGCGGTCCCGCGGCTGAGGGGGATGGAGCGCTAGATTAACCGAACCTTGAACTTGAGACCTCTGGGAAAACCTCTCATCTGTCATTCTGAGGGAGCGAAGCGACCGAAGAATCTATTAGGTAAAGGGAAATGCAAGATCCTTCGCTGCGCTCAGGATGACACGACAAAATGGCTTTTTTCCAGAAGTCTCAACTTTGAACTTTTCGGAACAGGAACTTCGGGAAAGGGAAAGCCGGGTCGTTCCTTCCCCGGGCACTGCTGCTAACGAGAAACTTCCGTGAGCACCCCACGCCAGGCCATGAAAGAACTCCTGGCGGAGCAACCGCGCTCCAGTCTGGAGTTGTCGCAGCTCTTGTCCCTCCCGGAAAAAGAGGTTCTGGAGCATTTGAGCCATCTCGCCCGGGCTCCGGGAGCGGGGGCGCATTTCCAGATTATACCTGCGGTGTGCCGGCATTGCGGCTTTGTCTTTAAAAAGCGCCAGCGCCTCAACCGCCCCAGCCGCTGTCCCATCTGCCAGCACGAATCCATCAGCCGGCCGCGCTTCGCGTTGGCGAAAAAATAATCGCTTAGCGTTCTCGCGCCTTGGGGTGAAAAATATTTTTGTCCCGGAACCCCAGGTTGCCGGGCTACTCCACCGTCACGCTTTTGGCCAGATTGCGCGGCTGGTCCAC
>JARRQO010000261.1:0-4527 GCA_037381685.1 Deltaproteobacteria bacterium | reverse complement strand
GGTCGCCAATTTCTCCTCTCGAACTATCTAAGTTTAGAGCCCATATGGTGAATGGGTCATCAGTTCCTCTCCATGAGGATGTTGTACTTAGGCTTGAACTTCGTCCAAGAATCAAATCTCCAGGGATGACACTGACTATGCTCGGATCAGATGAACCAGGTAGATTGGGAATATCAACGATCCATCGGTAATTGTTACTCATGTTCACTTCTTTGCCAACTGGTCTGTACTGATAAGCGTTGGAGCTTGTTCCAGGTGTTCTAACCAAGTCTGAGTCTGGAAATGCTGCAGTTGTCCAGCAAGATAATGTATTTTCGTCAGCATCAAGAATGTACAGGTCTATTTCACCTAAGTCAGTGACTACTTCTGTTCCACGAGGTACTCCAGTTAAAGTATAAAGATCGTTTCCGGTCCATGCATCGTAAACTTGCAAATCTCCTGACACAGAATAACCTGGGCCGGGTGTTGGCCGAGCCCAATCTGGTGACCACCAGCGGTCAGAAGGCCTCTTTTCTGGCTGGCGGCGAGTTTCCCATCCCGGTGCCCCAAAGCGGCATCGGCGGGGCCGCCACCATCACCATTGAATACAAAAAGTACGGGGTCCAGTTGGAGTTTACTCCTACGGTCCTAAACGACAAAAAGATCGGCATCAAAGTTCATCCCATTGTCAGCGAGTTGGATTATACCAATGCTGTGATCCAGAATAATTTCACCATACCGGGGCTCTTGACCCGGGAAATGGATACCCACGTGGAGGTAAAAGACGGCCAAACCTTTTCCATCGCCGGCTTACTGTCGGACCAATCCCGAAATATCATCTATAAATTCCCGGTGTTGGGAGATATTCCCATCCTGGGCGCCCTGTTCCGCTCTTCGCAATATCAAAAGAATGAAACAGAGCTGGTGGCCTTGATAACCTGCCACCTGGTAAAGCCTCTGGCCCCGGGCACCACCCGGTTGCCCACAGATAAGTATATTGAACCCAGTGACGTGGACATTTACCTTTTAGGATTGGAACAAGGGCGGCAAAAGCCGGCCCCGAAGCCGATACCCACGGCGCCCCTGCCCCAGGGATTCGGCAATCAATCCGTCCACTAGCCCGGGCTAAAGGAGAGGACCATGCATAACCAGGATAGGGGCGCTCCTAAATTCAAAAGATGCCTGGCGCTCGGTGTGGCGCTGCTTTGGCTGGCCGGGTGCTACCCGCCCAGCGCCCTGGAGCAGGACTACGGCAATTCTGTCCGCAACAACATTGCCCAGCAGGTGGTTAATCCCCGGGCCGGGTTGGACTCCAAACCCGCGGTGGGGCTGCCTCCCCAGGCGGCGGTCAACGAAATGACCACTTATGATAATAGCTTTAAGGCAAAGCCCCAGAAGGTTTTCCAGGGAATGCAGGTGACCTACTGAGCCGTGTTGCCGGAAGGCCGGGAAACCGTGATGTTGATGGGGGTCGGCAATCATGATGACCGGAACGATTAAGGATGATCGGCGAAGACTCCGCACCGGGCTGAGGACCGGCGGGCGTGAACCCAACCAGAAACGCACTGGCAATACGGGGGCAAGACCACCCCGGCGGATTTTGTGCAGATCTTTTTATGGCTGGGCGCTGGCCTGCCTGGCGGTGGTCGCCTTCGGGATAACTTGCTTCCTGGGCGTGGTCGGCTGTGGTCCCGTTCAGAGCTCCGGCTACCTGGAGGTAACGCCCGGCAACACTTTTCCCTGCGTCCGTCAATCTCCCCAAGAACTCGCCCGGGTCTTGCGCAATGCTCAATACTATAAATTGCTGGGACGCCCCGAGTTGGCCCTCAAGGAATTGGAGCAAGCCCACCGGCAGAATCCTGATAACTTGAAGATAGCCAACATTCTGGCCCAAACCTACGAGGCGGCCGGAAAATTCGAAACCGCCCGGAAAATCTACCAGGAGGCTCTTACCAGAAACGGCCCCAATCCCGCCCTGGCCAATAATCTGTGCTTTACTTATTACCTGCAGGGCCGTTGGCAAAAAGCCGAGGCGTGCTATCGCCAGGCCCTGGCCCAGGACCCCAACAATGAAACCGCGCGCAACAATCTGGGGCTCCTGTATTGCCGTCTCGGCCGCCAGGACGAGGCCCGCCGGCTCTGGCAGCAAGACGATGGCAAAGCTGTCGCCGAAGCCAAAATCCATCAGGTTTTGGCGGCTCTGGGGATGGCTGCCGGCCCGATTCACGTCCCCACGCCTCCACCTGCTCCGCCGCTTCATAAGGCCCCCAAGCCGGTTCAGGTTGCGGCCGTTCCGGCACCGTCACCGCCACCTCACCTTTCCAGCGGCTCGCTGACTCACCTGGCGACGCCGCCAGCCCCCAAAAAAGTTGCCGAGCCGTCAGCCCCTAAGCCTGTGATTGCCAAGCCGGCCTTAAGCCACAAACAGCTTGTTGCGGCTGACCGGTCCCAGGTCAAGTCCTCCAAGACCGCCCCGGCTCCATCGCCGGCTGCGGCTCCCCGGGCCACCACTCGCCCCCACCCGCCTTACCTGACTTGCGCCGAACTGGTGGGCACTCCCATCGAAGTGCGCAACGGCACCCGCACAAAGTATCTGGCCCATAAGATGAGGACTCTGCTCGAAACGGAAGGGTTCAACGTGGCCAAAATCGGCAATCATATTGATTTCGGCGCCAAACAGACCACAATTTATTATCGGCCCCAAGCTCGGCGGGTCGCCCGGGCCTTGCAAACCCAGATGCTCCCTTTGGCCCACCTGGACGAAACCTCCAGGCTCAACAAGAGAGTGGACATTAAAGTCCTGCTGGGTCACGATCTCCTGGAAAACCAGGCCATAATGGCACGCCTGCGTGGAGACGAGCCTCAACCCCGGGCTGTTTCCCCGGCGCCTCCACCCACCGAAAAAGTTGTGACCTCTCCGGCGCCGGCCCCTCGCCCGGCCCCTGAGGCCGCAAAGCCCCAAAAAGTAACTCCGCCGCCGCCATCAAAACCCTATCAAATCCACCGTCCGGCTGCTGTGGCCCGGGCGGAATCCCCGCGCCACTCCAAACCCCTGACTGCGGTCGAACGCGAGAACACTGCCATTGAAATCCGAAACGGCAACGGCATCCAGCATCTGGCCCACTGGGCTCGGTCTCTGCTCAAACAGGAAGGTTTCAGGGTGAGCATAATCGGCAACCACATTGATTTTGGCGCCCAGCAAACCATTATTTATTATCGGCCTGAGGGCAAACGCGTCGCCGAGGCCTTGGCTCGCACCCTTTTTCCGAAAGCGGAACTGGAACCCTCCCAGAAGCTTCATAAGAATATCGGGGTCAAAATCCTCCTGGGGGCCGATCTCCTTCAACGCCCGCGCCTGATGGCGCGTTTGATGGGCGAAGGACAATGAAACCGACCCTGTTCCCCCTCCGCCGGCTGGCTTGCGGATTACTGCCTCTCTTCTTGACCCAATGCGCCACCACTCCACCCCAGACCGTGCGCAATCTCAGCTCGGAAGAGTTGGCCAAATTGCAGGCCCTCCATGATCCTTGGTCCGGCCGGGAAAGCGAACTGTCGGCAAAGATACCCGACAAGCGTCTGGAGGCCTTGGCCGATATGGCCATAGAAAACCGGAACTTTAAAAGCTCTTTAGTTAACTATCTCCAAGTCCTTAAAGATCACCCGGAGCGCTACGACCTGCATTATAAGGTAGGAGTCATTTTTCTCATGTCCGGGAACTTGGAGGCCGCCAAGAAAGAACTGGCCCTGGTCCTGGTACACAAACCCCAGATGCTCCGGGCCCACGAGGCCCTGGGATTGGTGTTTCTGCATGAGAAACAATATCCCCACGCCATCGATGAGTTTAATTACGTTTTGGCCCAAGATCCCCGACGGGCCATAGCCTATCACCTCTTAGGGGTCACCTACTTGGAGGCCAACCGATATGAATCGGCCATACGTGAGTTGCGAAAAGCCACTGCGCTGGACTCCCACCGGCTATCCTCGTGGATCGCCTTGTCTCAGGTCTATCTGAAACAAAAAAATTACTCCCAGGCCGCAACCACCCTGAAGCGGGCTCAAACCCTGGCTCCGGAAAACCATAAAATCAACCGCATGCTGGGACAGGCGCTGGCGGGCGAAAAACTTTACCCTCAGGCCTTAACAGCCTTCTTGAAGGCCGGGGACGAAGCCCAGGCTTACAACAATATCGGGGTATATTATTTCATGGATGGGAGCTACGAAGAGGCCGCCAAATGTTTTCAGAGAGCCATTGAACTCCGGCCCACCTTTTACCTGGAAGCCAAAAACAACCTGCAACGAGCCCTGGAAAAACTCCAGGAATCCCGGCAATAGGCAACTATCAGACCGAATCACCCCCACCCAAATCCCGCTTGCTGCCTACAAATTAGAAATATCCTTTATTTATAGCGTTTGCCAAAATTTTTTCCTCTAATTCCCTCTCCCCCCGCCGGGGGGAGAGGGGCAGAGGGGGGTGAAGAATAAACTTTTGGCATTGAATATAAGTGCTTATCCGTAATTAATTTGACATTTACCAAATAATATGGCATG
>JARRQO010000260.1:0-3512 GCA_037381685.1 Deltaproteobacteria bacterium | reverse complement strand
ACCCTCACTGACCGGGAGTACCAGGCCATGCGGGACGCGGCCATCGCCATCATCCGGGAAATCGGGGTGGAGACCGGGGGCTCCAACATCCAGTTTGCCATCAACCCGGAAAACGGCGAGATGGTGGTCATCGAAATGAACCCCCGGGTGTCCCGCTCCTCGGCCCTGGCCTCCAAGGCCACGGGTTTTCCCATCGCCAAGATCGCCGCCAAACTGGCGATAGGCTATACCCTGGATGAAATCAGAAATGACATTACCCGGGAAACCTACGCCTCCTTTGAACCCACCATTGACTACTGCGTGGTTAAGATTCCCCGTTGGGCCTTTGAAAAATTCCCTGGGGCCGAAGATTTTCTCACCACTTCCATGAAATCCGTGGGCGAGGTCATGTCCATCGGCCGCACCTTCAAAGAAGCCCTGCAAAAGGGTATCCGCTCCCTGGAGATTGCCCGCTTCGGCCTGGGCGCCGACGGCAAGGACCTGCCGGACCTCTCCGACGCGGAACTGCGCACCTGGCTGCGGGTGCCCAATTCCCAGCGTCTCTTTTACCTCCGCCAGGCCTTTCGCCAGGGGATGTCCGTGGAAGAAGCTTACGAATTGACCGCCATCGATCCCTGGTTTCTTTACCAGATGCGGGATTTGATCACCTTCTCCGACGAACTGGCCATGTTCGGCCAACTGCTCCGCCAGGGCCGGGGGCAAAACGAACTGCCCGACATGCTCCGGCGGGCCAAGGAGTGGGGGTTCTCCGACCGGCAACTGGCCTATCTCTGGGGCGGCGAAGAAGAACATCTGGCCCGCCTGCGGCGGGATCGGGACATCAACCCGGTTTACAAGCTGGTGGATACCTGCGCCGCGGAATTCGAGGCTTATACCCCTTATTTCTATTCCACCTATGAATGGGAGGATGAAGCCCGGAAGACCGACCGGGACAAGGTCATGATCCTGGGCGGGGGCCCCAACCGCATCGGGCAAGGCATCGAGTTCGATTACTGTTGCTGCCAGGCCTCCTTTGCCCTCAAGGAGTTGGGGGTCGAGTCCATCATGGTCAACTCCAACCCTGAAACCGTGTCCACCGACTACGACACCTCGGACAAGCTCTATTTTGAGCCTCTGACCCGGGAAGACGTGCTCCACATCGTGGCCGCAGAAAAGCCCCGGGGCCTGATCCTCCAGTTCGGCGGCCAAACCCCTTTAAATCTGGCGGTGCCTCTGGGCGCTGCCGGGGTCCGGATTATGGGGACCGGGGCTCAGGCCATTGATCGGGCCGAGGACCGCAAGCTCTTCAAGCAACTCCTGGCCAAGCTCAACCTCAAGCAGCCCCCTAACGATACCGCCACCCGGGTGGGCCAGGCCCTGGCCATCGCCCGGGAGATCGGCTACCCCGTGCTGGTGCGGCCCTCCTACGTTTTGGGCGGGCGGGCCATGCAGATCGTCTCCGACGACGACTCCCTGATTAACTTCATGGAATGGGGGCTGGAAGCCTCACCCGACCATCCCATCCTCATCGATAAATTCTTAGAAGACGCCATCGAAGTGGACGTAGACGCCATCTCGGACGGGCGCCTCACCGTCATCGGCGGCATCATGGAGCACATCGAAGAGGCCGGCATCCATTCCGGCGACTCCGCTTGCGTTTTGCCTCCCTACACCCTGACCCGTTCCGTCCAGGAGGAAATCAAGGCCCAGACCCGGGCCCTGGCCGCGGAACTGGGGGTGATCGGCCTGCTCAACATCCAGTTTGCGGTCAAAGGCGACCAGATTTACGTCCTGGAGGTCAATCCCCGGGCCTCCCGCACCGTGCCCTTCGTATCCAAGGCCACCGGCGTGCCCCTGGCCAAGCTGGCCACCAAGGTGATGTTGGGCCACACCCTGGCTGAACTGGGTTTTACCAGGGAAGTCGAACCGCCTTACTTTGCCGTCAAAGAGTCGGTCTTTCCCTTCCGCCGCTTCCCGGGGGTCGACCCCATGCTGGGGCCGGAAATGCGCTCCACCGGCGAAGTCATGGGACTGGATGAGGACTTCGGCCTGGCCTTTGCCAAGTCTCAGTTGGCCGCGGGTCAGGCCATTCCCTTGAAAGGCGGCGTGATTTTCAGTGTCAAGGATGCGGACAAGCCCCAGGCCATGTCCCTGGCCCAGGAGTATATGGCTGAGGGTTTCAAGCTCTATGGCACCAGCGGCACCGCGGCGTTTTTCCGGGAGCATGACCTGCCGGTTACCGAGAACTATAAGATCAGGGAGGGCCGGCCTCACATCATCGACAGCATCAAGAGCCAAGAAATCGCCCTGCTGGTCAACACCCCCGAAGGCCGGGAAACCCCCCGCGATTCCCACTCCATCCGCCACGTGGCCCTGGACTACAACATCCCCTACACCACCACCATGGCCGCGGCCCGGGCCACCCTCGGCGCCATCCGCGCCTTAAAACGCGGCAAACTCGAAGTCAAAAGCCTCCAGGAGTACCATGCGAAAGTACAACAATCCCGCCGCTAATAGCCTCTGGTAGCCGCAGGCTTCAGCCTGCGCCATATAGGGCGGGCTACGCCCGCCGTATGTTTGGTGGCACAGGCGTCCCGCCTGTGCTATTATGAAATCAATTTTATAAAGCGTGTTTTTCAATACTCTGTTAGAGAACAATCATGAATGACCGTATCAAAGAATTAATTGATCGCCCTAGTGAAAGCTTATCTATAGAATTAAAAGGGTGGTTTGACCCAGATAGCTTAGAAGGAATAGCAAAGCTCGTGCGTGGTGCGATAGCCATGAGAAATCATGGTGGAGGTTATATTTTAATCGGTTTTCATAATGAAACGGGATTAGCCGATTTAGAAAATGCCCCTGCTGACGTAAGCTCGTTATTTCATATTGATAAAATTCAATATTTGATCACTAAGTATTCCTCTGAACCTTTTGAAGTTAAAATCCATTATCCATCTAGAGAAGGAAAAGAATTCCCAGTCATAGAAATCCCTCCTGGTGTAAAAACACCAGTGGCAACAAAATCCGAACTTAAAATAAAAAATAAGTTTGTGATCAAAGCCAATACGATTTATGTACGCTCTCTCAATGCAAATAATACTCCCAGCACCAGTGAACCCGTCTGGAAAGATTACGCTCGACTTGTTGAAGTGTGTTTTGATAATCGGGAAGCAGATATTGGCCGGTTTTTGCGGCGGCATCTTGGTGGGCTATCATCAGAATTGATTCGTCAAATTGCAACATCATTGACAGAAGGAATAAAACCTACCGAAACTATTGAAGATAAAATTAGAAGTTATCTTCAAGAAAGCGAACAGAGATTTGAAGAGGTTATAAGGGAACGAAAGCTCGATCTTCCTGATCATGGTTCATGGGAAGTATCATTGATTATAGATGGCGAGGTCCCCGCATATTCGGCAAATAGGGAATTTCTTAATTTACTCGACTCTGCTAATCCCAATTATACAGGTTGGCCTGTTTGGGTTGATAGCCGAGGCTTTAGAATTGAAAATACAAGACCTTACGTTTTCAAC
>JARRQO010000259.1:0-4281 GCA_037381685.1 Deltaproteobacteria bacterium | reverse complement strand
ACGGTTTATCTACCTATCGTTGCAGGCCCCGAGGCCGAGGCGGCCTGCCCGGAAGACCAGCCCGAACCAACCCCGGCCTTCTTATAAAGGAGAATAAAATAATTTCAGGCCCTTATACTTCAAACCCGGAACCTGAAACCCAAAACTTTGGACCTTGAACCTTGAACTTTATGTGATCAGTGGGCCTCACAACTGCTCACCGCTCACTGTAACAGGAGGACAAGATGCCGGAGAAGATACTGGTCGTTGACGATGAGCCCAACATGCTCAGGTTACTGAAAACCATCCTGATGGATAAGACCGGTTACGAGGTCACCACGACCAATAATCCCCTGGAAGTGAGTAAGTTGCTCCAGGAGAATCACTATGATCTGGTGATCACCGATCTCAAGATGCCTTTGGTGGACGGCATCGACCTCATCGGCATCGTTAAGGATATCGACGCCCTCATGCCCATCATTGTGATTACCGCCTACGGCACCATCGAGACCGCCGAAGAGGCCATCCAAAAGGGGGCCTACGACTTTATCACCAAGCCCTTCCGCAAAGAGACCATCCTCATTACCATCAAACGGGCCTTGGAATGGAAGCAGATGCAAGGAGAACTGGCAGCCCTGAAAAAACAGTAAAATGTAGGGTACGTTCTTTGCACCATTAACACTAGATTTGGACACATGCTAGGAACTTTTGAAAATAGGTCCATCAGGAACAGGGCAGCCCGTGGCCGTCAAATCCGGCAGGGCCGGCATTTAAAGAAATCACCGGCTTCCTTTTTTATTACAAAATTATTATCTTAATATCTGAGAGGATAACTAGCATTTAAATAGCAGCTCACTATCATGTTTAAATTCTTACGCCGGTTCCTTAAAGAAGAAGTGGACGAACGGGTCCGCTTGCAGGAAAAATTTGCCCATTTCCGCCGCCTCCTGGAAGAAAACAACCAATCCCTGGAAACCATGGCGGACATGGAAGAAATGCTTTCCGGCGATTACGTCTTCGACTCCAGCTACCTGTATTCCCGAGTCGACCGGTTGGGCCAGCAGGTCGGCGGCATGATCGATTCCCTCAATCTTCTCACCCAAAATCTTTATCAAGCCGACCTGGTGCCCATCTTCGCGCGCCTCAAGCAAGAGATCATGGAGGTGTTGGAGGCTACGCCCACCATCCCCGACACCCCCTTTATCCTGCCCCTCTCGGCCCTGGATCAGACCATGGCCCCCGCGGTGGGCGGCAAAATGGCCAATCTGGGCGAAATCGGCAACCGCATCGGCCTGCCCGTGCCCCAGGGCTTCGCCATCTCCGCCGCAGCCTACAAGCGCTTCCTGGAATCCTCCCACCTGGCCACCGAAATCGAAGCCCGGCTCTCCGAGGCCAGCATCCAGGACCTGGATACCTTGAAGACCATCAGCCAGGAGTTGCAGACCCTGGTGCGCCAGGCTCCCCTGCCCCGGGACCTGGAAGACGCCATCGTTTCCGCGGGCCAGGCCCTCCCCTCTCCCTGGCTGGCGGTGCGCTCCAGCGCCGTGGGCGAGGATACCGAGTTCTCCTTTGCCGGCCAGTTCGCCACCCTCCTCAACGTCGACGCCGCCTCCCTGCCAACCCACTACAAGGAAATTGTGGCCAGCAAGTTCACCACCCGGGCGATTTTTTATTGGAAGTACCAGGAATTTTCCATCAACGCCCTGCCCATGGCCGTGGGCGTCCTGACCATGGTGCCGGCCCGGGCCAGCGGCGTCATGTTCTCCCTGGACCCCCACGCCCCCGAGCGCGACACGGTCATGGTTTCCGCGGTCTGGGGCCTGGGCCGCTACGCGGTGGACGGCACCGTCTCCCCGGACCTTTTCACCGTCAGTCGCCACGACCCCTATCCCATCACCACCCGGCGCGTGGCCGCCAAACCCGTAGCCCTGGTCTGCCGCCCGGATGGCGACGTCGAGGAAGTGGCCCTGCCTCCCGAGCAGGCCCAGGCCCCCTGCCTTAGCGACGACCAGATTCGCACCCTGGCCGACATCGCCCTGGAGTTGGAGGAACAATTCGGCGCCCCCCAGGATATCGAGTGGACCGTTGGGGAGGCAGGCAACATCATCATCCTGCAATCCCGGCCCCTGCGCCTCAGCGCCCCGGCCTTTGCCGAAGCCCCCCGGGAGCCCGCGCCCGAGCCCATGGTACCCCCAATTCTGCACTTCGGCATTCGGGCCGTGGGGGGCGCCGCCTCCGGCCGGGTCCATCACTTCCTCCATGATGAAGACGTCAGCGGCATCCCCCCCGGCGCCGTGGTGGTGGCCCGTCAGCCCTCCGCCCGCCTGGTGCTGGTCATGGACCGCATCAACGCCATCATCACCGAAGTGGGCAGCCCCACCGATCACATGACCATCCTGGCCCGGGAGTTCCGCATCCCCACCCTGGTGGAAGTGGGCGGGGCCACCAAGGTCCTCCACTCCGGCCAATTGGTCACCGTGGATGCAGACTCCGCCGTGGTCTATCCCGGCATCATCCCCGAGCTCGTCGAGCGCCGGGTATATTTCGATGAAGAATGGCGGCGCGACCCGGTTTTTCAAAAATTACGCCGCATTTTGCAGTTAATCTCCCGCCTCAACCTCCTGGACCCGGAGTCCCCGGATTTTAAGGCCCAAAATTGCCGCACCCTCCACGACCTCACCCGCTTCTGCCACGAAAAGGCCATGGACGCCATGTTCATCCCGGACATGGAAAAGGCCCTGGAATCAGGCCGCGTTTGCCGCCTCAAGACCGACCTCCCCCTGAACCTGTTCGTCCTGGACTTGGGCGGCGGCCTCAAGCTCCAGGGCGCCGATACGGTCACCGAAGACGACGTCGTCAGCCGCCCCTTTCTGGCCCTGCTGCGGGGCTTTCATCACCCCGAAGTCACCTGGGCCGGCCAGGTAGCCCCGGACTTTAAAGGCTTCATTTCGGTTTTTGCCAACACCATGTACGACATGGGCAAGGCAGAGCGCGGTTTGGGGGGCAAGAGTTTCGCCATCGTCACCGAAAACTATCTCAATTTCAACTCCCGTATCGGCTACCATTTCGGCATCGTCGACGCTTATATCTCCGAAGCCAAAAACGACAATTACATCAGTTTCCAGTTCAAGGGCGGGGCCGCCAGCCTCGAGCGCCGGGAGCGCCGGGCCCGCCTGGTTAAGCGCATCCTGGATGACCTGGGTTTTACGGCCCAGGCCAAAGGCGACCTGGTCCAAGGCCGCCTGGTCAAACTCTCCCTCCTGGAAACCGAGCAAACCCTGGAAATGGCCGGATTGCTCGTCGCCTTCTGCCGCCAACTGGACCTGGCCCTGGCCTCCGATGCGGTCGCCGAACGCGTCCTCACTGCCTTCAAAACTGAAGATTACGGCTTAAAATGCCTCCGCCCCCAGGAAGCCGCCACCGGCTAAAAGATCAAAGCGCCCCGAAACTTCAGCTGCACTCCTGCCTGGCCCGGCCTGACACACCGCTCGCCTATGGCACACGTTATGATCGTCAAACGGCAATTTTCTTGGAGGGGCGGACCTATGTGTCCGCCCTTGATCGAGGGCGGCCACGCTCTCAACGGTCTGGAAAGACCAAGGGCTAGGACGGCCTGCCACGCCCGCAATCAGCGCCCGCCAGGGGCAGGCCCGAGGGCCTGCCCCCGGCCTGGCCCAGGGAAACCACCATGCTCTTTTATCAACATTAACTTTGACCACCACATCCAAGCAAGCGCATCTTAAACCTAAGATACAAGGGCTAGGGTGAGGGGGGGAAGAATAAACTTTTGGCATTGAATCTAGGGGCTATTTTCTGCTTGCTTATGCCAGGACTACTGCATAGTCTGTTTTCATTAAGATTTTATCCCGCGGAAGGCTCTCCGAGAGTCGACCCAGCCGGCATTGCTCTGAACCTTATAGCCCGGCCAGGCCCTGGGCAAAATGGCTGGGCTTAAATAGAAGGGACGTCGCCTTGTCAGAAGAAGCAGCCGACCAAGTCCAGAATGCCGCCGGGCCAGACGAGGCTAAGGCCCAGGCGCTGCTGGACGCGGCCAACCGCGCCTCCGAGCGCGTCGCCGGGCTCCACCTCGCCTTCATGGCCGTCTGCGCCTATGTGCTGGCCATCGTCTTCAGCACCACGGACCTCGACCTGCTGTTAGACAAAGCGGTCAGGCTCCCGGTGGTGAATGTGGACGTGCCCCTGGTGGGTTTTTACGCCGTGGCGCCTTTTATCGTGGTGCTGGTGCACTTCAACCTGCTGCTACAGCTCCAACTCCTCTCCCGCAAGCTCTTTGCCTTCGAG
>JARRQO010000258.1:0-6416 GCA_037381685.1 Deltaproteobacteria bacterium | reverse complement strand
CCGCCAAGTATAAAGATTTCCAGGCCCATGGGGTCGAATTTTTGGCCATCAGCACCGACAGCCGGTTTTCCCACAAGATTTGGCAGGAAGAGGAACTCTCGAAGATGGTGCCCGGGGGTGTCCCCTATCCCATGCTGTCAGACTCCGGGGGGCGCATCGGTCAGGTTTATGGAGTTTATGACGAAGAAGCCGGGGTAGATATCCGGGGCCGGTTCATCATTGATCCGGATGGGGTGGTGCAAGCGGCAGAGATTTTGACTGCCCCGGTGGGCCGCAATCCTGAGGAGATGTTGCGGCAAATTCAGGCTTACCAGCATGTGCGGGCCACCGGTGAGGTCACCCCTTCGGGCTGGCAGCCGGGTAAGAAGACGCTCAAACCCGGGCCGGAACTGGTAGGTAAAGTGTGCGAGGTCTGGAGCCCCCAGGAGGCGGCCTAACCCTGAATAAGGTGGCACCCTGATTAGTACATGACCTCCGGGATGGAGATGGTCTATTTTCTGCCGGGCCAGGAGGAAAGGAAAGAAATAACGAGACCTCTGCGAAAGTCTTGTAGGATAGCCGCCCTCGGCTGTCCCCCCTTCCTCTATCCGCATCTTAGCCTCGTCTTCACCTACTTTAAGGGCGACCCGCCGGGTCGCCCTTTGTTAACCCATTCTCCTCTCCAGCTATGATAACCCAAGCAGATTCCCTACATTTCAATTAAACCTGCGCGTATATAGCAGCTAGCATCATCATCTGGTCTTCTTAATTCATATCGATCCGAAGTTTTGTGGGACTACCCGCCGCGCTTAAAACCAGGCGGGATTGCCACTGGCTTCATAAAAGGCTCGGATGAATCTCACGACGCAGCCCCTACCTTCTGCCGATAGTCACTGACCATTTCAGACCCCGTGGCATAAAAGGTATCCCGGCCCATCAGTTCAGGTATCCCCGAGCGCTCCAGTTGGGCATACACCTCAGGCAAAATATTGGCAAATACCAGCCTGATATCTTTTTCCCGGAGGTTGCCGTAGAGGGTCGGTCCGCAAGGTGGCCGCGGCAGTAAAGTCTATATCATCCACTGCACTCGCGTCGATGCAGAACCAGTTTAGCGTGGGTTTGGCCTTTTGAGACAGCTTGGTGACCTCTTCTCGGCATCGGAGGCAAGGTGCACACAGTGAGCTGCTATGAGGCCGGACGGGATGGTTCCCCCCCGTTCCCAAGTTACACTTGGGACGTCAATTTTGGCCCCAGCTCTGCTTGGGCGCCTTCTGAACAATCCTGGTCTTGTAAACTGTAGGGACGGGGTCTCCCCGCCCCCAATGACTTGTCAGAGGCGGCCTGTCACTAAAACCCGATATGAGTGGCACAGGCCTCTGGCCTGTGTAGGACAGCCGCCCCCGGCTGTCCACCTCTCATATCCTCACTCCCTTCAGCCTGCCCCGTCACCCCACCGTAGGGGCGACCCGCCGGGTCGCCTTATCCGAATAATTCGCCGGGCTGCAAAAACCTGGTGGCACAGGCTTGCCAGCATGGGCCAAGACCCCGTTTTGCGGCTATTTATTTTCTATTTATTTTATCTTTATATTTCAATACCTTGTCGTAGAATTACCCAAGTTCCTCAATAAAGCAGGCTAGTGTGGCAAGTGAGACATGGCTGGCGGCTCATTTTCCACCATCAATATTAATGGAAATATTCAATAGTTATCAATATGACCGCCCTCTCCCCCCGAGTCATGCGGCACAAACCGAAAAAAACCGGCCCCATTTTCCCCCCATCGGCCTAATTTTCCCGCCTCGAAAACCCGTAGAACCGGTAGGGCGGGAAAGCGCCGCGCCTCCCCCCTTGGCGGGGGCGGAATTAGGGACGAAAAAAACCCCTTACTTCCCTTTGCCAATATTAACGAAAAATTAACTACTTACCCCTACTCCCTAAGACAATTGACCAAAACCAGGAAAAAAACCACCCTGTTTCTCCCCCCAATCTGTCTTATGTGTCTCGCGCCAAAACCGGGTCAAGTGTCTACTGCCTTCTGGAACCGCCGCTTTTTTCCGTTAAAGTGGAACCCATGTGCACCAATCTCCCGGCGTTGCGGAAAAAATTTTTGCGGAAGCGGTTTTTTCCGCGCCCCGTTGCGGTACACCAGCGGTGTGTTGCGGAACATCAGCGGCACATCCGGGAATAATTGCGGTACACCTCTGAGACTGTAACGCTAAAAACCGATAAATATCTGGCACTTAATGGAACCAGTCCCGCTTTTTTTCTGCAAGTGGAACGTTACAAATGCACAAAGTGAAAGGAAATTTCCGAAATGTGCCAAATGTCCTAAGAAAATATACTCAAGTAATAGGTTTTATTACTAAAATAACCATGCAAATTTTTGATATTTAAACATGGCCCCATTTTGTCACCAAATTGTTGGAGTCGGAGTTGCCCCTGGTGGCCCGGCGGTGGCGGCAGATGAGGAACTAAGCGCCTCGGCAAAAACGGAAAGAGAAGGCGGGTATTTTTAATTTTTTAAGGGCTCCTGGTCTCCCCCCAAGTCCTTCTTAAAACACCAGGATTCCGAAGCCGCGGGTGAGCAGGCCCAGGATCAGGGCCAGGATGAGTGATATGCCTGCGGCTGCGGCCGCGCCTTTCCAGCCCAACTCCCGGCTCATGGCCGCAATGGTGGCCGCGCAGGGCATATAAAACAGGACAAAGATGGTAAAGGTTAAAAGTTGCGTCAGGGTCAGCGCCGCGGTGATCTGGGTGGTGCCCAAAGCCTCGGTGAGCATTACCAGGGAGAGCTCTTTGCGCATGATCCCGAAGATCAGGGTGGTGCCCACCGCGGCAGGCAGGCCCAGAACATAGGTAAAGGGACGGCAGAGGTCATTGACATAAACATCCAGGCGCCAGAATTGCAACAGGCTCAGGATCAGGCTCCCCACAATCAGGATGGGCCAGGCCACTACGATGAATTCTTTCAGGCTGTGCCAGGATTTGCGGGCCACGTTCCTTATGGTGGGCAAGCGGTATTCGGGAATCTCCATTAACAGGCCCGGGGAAGCCTCGGGCAGAATCCAGGTGGATATTTTTCCCAGCAGGGCAATGACCACCAGGTTGAAGAAATAGACCCCCAAGGCCCAGTAAGGCCCCAGGGCATAGGCCACCAGCGCGAAGATAATGACCGAACGGGCCGAACAGGGGACCAGTACCGCCAGCAGGGAAACCACCAGGCGGTCCCGGGGAGACTCCATAATCCGGGTGGCCATCACCGCGGGCACGCTGCAGCCGTAGCCCAGGATGAAGGGGATGATGGACTTGCCGTGCAGGCCTAGAAAATGCATGAAATTATCCATCAGGAAGGCCACCCGGGGCAGGTAGCCGCTGTCTTCCAGCAGGGCCAGCCCCAGCAGGAACGGCAAAACCTTAAAAACCGTTACGAAAAAAGCGGTCATGACCGCCAGCAAGAGCACATAGCCCCAAAACTTGTGGGTGGCGATTTTGTCCAGGCGGTCTCGCCATCCGGGTTTCTGGGCCGGCAAAACCTTGGCGGTCTGCTCGAAAAGATTGACGCTTACGGCGTGACGCTCCGAGGAAATCACGGTTTCCGGTGGCCGGCCATGGGTCTGGGCCAGGATCTTCTGGCTGTTTTTGACCCAGTGGACCACCTCTCCATCCCGGCGCCCGATCTCCTCGATCACATAGGGGTCGTCCTCGAGGGACTTGATCAGCAGGAAGCGCCAGGGCATCTTCAGTTTCTGGGAAAAGCTAAAATCCAGTTGATCCGCCAGGGAATCGATTTCTTCTTCGATATCGCGGCTAAACTGGATCTGAGCAGGCAATATTGCGGCCCGGCCGGCGCTGACCGCGGCCCGCAACAGGCCGCTCAGGCCCCGGCCCGCGGCGGCCACGGTGGTCACCACCGGCACCCCCAACAGCTTCGAGAGACTGGCTGCATCGATGTTGATGCCCTTGCGGGCCGCCTCATCCATCATGTTCAGAGCCACTACCAGGGGGCGCTCCAGGCTCATCAACTCCAGGGTGAGTTCCAGGCTCCGGCTCAAAAGGGAGGCGTCGATCACGTTGATGATCACATCGGATTTGCCTGCCAAAAGATAGTTCCGGGATTCACGCTCCGCCGGGTCTATGGAAGTGAGGGAATAAACCCCGGGCAGATCCACACAGGTGAGTTCCTCGCCCTCAAACGCCACCTGGCTGACCGTATACTTCACCGTGGTGCCGGGAAAATTGGAGACCGCGGCCTTATAGCCGCTGAAATAATTAAAAATGGTGCTCTTGCCGCAATTGGGTTGACCGATAAGAGAAATAATCATACTAATCGCCGCAGATGGCCCCTTCAAAAAGGATGAGGGATTCGTGAATTTTTTTATTTATCATTACTGAGAATCATTTGCAATAGCATCAGACGTTTTTTCTCCGAAAGGTCGAAGACGCTTTGGCGGCAAGACAGACGCTTTGCGTTTGAGCAGCCGCGGCCCCTGGTATCTTGACACTTGGCCAGATTTTTATATATTAAATTATTTTGGATTAAGTATTAAATGAAATGCAAGCCATGAGAATTAAGAGCTTACATATTGCCATCAAGTCCATCCCCGATACCGGCAAAGAGGTTGCCATCGACTTGCCCCCGGAGTGGTTCGCACTCTGGCGGGAAGCGGACCCGGGCCTGGAGTTTACCGGTGGCCGCATCAACGGGGTGGTGCACCTGGCGAAACATGGCCGGGACATCCTGGTACGGGGGCACTTGTCGGGCTACCTGGACCTGGCCTGCAGCCGTTGTCTGGAATCCTTTGCCCATCCGGTGGCCACCGACTTTGACCTCCTGTTGATCCCCCGGCCCACGACCGCGGTAGCGGAAGATGAGGAACTGAGCGCCGCTGACCTGGACCTGGACTATTATACCGGAGAGGGGGTGGATCTGGAAAGCCTCCTGAGGGAGCAGATAATTCTCATGATCCCCGTAAAGCCGCTGTGCCAGGAGACCTGCCAGGGCCTCTGCCCCCACTGCGGCAGCAACCTCAATCGGCAAAGTTGCCGCTGTCAGCCCCAAGCCGCTAATTCCCCCTTTGCCGAGCTGGCAAAGTTGAAAATCTAAGGAGACGCCCGTGCCTTTACCCAAGCGCAAGAAATCCATTTCCAAGAAAAATTCTCGCCGCTCCCATGATCACCTGAGGCCGCCGCAGTTATCCACTTGCCCCAAATGCAATGAGTACCGGCTGCCCCACCATGCCTGTCCCCATTGCGGGTTCTACAAAGGGCGGCTGGTGATCCCGGAAGCGGCGGAGTAGGAGCCATGAATTACCTGCTCACCGAAGAGCAGCAGATGCTCCAGGATTTGGCCCGTCAGATCGCTTACGAGCGCATCAAGCCCATCCGGGCGCAACTGGACGAAGAAGAAATCTTTCCCCAGGACATCATGGCCGATCTGGCCCAGGCCGACCTGTGTGGCACCATCATCCCCGAAGAATATGGCGGGCTGGGGCTGGGATGCATGGAGAACGTGCTGGTTCTCGAAGCCCTGGCCGAGGGCTGCGTGGGAGTAGCCACCACCTATGCCGCCAGCTTCCTGGGGGCCTATCCGCTCCTGCTCTTTGGCAGCGACTCCCAAAAAGCCAGGTATTTGCCGCCCCTGGCCCGGGGCGAGGCTCTGGCCGCCTTTGCCCTGACCGAACCCCAGGCGGGAAGTGACGCCGGCGCCATTGCCGCCACCGCAACCAAAGACGGGGACAGCTATGTCCTGAACGGCACCAAGCAGTGGATCACCAACGCCGGCGAGGCCGAATTCTACACCATCATCGCGCTCACCGATCGCGCCAAAGGCGCCCGGGGGGCCTCGGCCTTCGTGGTGGAAAAGACCGATCCGGGCATCTCCTTCGGCAAAAAAGAAAAGAAGATGGGCATCCGGGCCTCGGTCACCCGGGAAATCATCCTGGAAGATTGCCGCATCCCCGCCGACCGACTCATCAGCAAAGCCGGCCTGGGGTTTATTATCACCATGAAAACCCTGGATAACGCCCGGCCTGGCGCAGGCGCCCTGGCCGTGGGCCTGGCCCAGAGCGCCCTGGATGAAGCCGGCAGTTTTGCCAAGGAGCGTCAACAGTTCGGAGCCCCCATTTTTTCCTTCCAGGCGGTCCAGCACCTCCTGGCCGACATGGCCACCCGGATCGAAGCGGCCCGGGCCCTGACCTACGCGGTGGCCCGGCACCTCGATACCAACCCCAAGGATTACGCCAAAGAAGGGGCCATGGCCAAACTCTTTGCCACCGACATGGCCATGCAGGCCACCATCGACGCGGTCCAGGTCATGGGCGGCCACGGCTACATGCGGGAATACCCCGTGGAAAAGATGATGCGGGACGCCAAGATCCTCCAGATCTACGAAGGCACCAACCAGATCATGCGCAACGTCATTGGCCTGGCGCTGAACAAA
>JARRQO010000257.1:0-5821 GCA_037381685.1 Deltaproteobacteria bacterium | reverse complement strand
AGCCACGGCAGGTCATCTACGCGACTGTAGCGGCCTTCGTGGCTTAATTAAGTTAAAAATGCTGTGAAGTAAAATTCCAGGGAGTTCAATTCCCTGATTGCTAAGACCAATACCACGGCGGGATTTTCCTGTCAACCCCATTTCTTTCGTACCATGGTGAAAAATCTAAACTGCCAAAGCGACTATCTGAAGAGGAAATCCGGGTTGACATTTGCGGAATTATAAGATTATAATTTTTTGCTAACCGGGGAGAATGAACTCCCTGCCGTGAAAGCAAAAATTTAACCAGCTTAAAGTTAGGCCATGAAGGCGATTGCGGCCCGGAAGGACTGTAATTCATGGCTTTTTTTCTTTTAAGGGGAAATGCATGGACATAATTAAGGCCCTGCTGAATATCGCCCTGGGCGGCAGCGCCTGGGTGCTGTGGCTGCTCATCGGGTTAAGTGTGGTGTCGCTGGCCATCATGATTGACAAGGCCCTGACCTTCTATCGTTACCGCTTCAAGTCGGACCCCTTTGTCGCGGATATCTCCCCCGCCCTGCGTCAAGGCGATTGGGCCCAAATCGCGTCCCGGTGTGAGACCGAACCCGGCCTGGAAGCCCGGGTGCTGTTGGCCGGCCTGCATGAGATTCCCCGGGGTAAGGCTGCGGTCCAGGATATCATGGAGGGTGAGCGGCTTAGAATCAGCCTCTTTTTGGAGCGGCGCTTGAGCTTTTTGGGCACCCTGGGAGCCAATGCGCCTTTTATCGGCCTGTTCGGCACCGTTTTGGGGATCATCCATGCCTTCAAAGACCTGGCCCTGACTGAAGGGGGCGGCGGCCCGGCGGTGATGGCCGGCATCGCCGAAGCCCTGGTGGCCACCGCGGTGGGTCTGTTGGTGGCCATCCCCGCGGTGATGATGTACAACTTTTTCCACCGCCGCCTGCACGTGGTGCAGGAGCGCTCCCGGGTTCTGGAGCAACTTCTCCTGGCCCACCTGGAGCCCCCGGCCGAGGCCGGCGAGACCGCCGCTGCGGACCCGGTGAGGTTCACTCCCCCCCGCCAGGCCGGAGGATTGGTATGAGAGGCAACATTCACGGTCCCATCACCGAAATCAACATGACCCCGTTCGTGGACATCGTCTTGGTCATCCTGATTATTTTTCTCTTGACGGCCACGGTGATGATGCCCCGGACCTTTGACATTGCCTTGCCCAAGGCCGCCCAGGCCGACAAGCTGGAATGCGTGCCCATCATCATCAGCATTGACCGGGAGGGCCACATTGCGGTCAACGGCGTGAAGCTGGCCCGGGATAGCGATTTTGACAGGGTATTTACGGCCCAGCACCGGGGCAAAGAGGCCCAGGCCATCATCGCGGCGGATGCCGACACCCGCCACGGGCGGCTCATTGAAGTAATCGACCGCCTGCGGGGTCTGAAGGTCCAGCGTATCGGCATCGAGGTCGAGCAGAAGTAGTCATGGCGGCCGGTTATCAGGGTTTAGATAATCCCGGGGATTCCCGGGGAAACTGGTCCTGGGGCCTGGTAGGCTCGGTGACGGTCCATGCCCTGATCGTCGCCGCGGTGCTGGTGGCCTTTCACGAAAGACCCAAAAAAACCCGGATCGTGGTGCCGGTGAAAACCATTAACCTGGTGCCCTATAGGCCCGGGCCCCATGGAGGCGGTGGCAGTCCCGGGCCGGTAACCTGCCAGAAGCCCGCGCCTCCTAAACCCGCGCCGGCCCCGGCCCCCAAACCCCGGGTCAAACCCAGACCGCGCCCCAAGCCCAAACCTAAACCCAAGCCGGTCCGCTCTCTGCCGGAGCCCACCAAAGCCCCGGTTATCCCCACCCCGGCCCCGGCGCCTGCCATAACCAGGACCCCTCCCGGACCCTCCACTACTACGGCCCGCCATGGCCGCGGCTCCGGCGCGACTGCCGGCCTGCGGGGTACGGGACGGGGTGGCCGGGGTGGCGGCCGGGGAGGCGGCTCCGGGTCCGGAGTGGGCCGGGGCACGGGGCGGGGCACAGGCTCGGGCTCGGCCCTCCGGAGCTATCTGTACACCGTGCGCCAACTTTTGGAGAGACAGAAAAAATATCCCTGGATGGCCCGCCGCCGCGGCCTGCAGGGAGTGGTAGTGATGCGGTTTACCATCGCCGCCGGCGGGCAGATATTGTCCTTTCGGGTCAGCCGCGCCTCGGGACATAATCTCCTGGATCAGGCGGCCCGGGACACCATCCGCCGGGTAGGAAAATTCCCTCCCTTCCCGAGGACATGCCTCAGCAGGGCAGGAACAGCTTGTGCCCTTGCATCTTGGGGAATCGTAGTTATCTTTAAATCCGATCTAGATCACTCCCCGTTGTGGTGCCCTGCATGTCTGATTTCCAGCAAAACGGCCGGCGCGACCCCGTGTGTGGCATGGCAGTAGCCGCAGACAGCCCTCACCGCTTAACCCATGGCGGCCGGGACTATTTTTTCTGCAGTCCCGCTTGCCTGGAGCGATTCCGGGAGAATCCGGAAAAATGCTTGTCAGAAAATAAAGCATCCGGCGGTCCTGCCCCGGAAGCCGGGACAGAGGAGGCCTCCCCGAGTTTTTATACCTGCCCCATGCATCCCGAAGTGCGGCGAGCGGAGCCCGGCCGATGTCCTCAATGCGGGATGGCTTTGGAGCCGGCGGCCGGGGAAGGCCCCCGCTCTGAAGCTGCGTCAGGGCCGCAGGTTCATAAAGACCCGGTTTGCGGCATGGAGGTGGCCCCGGATTCTCCCCACCAGACCTCCTTTGAGGGACGGGAATATTTCTTTTGCAGTTCCCAGTGCCTGGCTAAATTTCAGGAAGATCCGCAACGTTACCTGGGCAAGCCGCCGGAGACCAAGAAACCTGAGGCCGAGGCGGAAAGGGGCGAAGAGGCCGCGGGCAGGCAATACACCTGCCCTATGGACCCGGAAATCCGGCAATCGCAGCCGGGCCCCTGCCCCAAGTGCGGCATGGCCCTGGAACCGGTGGAGTCGATCCAGCCTTCGACCAAAACCGAGTGGGTCTGCCCCATGCATCCGGAGGTGGTGCAAGAGGAGCCGGGGAGTTGTCCCAAGTGCGGCATGGCTCTGGAGCCGCGTACGGCATCCAGGGAAGCAGAAGAAAATCCCGAACTTACGAATATGCGCCGGCGGTTTTGGGTGTCCCTGGTGTTAACCATCCCGGTATTTGTTATCGCCATGAGCGACCTGTTTCCAGGACAGCCGCTAAAGCAGGTGGCGCCAGCCGCGGTATGGGGCTGGATCGAACTGGCTTTGGCCACGCCGGTGGTGCTCTGGGGCGGCTGGCCGTTTTTGGTGCGGGGCGTGAACTCGCTGATCAACCGCAGCCTCAACATGTTCACCCTCATCGGCCTGGGGGTTACGGTGGCCTACGTCTACAGCTTGGTGGCCCAGATTTTTCCCCAGGTTTTCCCTCCTTCCTTCCGCGGTCCCGAAGGAGGGGTAGCGGTATACTTTGAAGCCGCGGCGGTTATCGTCACCCTGGTGCTGCTCGGCCAGGTCCTGGAGTTAAGGGCCCGGGGACAGACCAGCGCGGCCATCCGGGCCCTCCTGGACCTTGCCCCCCAGACGGCCCGCCGGCTCAGGGAAGACGGCACCGAGGAGGACATCCCTTTGGAAGAAGTGCAGGTGGGCGACCGCCTGCGGGTGCGTCCCGGCGAGAAAGTGCCGGTGGACGGCGTGGTCCTGGAAGGCAAGAGCTCGGTGGACGAATCCATGGTCACCGGGGAGTCCATCCCGGTGGAGAAGGGGCCTGACAGCCAGGTGGTCGGGGCCACCCTGAATGGCTCCGGGTCTCTGATCATGGAGGCCCAGCGGGTAGGGTCCGAGACCCTCCTGGCCCAGATCGTCAAGATGGTGGCGGAAGCCCAGAGGAGCCGGGCTCCCATCCAGAAAATGGCGGATATTGCCGCGGCTTATTTTGTGCCCGCGGTGGTGGGCGTGGCCATTATCACCTTTATTGTCTGGGCCATGTTGGGACCGGCGCCGCGCATGGCCCATGCCATCATCAACGCGGTGGCGGTTATGATCATCGCCTGCCCCTGCGCCCTGGGACTGGCCACCCCGGTGTCCATCATGGTGGCCAGCGGCAAGGGCGCCTCCGCGGGGGTCTTGTTTAAGAGCGCGGAAGCCATCGAGGTCATGCGCCAAATTAATACCCTGGTGGTGGACAAGACCGGGACCCTGACGGAAGGCAAACCGCGGCTGATCACGGTGGCCTCCGTTAATGGGATGGATGAATCCACCTTGCTGCACCTGGCGGCCAGCCTGGAGCGCGGCAGCGAACACCCCCTGGCGGCCGCCATCGTCCAGGGGGCCCAAGACCGGGGGGTGAAAGCGGCGGCAGCCGAAGACTTTGAATACGTAAGCGGCAAAGGCGTAACCGGCCGGATAGACGGCCGCCGGGTGGCTCTGGGCAACCGCCGGTTATTGGAGGAGTTGGGGATCGACTCCGGCGATTTGGCTTCCCGGGCCGAGTCCTTGCGGGGCGATGGCCAGACCGTTATGTTTGTGGCCGTGGACGGCCGGGCCGCAGGGCTGGTGGGGGTGGCCGACCCGATTAAGGAGACCACCCCGGAGGCCATCGCGGCCCTGCATGGCGAAGGCATCAACATTGTCATGCTCACCGGTGACAGCCAAACCACCGCCCAGGTGGTGGCCGGCAAGCTGGGGCTCGACGAAGTGGTGGCCGAGGTGCTCCCGGACCAGAAGGCGGACGCGGTCAGGCGTTTCCAGGGGGAGGGCCGGATGGTAGCCATGGCCGGGGACGGCATCAATGATGCGCCGGCCTTGGCCCAGGCCCAGGTGGGCATTGCCATGGGTACCGGCACGGATGTGGCCATGGCCAGCGCCGGGGTCACCCTGGTAAAGGGCGACCTGACCGGGATCGTGCGGGCCCGGCGCTTGAGCAACGCCACCATGCGAAACATCAGGCAAAACCTGTTCTTCGCCTTTGTGTACAACTCTATCGGCATTCCCATTGCCGCCGGAGTGCTCTACCCCTGGTTCGGGGTCTTGCTCAGCCCGATGATTGCCGCGGCGGCCATGAGCTTCAGTTCCGTGTCCGTGATCAGCAACGCCTTGCGCCTCAGGCATGTAACCCTTTAAGTTCTCCTCGCCGACCCGGGAGGGAAGTTGAGACTGAAAACAGTTCCGGTTTGCCTGAGGTCAGGGACGCCTGGAGCGGGGATATTGGGTATTTAGCTTAAAAAACCGGGACAAGGAGGCGGTTATGAAAAGCAGAATCGTTGCGGTTCTGGCCGGGGCGCTCATTCTGTTTCCCGGGGTTTTGCTGGCCCAGACGCACCGCGGCGGCAGCATGCATGGGGGCGGCGGCATGATGGGTTCCGGCCAATATATGATGGGGCCCGGAATGCAGCATAACCTGGGGATGATGTCCGGGATGATGCGGGAGATGCATCAGATGATGGGGTACGGTAATTGGACCCCGGCGCAGCAGAGGGAAATGCTGCAAATGATGAACCAGATGGGGACCTTGATGCAGCAGATGGGCGGCCCCCAGAATCCCCAGATGCAGATGCAGCACCGGCAGCAACTCGAGCGGATGCAAAGGAGGCTGAATAACCTGAAAAGTCAGATGAAAGGGAGATAAGGTTAGATCACCCATGAGGGCGCCTACACAGGCGCGCCCTTACATAACTTCTGGGACATAATACTAAGATCGAAGGCGAATTTGGCCGCTTGACTCGCGGTTCTTAAAGGTGAAGGAGTTTTATGGGCCTTGAGCAGTTTGAGCCGGTGATTTTGGAGCCGCCGGTTCATAAAGGTTATGCAAGGTTATACCCCTGG
>JARRQO010000256.1:0-3592 GCA_037381685.1 Deltaproteobacteria bacterium | reverse complement strand
CCAAATCGCCAAAGAATTAACTTGCGGCCACGTCCCCAGCCGCATCTATCCTTGGTAGATTCGGTTTCTGTGGTAAAATGAAGCAGCAACTCGGCTTAATAAAACTCCGCCTAACTTCAGGAAAGACTATGGATATAACCGCCCGGGAGGGCATCATGCCCCAGGATGCCAAGCTGGGTCCGGCCACCTTGCAGCGTCTTCAGGAATGCTACGGCTGTGCTCCGGCCCGCCCCGACATCCTGGCCACGTTGGGGGATTTGGTGTTCCGCCCGCCTGCGACCCCGGTCAGTCCCCCGCCCGGTCCGCCCCTGGTGGGGCAGACCCCGGAAGAGAACAGTATTTGCTCCCTGTGGAACCGTTACGGCGCGGCCATTTTCCAGCAGGCCCAGTCCTATGACCTGCCGGTGGAAACCACGCTGGCGGTCTTCTTCGTGGAGTCCAAAATGGCTTACCATCCCAAAACCGGCCTGGTCATTATCCGGTTTGAACCCGCGGTCTTTCGAAGAAAAGCGGGGAAGTCGGTGTATTATAGCCGCGGCGGCCAGCAGGATGAATGGCAGAACCTGGGCCGGGCCTATGGAGTGAACCCCGAGGCCGCCCTGCTATCCACCAGTTACGGCTTGCCCCAGTTGATGGGCTTCAACTGGCAGGTGACCCGGCACCCGAGCCTGACGGCCATGGTATTGGCCTTTCAGGATTCGTGCGTGGAACAGGTGGCCGGATTTTTCGGGTTTGTGGAAAGCAACCGGTTGGTCCGGTTTATCAGAAACGCCAACTGGCAGGAATTTACCCGGCGCTACAACGGTCCCGGTAATGTGGGGGGGTATTCCGGCCGGCTTATCCGGGCCTTAAAGGTGACCAATTCCTTGAAAGCCAGGGGGGCCGAGTTTGTGGCCTGACCAGGCTTTCCCCTTTGATTTCCTGACCTAAATTTATTGCGACTACCATCAGCCTCTGGCACATATATCCATGCCTGTCATTCTGAGGGAGCGAAGCGACTATGAATATATGAAGTCCTTCGCTCGCTCAGATGACGAAAAGGGCTCTGGGGCAGCGCCAGGAGCCCGTTCCTGCAAGTCCGCAGAGCTCCAGGCTTGAAAAAGACCAGGTTTTCATTGCCCCTCCGGGCAAAGCCCGGTACACTCTGATTCAGGCAGCAAGGCAAACTTTTGAGAAATCCGAGCTTGAATGGAGTGACACATGCAAGGCGATATCATTTTCAGGCCCATCGGCACAATTCATTCTCCCTTCAAGGAACCGACAGGCACACCCATCCAACCGAGCGCCTCCAAAGATACCCCGGGAATCGTGGAAGTCATGCCGGAATACCAAGAAGGCCTCCAGGATCTCGAGGGCTTTTCGCACCTTATCCTGCTCTACCATTGCCACCTGGCTGGGAGATTTTCCCTCAAGGTTAAGCCCTTTCTGGATGATACCCAGCGCGGTCTGTTCGCCACCCGGGCCCCGGCCCGCCCCAACCCCATCGGGCTGTCCATTGTGCGGCTTGAACGCCGGGAAGGTGCCCGGCTCCACATCCGGGATGTGGATATCATTGACGGCACCCCGCTTTTGGACCTCAAGCCTTACGTGCCCCAATTCGATACCCGGATCGAGGCGACCAGCGGCTGGATAGCCAAGAATCAGGAGCGCCTCGCCGGCGCCCGGGACGATGGCCGGTTTTTGTCCTGAGCCTCAGTTTGGGGCAGGGGCAGGAGGCCTAACGCGTCTCGGAAACCCGGTCGCGGTCTAAAAAGCCGGATTGCAAAAGTACATCTGTCCGAAAAGTTTGGAGTTCACGGTGCAAAAGCGGGACATTGCCCCCCTTTGTCCAGCCCTTTTTTAGCCGCAGGCGAGGGCCCTGCACCTGCATGTTGATTAGAGTGAGCCACTTCTAGTTACCTGCCTTTTCGGCTAACTTACTTATATCATTGAGTATCTGCCATTGAAGCCGCGGCAGCCTTATTTCACCGAATCGGCCTGGATATTGGTGGCGGAACCGGTGGGTTCGCTGTAGCTCATGATGAACCGGAAATTGGGGAACAGGCGGGGCAGGCGCATCAGGTTGAAGGTCATGACGCCGATGGCCATGCGGTCCAGCCAGGAGGACATGGGCCAGCCCAGGTGGACGGTGACCTGGCGGTCGGTCAATTCGTATTCCACCACCCGCAGCAGGGCCACCAGGCGGTGATAGAGGCTCAACTTGAGGAGGGGAAAGCGGAAATGGTTGCGTCCCAGTTTAGGGGCGATGCCGGCCCGGGGGGAATAAAAGGTGATGTACGCTACGTTGTCCTCGGTGGGCCCCGAAGTGTCCTGGGAGCGCTTGAACACCAGGTGGATATCCGGCTCGGAGGACTCGGCCAGGTAGAGGATCAGTTCCATTTCGTTGTCGCCCTTCTCGATCTCTTTGAGCTCCGGGGCCCGCTTTTTGGCGACCAAAAAGCCGCCCAGCAGCACCAGGCTGGTGACTCCGGCCCACAGCATGGTGCCGTGGGTCTTCATAATGGCCAGGAGGATAAAGCAGCTTACAAAGATGATGAACATGATCAGGGTGACCACCCGGGAGGTGTAAAAGTGGATCAGCTCCTTGGTGCCCATGAAATAACGGTAAATGATCAAGGCCCCCATATTGATGCAAAAACTGGCCAAGAGTCCCAGGGCGTACATATCCGCCAGGGTCTCTTGTTTGCCCGAAGTGATCAGGATGATGATGGAGAAGAAAGTGGCGCTGGCAATGTGGATGCGGTAGAGGGATTGGCGCCGGTTGGTGGCGATGATCCAGTGGAAGCCATAGCGGTGGGCCACCCGCTCGATGAGCTCGCTGGAGGCCACGTACGCGGTGTTCATCGCCATGATCAGGGTAAAGCTGGCCAAAAGGGCGACGATGACCCCGAAGGGCAGGCCGTTGAGCATGGTGGCGTAATGGGTGATGAGGTCGCCTTCATGTTTGTGGAAATCGATGGGCGCAGACAGGGCCAGGGCCGCCACTATGGGAGTCACCAGGCCCACGGTGAGGGCCAGAAAGATGTAGGCCTTGCCGATTTCCCGCCAACTGCGCACCAGGCCGGCGGTCTGAAGCACCGACTCCACCCCGGAATAGGCCAGGATACAAAAGGCGATGTGGGCGATAAAGATATGATAACTTTCGGCCAGGGAACCCGGATGCAGATCGGAGGCGGTCTTGAGGGCCGCGCCTTTGAGACGCCCCAGGGAATAACTGTCCAGGGCCAGGACGCCGGAGAGGATCAGAGTGACGAATACCAGCGAGGCAAAGACAAAGATGGCGAAGGTAACCCGGGCGTTTTCCTTAATTCCCAGGATGTTGAGGCCGGCAATGGTCCAGATGGTCACCAGCACCAGGATTATCACCAGGTGGTGCGGCGGATGAAAAAAGGACGTGGCGTTTAAGACCGCGCTTACTGCGGAGATGCAGGCGGTGAGGATATAGTCCACCATGATGGAGGCCACCGCCACAAAGGACACCAGCGGCCCCAGCACCAGGTAGGAGAAAGAATAGACCCCGCCGCCGATGAGCCCGTGGTGTTCCAGGATTTCGGCGATCTCCACCAAGCGGGTGGTCATGTAATGGATGAAG
>JARRQO010000255.1:2681-6282 GCA_037381685.1 Deltaproteobacteria bacterium | reverse complement strand
ACTGAAGCTGATATCTCTATTAGAGTTTATCATAATTACTTTGCCGCCATTCAGTTGGAACGAAAGACGCTGATTTGTCCTGGCATCGAACAATTTGAGATAGAGGACGACCCAAGCTATGCATTCCCAAAATGGGCAAAGGTTGTGGTACCTAACGAGCAAATGTAGCAAATGTAGAGTGGGCACGGCCTAGACAGTAAGTATGATAAATTTAAGGTTCATTCATGAGGAGAAAGAATGAACATCAGCAAACCCAAATCTTCCCAACCCCTCCCCTCCGTCCATCTGTTGGGCAGCGGCACGCCAATGTGCGCCGGGTGCGGGGGGTTGGAGGCGGTGCACGAAGTTTATGACATCCTGGGGACGAAGACCGTGTTCATCAACGCCGCGGGCTGCCTGACGCTCCTGGCGGTCTATCCCTTTACCCCGTTCCGGGGTTCCTGGCTCTACACCGCCATGGCTTCGGCCCCGGCCGGGGCCCAGGGAGTGCGGGACGCCCTGGACGTGCTCCTGGCTAAAGGCCGCATTCCGCCCGAAGAAGACCTGGAGGTGGTGGTCTTAACGGGAGACGGTTCGGCCTATGGTATGGGACTCTCCGCCACCTCCAGCGCCATCGAGCGGGGCCTCAATTTTCTCTATCTCTGCTACGACAACGAGGGCTTCGGCAATACCGGCCAGCAGTACTCCGAAGCCACGCCCCACGCGGCCCATACCGCCACCAGCCTGGGCCGGGCCGGGTTTGCCGGCTATAAAAAAGACCTCTTCGCCATCTGGACCGCACATCGGCCGGCTTACGTGGCCACGGTCGTGGGCGCCGAACCCCTGGACCTCAGCCGCAAAATCAAGAAGGCCAAAGAAATCAAAGGCCCGCGCCTGATCCTGGCCCTGGCCCCCTGCCCCACCGGCTGGGGCTTTGACCCCAAAGACGCGGTGGAGATCGGGAAAATTGCGGTGAAAACCGGCCTCTGGCCCCTGAAGGAATACGTGCAGGGCCAGGTGACGCACACCAAAATCCCCCACCCCCGCCTGCCGGTGGAAGAATACCTGAAACGCCAGCAGCGCTTCGTCCACCTCTTTAAGCCTGAGCGCAACGAGGCCCTCCTCGGCGAAATCCAGAACCGGGTGGACACCTACTGGGCCGGGGTGAGCTGTGGTTGTTAAGGATGAAAGGGCGGGCGCGGCATGCGATTTCCGCGGTTAAAGGCTAGTGTCGCGTCTCAGAAAAATGTTTAAAAAGACAAGATCATCATTCCCTCCCCCTTGATGGGGGAAGGTTAGGGTGGGAGTGATAAAATGATTCATGATTACAATAGCTTATTTCCCCCTCCCCCTAGCCCCCTCCCACCAAGGGAGGGGGAATTTGGAGCTCTGATTTATTAAAGTTATCTCTGAAACATGATACTAAAATAATTCGGATTCGATTTTGTCGAATATATCCTCCATCTGGTATAGGGCCTGATCAGCCCGGGTGAGATTCCAGTCGGCTAGAGCCGCTTCAATGGTCTTATGGAGGCTGCGAAGATCATCTTTATACCGCAAAAGCACATCTCTGACCGGCGTACCATCGAACTTATAAAGCAGTTTATCCAACTGCCCGGCTAGGGCGTAAAGTGAAGGATTACGTTTCACCAAGTCTTGATCTAACGCCTTCAGGCGGCGGGCCAGATTGGGATAAGCGTCCTCGAGATTTTGTTGATAGTAAGAATTAACCGTAACCGTAAGCTGCATGTATTTGCTCATTATGGCAATCCTCCAAGCAAGCTTGAGATAGAAATCTTGCCGTCATTTGTGGTTTTCCGGCCGCATTTGACAGGCTAGGGCCGAAAATTCAGTTTCCGCCTAGCTGACTATAATCTTTGCCAAAAGTTTCTTCTTCTCCCCCCCTCATCCTAGCCCTCTCCCCCCAGCGGGGGAAGAGGGGATAAGAGGAAAAAACTTTTGGCAATCGCGATAAGCGTAGGCTAAAACCTGCCGCTATTTGGTTCCCGCTTCTCCGGTATACCTGGGAAAGTCCGTATAGCCCACCTCATCAAAGGAGTACCAGACCTTCTGGTCAGCCGGTGGATTCAAGGGCCAGCCGTGGGTAAAGCGCTCCACCAGGTCCGGGTTGCTGATGAAGGGCCGACCGAAGGAGATCAAGACGGCATGGCCGTGGCGAATCGAAGCTGCCGCGGTTGCCTGGGTATAACCGCAGTTCGCCATCAGGGGGCCGGTAAATACCTGGCGAAATTCTTCCGAGGCCATGGGAGGCCCGAGTGCATGGAAGCCAAACGCCAGCCCATCTATAACGTGGAGGTAAGCGAGTCCATATTGGTTCAGGCGCTGGGCCACGTAAAGAAAAGTCTCGCGAAAATCGGGGGAGCCCATATCGTTGAAATTGCCGTTGGGGGCAAGGTGCACCCCGACCCGGTGGGGTGGCAAGACCTTAAGCACCGCCCTGACGATTTCATCCAGGAACCGGTAGCGGTTCTCTAAGGTCCCCCCGTAGCGGTCGGTACGGTGATTGGTCTTGGATTGTAAAAACTGGTCGATGAGGTAGCCGTTGGCGGCGTGCAATTCTACTCCGTCGAACCCTGCGGCTTGAGCCCGCGCGGCGGCCCGCCGATAATCCTCGACAATTGCCGGGATTTCATCGGTTTCCAGGGCTCGGGGCGTCTCATGCGGCTTTTTACCTTGGGGGGTATGAATAAAATCCCCGTCAATTCCTATGGCCGAAGGGGCTACCGGCAACCCCTGGCGTTCAGGAAAGTCGCTGTGGGAAGCCCGGCCGCAGTGCCAAAGCTGGAGAAACATCGGCGTCCCTTTAGCGTGCACGGCATCAACCACCTGTTTCCAGGCCTTGGCCTGTTCATCGTTATAGATTCCGGGGCTGTTAAGCCACCCGATTCCCTGTTTGGAAACCACTGTGGCTTCCGTAATAATCAATCCCGCGGCAGCGCGTTGACAATAATACTCGGCCATCAAGGCGTTGGGTAAGCGCTGCTTTCCCGCCCGCGACCGGGTCAACGGGGCCATGACGACCCGGTTTTTCAGCACAAGCCCCTGCAAATCAAACGGACTTAACAAGACATTGTGGTTGGTCTTTGCGGCCATGGGTTCTCCCGCTTTGCAATTTGAGCCTCAAGGAAAAAAGATTAGCATCGGATTAATACCAAGTCGCAGTCGAAAAACCTAGAATCGTAGAGGCACAGCTGCGTATGCGCCCTCGGTCAAGGGCGGACACATAGGTCCGCCCCTACAAGAAAATTGCCGTTTGACTGCGATTTGGTCTAGATTAAAATATAATTTTCCTTCGGTTCGGCGCTGTGGTCCCTAGCGAACCGTTTCGTTAAACATAAGTTTGGGAACGAGCATGTCAACATGGCCGGAGTTGCTTAAACTTCGATCTCCTCCCCTTTATGGCAATCAATAATATTAATGGTTAATTTATACCCGATGCCAAAAATTTACTCTTCGGACTTCTGAACCTCCAGCGCTAAGGGCAGGAGGCGCAACGCGTACGGGCTCCCCCGCCGGGGTGGGAGAAGGAAAAGAGGAAAGAACTTTTGGCAACTGCTAAAAATAGGCCGCAAATTCAGGTCCGGGTGTGAATGTGACTGCA
>JARRQO010000255.1:0-2630 GCA_037381685.1 Deltaproteobacteria bacterium | reverse complement strand
AACTTCAAAAAAAGGGGTTGAGCCCATGGATAAGCCAGCAATTCTAGCGCCTTACCAGGCTGGGCCAGATATATACGTCTTGCCCGCTTACTTCCCCATTCCCGGCATGGGATTCCTTGCCGTCAATGCCTTCGTTATCAAGGCTAAAGAGCCAGTCCTTGTTGACACGGGCATGGGAATTGAGAGCGAGAAGTTCATCAAGGCTCTGGAGTCGATCATTGATCCTCAGGACTTGAGGTGGGTCTGGCTTACCCACGATGATGCAGAGCATACCGGCAACCTTCAGAAAGTTCTGGAGGCGGCACCCAGGGCGCGACTTGCGGCAAACTCCTTAGCAGTGCTGAGGATGAGCACGGCTTGGCCGGTACCCATGCATCGGGTTTACTGGCTAAATTCTGGAGACAGTATCAGGGTGGGGGACCGTCAATTGACTGCCGTCAGGCCGCCTTTGTTCGACAATCCAACTACCATCGGTATCTATGAAAACAAATCGGAAGTCTTCTTCTCTGCCGATTGCTTTGGCGCCATCGTGACACGGCCGGTGCAGAATGCCGATGATTTGCCAGAGGAGGAGCTGGCTCAAGGCGTGATCAGTTGGGCCAGCGGGGACAGCCCCTGGTTTCATATGGTTGAGCCTGGCGCTTCCGGTCAAGCGCTGGACAGGATTCGTCAAATGGCCCCGAAAACCATCCTTTCGGCTCACTTGGCACCGGCCCAAGGAAAGACCGAAAAATTGTTGGACTGGCTTGCCAGGGTTCCCACTTCGCTCCCTTTTGTGGCTCCCAACCAGACGGTACTGGAGCAGATATTGGCTCAAATGTAGGGTGGGGAAGGGCAGGGGAGGGCAAGTGATCAACTATTCTGGAACTTTGTCAATACCATTGAGATTTGTGTGCTTTTGGAAAAAATCCTCGATATACCCTTGCGCCAGCTCGTCGGTGGACATGATCATGTCCAGCTGTTTGGTATAAACTTCCAAACGGCCCAAGATTTCCAATTTTTCCAGCAAGTCCTGGGTAGGATCCCCGATCCCGAGGCCATCAAGTAAATCACCCTTCAGAGTCACGCTAAAGCCGAGTCGAGAGAGAATCCCGCCGATGAGCTGGAGCCGCCGCAACCGCCGCTCCAAAGAAGCGGCCCCGCCCTGGTAATGGAAGCGGATGTAATTGTCATCCAAATTATCGCCGAGAAAGGCCTCGATGGTGGTGGCATGATAGCCCAGGCACAGACTGAAGTTCATGTAATCCTTGGAGACCAGGGCAAAACTGGCTTTGCGAAGCTGATCTTCAGCCCGAGGCGTGGTGGAGGTGACGCCGATCACGGAAATAAACCCCTTGACGTCTACCGGGCGGGCTTTGGGCCAGGGGATTGACATCAACCCTTTGAGAAAGGTTCGGAAAGGCAGGGAACTGACGGCCTCGAAATTTACCTGTGAAGCGTGCTCAGACAGCCCGCCGCCTGCATCAATGACCAGAATGGGGACCAGGCCCCCGGTTACCAGGCTCACCGCGTCTTTGGGAGTCACATTTACCTTCAGACTGAGAGTGAACATTTCCCGCAGGCGTCTTTCTGAGATGTAGTAGAGGATCTCGTGAAGGCTGCGACAGGCCTCCGGTGACAGGGGCCGGTCAGGTAAAAGAGGGGCTTCTAAAGAAAACAGGTAAGGGCTGAGCCGGCGGAGAATCTTCTGGGCCAGGGGTTGATTGGACTGGGAAGCGGGCTCTGGTGGGGAAATCCGGGTTTCCGGGTCGGTGATGGAAACCAGAAGATTGCAGGTATCAACGCTGACCCAGGTGGCGGGCGGCACAAAGGGGAGAGTCCCGTTGCCACCACTATGGAAGATCGTGGGCACCCCTGCTTCCCGGGCCAGGAAAGCCAGATGATTGTGGGCCTCGCCGCAGCCCACTACCAGGGCTGCCGCCTGGCTTAACAGCGGCGCCAGGGAAAGTGACGGCCGGTCAGCCAAAAGTACTGTCCCGGCGGGCACCTCATGGGGACCGGGAACCCGGTGGACCTCAACCCGCAGGGCCGGTCCTGAGGCCCGGCCGGGAAAAATCTTCATTCCCCGGGTAATGAGCAGATGCGGCGGATTTCCGGAGGCGGGGGGCGGGGCTGAAGAGGGCTCACCGCTCAAGCCGCTTTTCAGGATGATAAGGTTGCGGTCGGGCCGCAAACCCCAGACAACTCTTTGAGGACCTGGCAAGCCGGAAAACAATACGCCAAGAGATCGGGCCAGGGTCCGCAGCTCTTCTTCCTGCAGGCAGGGCTGCGCCTGGAACTTGACCGGCAAGGGTTCCTTTTTAAAGCCGCCCTGAATATCCCGGGTAATCCAGGAGGTTTGGTCGCCAGAATCGGTGGAGGATATTTCCGACTCTCCGAAAACCCTATACCGCCAAGGGCGAGCCTCGATCTCACCGACCGCGGCTCCCAGCCCCCAGATGCCCTCGACAATGATTGGCTCAGAAACGTCCTGGCCGCCAGCCGGATAAGCCACCCCACTGGCCAGAAGATCCACCTGAGGCAGGGTATCTTTTTCGAAGGGAAGCGGCAGGCCGGGAATCCCGGTGGCAATGGCCTGGGATAAGGCTTCCCGGAAGGAATTTTCCCAGGCAGAAAAAATCTCCACCAGG
>JARRQO010000254.1:0-3604 GCA_037381685.1 Deltaproteobacteria bacterium | reverse complement strand
CTGCCCGAGGATCACTCGCCGGAACCCCTTAAAACTGTAGAAGAATTTATCCAGCGTTTACATGATGACCCCGAGTTTGAGCGCAAGACCCAGGCTTATGAAAATACCGATGAATTCATGGAATTTATTAAAAGCGAGGGCTATGACTTTACTCTGGACCAGCTGACGGCAAAGTTTAAACAGGATAAAGGGCCAGATAAGCGCCTGGCACCCGTGAAGGTGGCGGGGACCATACTGCAACCGCCCGATGAGTCAGAATCTGAGAGGCCGGCAAAATCCTCTCCCCCCAGTGAGACGGATTCACCGAAGCAACCCGAAACTCTGCACCCAAAGTTTGAGGGGAGCATGGGGGGCCGGAGGCGGGGAATGAAATGGGAAAATTTTGACAGCTAAACAGCCCTAGCCCGAATAATTCGCCGGGCTCCAAAAACCTTGGTGGCACAGGCTTTCCAGCCTGTGCAAAAAACACCCGGCTTTTTGGGGCTAATTATTTTATCTTTATATTTCAATACGTTGTCGTGTAATTCCAAAAGTTCATGCATAAAGAGGGCTAGCCGATTTTGGGCCGTCCTTGAAAATGAAAATCACTGGAAGGCGGACCTGCTGTCTGCCCGTGAGGATGTCTGGCGCGCCTCTACGAGGATTTTCACGGTAGAGTTCCTTTAGGAATTAAAGGGCCTGCCCTGTTGGTTGGCGACTTATAGCGCTTGCCAAAAATTTTTTCCTTATATTCCCGCTCCCCCCTTGAGGGGGGAGCGACTGTCTTGTTTGTCAAGCTGCAAGAGGCAGCTGTGGGTTAAAGTAAGTGCGATGTTTGAGCATGGCATTCAGGATCACCAGGATTTTACGCATACAGGCGGTGAGGGCCACCTTAGCCGGCTTGCCCGCCTGGCGCAGACGTTGATAAAACTCCCGGATCACCGGGTTGCAGCGCGCCGCGGTCAAAGCCGCCATGTACAGGGCCTGGCGCACGGCGGGGCGACCACCCTGGATCGTACGTTTGCCTCGCCATTGGCCGCTATCGCGGTTCATGGGCGCTACACCCGCCAGGGCACTTATCTGGGGGTGCCGGGAAGTACCCAGTTCCGCCAAGTGCGCTATCAGGGAAGCGCTGACGATGGGCCCGACGCCCTTGAAGCTCTGGAGGATGGCGGCTTTTTCATGCCACAGGGGTGAGCGCCGGATGGCATCCTGGATGTCCCGGTCCAGGTCCTTGAGGAGTTGGCGAAGGTAGGCCAGATGCTGATCGATGTTGCCTTGCACTCTCGGGGTGCTGGTGCGGCGGCGGTTTTGCTCCATGACGATCATATCCCGGAGCTGACGCCGGCGGCTCATGAGGGTGGCCAGCTCCGCCTGTTCCGGGGCCTTCAGAGGACGCACCGGCGGTTGGATGGCCTGGGCGTAATGGGCCAGCACCTGGGCGTCCAGTTTATCGGTCTTGGCCAGTTTGCCGGTGGACTTGGCAAAATGGCGCAGGACTTTGGGATTCATAATAACCACGGGCAGGCCCGCCTCGGACATGGCGTAGGCTGCCTGAATCTCATAACCCCCGGTAGCTTCCAGAACCACGATTTGTGGGCCCAGCTCCCGGAGACGGTGCACCAGGGTGGCGATGCCCTGATCAGTGTGCGGCACCGAGAAGTGGGTGCCGTCGGGAAGCACGGCGATATCCAAGCTTTTGGCCGAAACATCAATGCCGACAAAGGGTTGCGGAGATGTCATGTTCCTTGAACTCCCTTCCTTGCAAATTCGGGCTCTGCGGCCCCTGCGACTGTTCGGGTTGAGGTCAAGGGGGGGTGGCGGCCACGCTCTCCACGGTCTTGAAAGACCCAGGGTTAGGACGGCCTGCCACGCCCGCAATCATCGCCCGCCAGGGGCAGGCCCTTGGGCCTGCCCCTGGCCTGGCCCAGGGAAACCCCATGCTCTTTTATCAACATTAACCTTGACCACCACATCCAAGCAAGCGCATCTTAAACCTAAGATACAAGGGCTAGGGTGAGGGGGGAGAAGAAGAAACTTTTGGCAAAGAGTATAAATGAGAACCATATTTGACTGGAGAGATATTCAAGAAGGGAAGTAATATTGGCATACCTGGAAAAATTTGGTAGCTTGGAAGTACTGCCGCTGGCGGCGCCGGCAAAAGCCTCCTGCCCAGTCGTAACCGGGGAGTGGAAGAATCGGCATTGGCCAGGAATTCTGCCAGGCCGTGGCCAGGAACACTTTCAGTCGAGTGTTTAAGATGGCGTGAATCTATAGTAGAGGGATGTAGCTATGGCCAACAAGATACTGATTGCCCTGGATAGATCAAAAGGGGCCTGGGGCGCGGTGGAATACGTTGCTAATACCTTTGGAAAGACCCCGGGGGTTCAAGTCACTTTGCTTTATATCCTTCCAGGTTTACCCCCGGAGTTCTGGGATCATGGTCATATTATTGCGGGGGATAAAGAAAAAGAATCCCTACACCGCCTGGTGACCAACTGGGAGGCAGAACAAGAGAGACAATGGCAAAGCCTGTTGCAAAAAGCGCATGGTCGCCTTAAGCAGGCGGGGATTCCCCAAGACGCAGTGACCGACAAATTCAAGCCTAAATATTACGATGTTGCCGAAGATATTCTGGATGAAGCCGAAACGGGGGACTTCGACACCATCGTCATGGGCCGCCGTGGCTTAGGAAGGGCCAGAGCGCTACTCCTGGGAAGCGTTACCAACAAAGTGGCCCAAAAAGCTAAGGGCTGCGCAGTCACCATTGTATCCGACCCGAGACAAATTCAAAAAATCCTGTTCCCCCTAGATCTTGATTCGGACTATAAGGACATTATCCCCTGGGTCCAAAACCTCGCGAGCAAGTTTAACGCAACCATCTTGCTTTTGTATGTGGCCCAACCTGTGACCTTGTTCCCCTCTTTTTATGTAAATATTAATATGGCAAGTTTCGAAGCGGAAGCGCAGCTATCAGCCAGAAAGAAAATGGCAGCTCTAGTTAAAGATTTTTTTGCAGATTTTCCCAAACTGGAAACATTGGTAGAATTAGGCCACCCTGTCGATAAGATCTTGGAGGTGGTTGAGCGCCAAGAGATTGATATGATTATTATGGGAACTCATGGACGTCAAGGGATGGGACGCGCCATTCTTGGTAGCGTCGCTTTTAAGGTTGTGCAATCGGCTCTCGGCGCGGTAGTCCTCATAAATCCCTGAGACTCGGATACCTCAGCGAGACCACGCTGAACCGAGTGTAAACAAATGGTAAACATTCCCTTCCAAAACAAAAAGGCTGACAGCCTGTGTCTGCCAACCTACTGTAATCCTTCCGAATAAGATTGTCGAATATCTGCTGGATAATGGGGGCATAGACCTCAACCGCCTGGCTATGCTTCCATTCTCGAATGAGGACCGCCAACAATTTGCTCAACTAATCGGATATAGCCTTGGTGGATATAGCGAACTGAGCTATGTGGATGACGATGCTTATAAGGCTGCTGAAAAGGAGATCGGAGGGCTGATTAAAAGACAAACCATGCATAGCACCCATGCGATGAGGACTATTAAACTGATTACATAAGTATTTCTTTTTTCAGCAATTAATCTAATAGACCAATATTAATTA
>JARRQO010000253.1:0-7729 GCA_037381685.1 Deltaproteobacteria bacterium | reverse complement strand
AACTGAAAGGAGATACCAAACTGGTAAATCTTCTTAGAAGTGCTGTTGAGGCTGCTTCCGACGATAGTGGGTGGGCTCATTTAAGTGCAGTGGGCAATAATATTGCCAAGCAGACCCCAGAGTTCGATCCTCGGAACTATGGCTTTAGCAAGCTTGGGGAACTCACCAAAGCCACCAACCTCTTCAATGTGGATGGAAGAGTTAGCCGTGATGGTCATTCAAAAACAATCTACATTCGTGACAAGCGCAATAATCCCAAGAAATAAACTTCTAATCTGCGGCTGTACACGATCGCTCGTTTTTTAGCACCCTCTGGGCCACGTAGTTAAGTTGAGATTAAGGGAACCCCTAACTGGGCAGAGGTCGAAGGGCACCAAGTCGAGTAGAAGAAGAGAATCCTTCACCACGCCCTTCCAGGAACTGACATGGGTCCCCCTTCTGAAAAGCCCTATTGATTAACATAAAGATTTTCCGCAGTGCGGATTACTTGCCAAAACCGCATCTTCTTTAAATTTAAGCGGCTTATTGATATGATATGCCTATTGAAATGCGGTTCTGTGGGGGGCAGCGTTGCCAACCCAGGGAGAGGGAGTATGTCTAAAGATATGAAAAATGTGATGCAGAGGTTTTCTATTTGCTTAAGGCATAACAAATTATTTCCTATTTCTTCATTCCTTCCAGCCGCTTGCCTACGTACCAGTCGATCTGGCGGCAGATGCCTTTGATCACCTGAGCCTCCCGGGCTCTGAGGCCATGCCGGGAGAACAGCCGGCGCACATTGAACATCCAGTGCTCCGGGTTTTGGTGGCTGATGAAATTGATCTTCACCAGGGTCTCCTGGAGCATGGCATACATGGCTTGCAGCTCCCGGGAGTTGGCCAGCCGCGGCACGAAACGGGGTCTGGTGCTCACCGCAGTGAAGAGCTCGTAGGTCATCACCATCACGGCCTGCGCCAGGTTCAGGGAGGAGCACTCGCCGGTGGGGATGGTCACCAGCGCGTGGCAGAAGGGCAACTCTTCGTTGGTCAGACCCCAGTTTTCCGGCCCGAAGAGCAGCGCAACCTCGTTTTCAGCCGCGATCTCCACCAGCATCCCGGCCATATCCCGGGGCGCATAATAGTCGTTGCGGACCCCGCCCAGGCGGGCGGTGGTGCCCACAATATACTGAAATGGTCCCAGGGCCTGCCCCAGGTCATCGTGGATTTGCATGGTGTCCAACAAGCCGGCCGAAGGCCCGGTGGCCATCATATACATGCGCTCCCGGTTCAGGTCCGCAGGCTGCACCAGCACCAGGCGGTTGAGGCCCATATTGCAGGCGGCCCGGGCCGCGGCGCCGATGTTTTCGGCCAACTGGGGCCGAAACAGCACAATGGCCACCTTCTCCAGGCGCACCCGGGCTTGCCTTGCGGCTTTTCTCCGTACTTTCGGCATAATTCAGTTGCCCGTAATCCGTAGTCAGTTATTATAAATTAGATAAGAAGATAATTGCGGCCCCCCGGCGGCGGCTCTCCCTTGCCACCAGGGGAATGACTCTTATATTTTAACAAAATAACCCATAAATGCGGCTCAGGGAAGGCAAAGCCTATGGCCCAAATTTTCTGGCTGATGATGGGGTTGGTTCTGGCACTGGGCGGGTGCGCGCCGGCTATTTCCACCTCTTTGCAGCACCAGGCCGCGCCCGAAGTGGGGTTTGCCGAATTGGCCGCCCACCCGGACCGGTACAAGGGTCGGTTGGAAATTCTGGGGGGTTTGGTCATGAGCGTCAGCCCCTGGCAAACCGGCAGCCTCTTGACGGTGGACCAGCGGCCTTTGAACTCCCGGCTCTATCCGGTGGGCACCGCTTCCGGAGGGAGCTTCATGGTGGAAAGCAACAAATGGCTCAATTCGAATTGGTACCTTCCCCAGAGCAAAGTGGTGGTGGCCGGGGTGGTGGAGGGTAAAAAGGACGGGATGCTGCTTCTCAAGGCTCGCCAGATCACGCTGCTGGCGCCTCCCACCTGGGAAAAATTCTATTATCCCGTACCCCGGTCGTGGTATCCCCCCTCGTTGGAATACTGGTATACACCGCCCTATTTTAACCCTTACATTGACGATGGAGGCCGTTAAAGAGGGTCTGAGGAACCCATGCATATTGACTCCTATGAATTCGGGCTCGTCTGCATTGATGGACAGAAATTCCGGAACGACGTCCTGATCTGGCCGGGGCAGATTAAGAGCGACTGGTGGCGCCAGGAAGGCCACCTGTTGCAACTGGCGGATGTGGCCGAGGCTTTGGCCGCCACGCCCCAGGTGTTCGTGGTGGGACAAGGCAGCCCCGGACACATGCAGGTGGACTCGGCCCTGGCCGCTTACCTCAGGGATAAGGGGGTAGATCTGATGGCCTTTCCCACCAAGCAGGCCTGTCAGGTCATCAACGAGTTGGCCCCCAAACGCCGCCTGGCCGCGGCCTTGCACCTGACCTGTTAGACGGGAAGCTTAGATGTCCGAGCTGATCATCATCGACAGCCACCTGCATACCGGGGTGCAGCACGTTAACTGGGGCTGGGAAGGCCTGCGGCCGCTGCTCCTGGAGGCCGGCATTGCCGGGGCGGCGCCTATTGCGCCGGTGGAGGACGTTTACGACCGCTACGACCCCGGTTTTCTGGACACCCCCGACTGGCAGGCCTGCCGCCGCCGGGCTCATCAATATCTCCTGCAGATTCAGGACCCGGAGATCGAGATTTATCCCTACTTTTTTGTGTGGAACGATTTTGCCTGGGAAGATTTGGGCCCGGAGTACGTGGCCATCAAGTGGCACCGGCACGTGGATGAGCCTGTCTACCGCTACGACGCGCCACGCTGCCGGGAATTCCTCCAGGTGGTGCGGGAGCGGAACCTACCTATCCTTCTAGAAGAGTCTTTGGAGAACACCCTGTTTTTCCTGGAAGAATTGGCCCCGGACCTGAAGGTGATCATCCCGCACCTAGGGGGCTTAAACGGCGGTTACGTGGCCCTGGACCGGGCCGGGGTTTGGCGCCGCCCCCAGGTTTACGCGGACACTGCGCTGGCTGCGTTCCCGGAAATCAAGGACTTCGTCCGACGCTTCGGCAGCGACCGCCTGATGTTCGGCAGCGACTACCCTTTCGGCAATCCGGACTCCGAGTTGGACAAGATCTTCCATCTGGACCTGAGCGACGAGCAGCTCCAGGCCATTTTAGGGGATAATTTCCGGCGCTTGTGCCGTTTGGATGAGGGCTAGCGCGGCGAGGGTCGCGGTCAGGGGGATTTTCTCCATCGCACCTGAGCCTGGATAATGAAAATGCAAGATGGCGGGCCAAGGTCATGTTGCAGAGATTCCGGGCAAAATGACGCGGCATTTTGGTTAGGAATCCAACCCAGGAAAGGCCCGGTTTGAGCGCGCCTGCGCAGGTGTGCCCCGACTATAACTTATGCTGATTATTTCTGGGACTTAATACTACCAGCCATTTCAAAATTCTTCTCTTACCCCTCAGCCTAACCTTCTTCCGCAAGGGGGGGTTGGGCAATAGATGGAAAGAACTTTTGGCGATCGCGACAAGAGGGGCTGGGCCCTGCGGCCCTGACAAAAAAAGGCGGCCTTCTTTTCAGGCCGCCCCCCTCATGGGCAGATATCCAGTTGGGCTGATTGCCAAACTCAGCTCAGGCGCATCCTGTCCTTGAGCCCTTTTAGCATGGGCTCGAACTGATCGTTAAGCTGGCCCAGGAACCGGCGCCACTCTTCCTGAAACTGGGGCAGGTGCTCCACATCCACATTCACCTTCTGCATGAGCTTGGCTTCCAGAGCCCGCTGCATCTGGTCCACCCCGGAGGCAAACCTGGCCTTGAGCTGCTGGAGGGCGTTGTTGCGGATTTGGAGAAATTGTTGCAGAATCTGCTCCAGTTCCGTTTGCAGGCGGGCCATGTTCTTGGGGTTGTCGGCCACCAGAATCAGCCCTTCCAGGGCCCGGTCCTGGCGGGATTCTACCACGTTTTCCCGAGGCAGGCCGATGTTCCGAAGGAAAACCTCTTTTAGGGCCAGCCTGACCGGAGCCACCGCCTGGGGAGGCAGATTCTTCAGGTCAACGGTCAGGTCCCCTTCCTCCCTGAGGTACTGAACCGCAAGCTGGCGGCCCTGGTCCTTAAACTGGGCGGCAGCCACTTCTTCAGGGCTGGCTTTACCGTACTGTTCGGCCTTTTCCAGGGCCAACTCTAAGGCGCTCTTAATTTCCGCCAATTATTAACCTCTTTTTCTCCCGACCGGGAGTTTCAGCAGGTGCCTCATTTTATCTTGGGGGCAGCACTCGCCTCGGCCTTGCTGGTCCCCGAGGCTTTGCCGCCGCCTTCGCTTCCGGCTTTGCTCCCGTCATGGTGGTCACCGGCGCTGACAGCCGCATTCTTGCCGGCGTAATCGGTTACATACCAGCCGCTGCCTTTGAGGTGAAAGGCACAGGAACTGATGAGTTTGTGAAGGGTGCCGCCACAGACCGGACATTGGGTTAGGGGCGCCTCGGAAATTTTCTGCCAGCGCTCCACCACCTGGCCGCAAGCGGCACATTGATACTCATAGATGGGCATACTGCCAACCTCCTTGAAGGTCATTATCATAATATTTTATCACTGGCGGCAAATCCCGAATCTTCAGGGGCGCGCTTGCCTTCTTCGGGAGTTTCAAAGAGGGCCAAAAACTGGCTGAACCGCACGATATGGACCAGTTCGTGGGTGACGATATAAAGCAGCAGGGGAAACAGGCTCAAATCACTACATTTTTTCAAGGTCTTAAGGATATTGTGGTCCTGCAGGCAAACCCGGTAGAAATCGAAGATGGCGGAGCGCAGGACGCGGTCCTGGTGGCGGCCGTCGTACTTGGCCACCAGGGCCAGGGCGTGGGGCGAAATTTCTTCGTCCCGCAGGGCCTCCAGGGTCAGGATATCGTAACGGGCCCGCCGCCAATGGCTTCCCGAGAGCTTGAAAAAGTCGGAAATCACCTCTTCGGCGATGGCTGCCGCCTCTTTCAGAAGCTCCTTGTGGGGCTGCCGGAAATAATGTGCTGCTTCCATTTCAAACTATAAATATAGCCATTTAAAAGGCTTTTGTCAATGACTTAAAGGACTTTTGACCCTCAGCTTTGCTCTTGATTTCATTGACAAATAATGCCGCGCCCGCCTCTCACGCGGGAAACCGTTTCTCCAAGGGCCGCCGCTCCGGCACGTAGACCTGAGCAATGGCGCCGTCGTTCCACTTCCGGGAGACATAAAGGTTGCAATAGCAACTGCCGTATTCGGCCACGTCCGGGTCCCGATAGACGCAGGGGCAGATGATGTCCTGATCCCACTCCCGGTCGGGCCCGGCCAGCCGGCAGGGACAGCACATGTAGCCGTAGCGCTCCTTGTTGGTTAAAAGACCGTCCAGGAGTTGCAAGACCCGGGACTTATCTTTATTGAAATAGAAGCCCTTGGGCTCCTGGGCCTTTTTTAAGATGTCATAAAGTTCTTCGACCTTCATACCACCCCCAGGGCCTGCTTGATTTCCGCTTCTTTAAACCCCACCACCACCTTGTCCCCGGCCACCAACGTGGGAAAGGTGCATTCCGGATTAAATTTTTTGACTTTTTCCAGGACCTCCCGGCGTTTTTCCGGCTCCAGCTGGTCCACGTCCACGCAGTCGTAATTTATCCCGCACTTATTCAATAAGTCCTTGGTATCCCGGCAATGGCTACAGGTGCTTAAAGCATAAAGTTCCACTTGGCATCGCTGCATGACGTTCTCCTTCGCTTAAGGTGCGTTCGGGATCAGGCTCCCGCTATCTGACGCAACTTCTGGATAATCTCGGCGGGTTCCAGACGCTTGGTGTAATCCGGGTCCACAAAGGCCAACCGGATTACGCCGTCTGAATCCACGATAAAAGTCCCGGGCAGGGGCAGTTCATCCGATTCTGTTCCGTTGAAGTACTGCAAATCCACCTGGAATTTCTGGAGATAAAGTTCCCGTAGCGGCTCGCTCAAAGAGTAAACCAGGCCGTATTGCCGAGCCACCTTATTGCCGTCGTCGCTCAGGACTTCAAAGCCCAGTTGGTGCTTTTGGGCCATGGAGAGCGAGTACTCCGGGGTCTGGGGAGAAATAGCTAGCAGGGTGGCCCCCAGGGCTTTGATCTCCGGCGCGATTTCCTGGTAAGCCTGCAACTGCAGGTTACAGTACGGTCACCAGACGCCTCGGTAAAAGGTAATGACCACCGGCCCTTGAGTCAAGCGCTGGGCTAAATTGACCCACCTGCCGTTGGTGTCGGGCAGGCGGAACCGCGGGGCCTGATCGCCTACCTGCTTGGCCTGCTGGGCAATCCCTGAGTGGATCAATTCCCGGGTGACGTTTTCCATCAGCGCCACTTCGGCGTCACTGAGTCCGGCGAGCGCGCCTTCCTTGAACTGCTGCAATTTTTCCTGTAAAGTCATGATATTCAATCCTCTGGCGGATTTTTTCGCTCATCTCCTTTTGTTAAGTTAAATTCTTTAAATTTTACAATCAACGGCAGCGGCGATGATTATGACAGCAATGGTTGCGTTTTACGGCCTTTTTAGAACATGTTTTAAAGATCCCAGCCGCGTGCCGGATAATACGTCCCAAACTGAGACCAAGGGGTAATTGCCATGCCCCGGCTGCCCAAGCAACTGGAATCCCTGGCCCGGATGCTCACCTACATCCTCTGCCATCGGCCCGACGAATTCGGCCTGGCGCTCTCTGAAGACGGTTTTGTCCCCATTAAGCAGCTGCTGGCGACCCTGGCGGCCGAACCCGGCTATGGCTTTGTGCGGCGGCACCATCTGGACCAACTGATGGGGCTGCTCTCGCCGCCGGCCTTCGAGATCGCGGCCGAGCAAATCCGCACTCCCGGGTGTGGAAGGAAGGGCTAAGGCCGCCGCCGGACCGGGAGCTGGTCCTGGCCACGACCAAAGACGCGGCCTTCAAGCTCGGACGCCGCCGGGCCCCGCATCCCGTTATGGTCATCGTCCAGACCCAGGCCGCGGCCCGACGGGGCATCAACCTTACTGGCTACGGCGAAGGCCTTTATCTGGCCCCGGCCCTGCCCCGGGACCTCTTGCAACTGCCGCCACCGCCGGTGGTTCCGGAAAGACCCAAACCGGAGCCGGCGCGTCCCCCCACTCCCGGCACCTTTGCCCCAGATCTGGCCGGCATGTTGCAGCCTCCCCAAAAACTGCACGGCAAAACCAAAAAGGATGAGCCCGCCTGGAAAGCCGGGGCGCGCCAAGAGAGACGCAAAGGGAAAAAGGGCAAACGGGGGAGATGACCTGGGTCACAACATTAGGATATTTAAGAGTGTGATTCTGAAAAGGCATAATTTTCCGGAGGACCAAGCCCAGGACCCAAAAGCGTCCGGCTTTTTCCCTGTTCCCCTTTTTTCCGTGGCCACGCTGCCCCCTGATCTTCTGGTTGACGGCCTCATCGTTTTAGGGGCGCGCCTTTCTCCCCAGGGGGAGCCCGGCCGGGTAGCCCGGCTGCGCCTGGTCCACGCCCTGAACCTCTGGCGTCACTGGGAGGGCCGTATTTATGTGATCCTCAGCGGCGGCCGCCACGCCGGGGATGTCTGTTCCGAGGCCAAGGGCATGGCAAACTGGGCTTTGGCCTGGGCAAGGGAGCACTGGGGCGAGGAAGTTTCTGAGGCCCTGGAAGCCTGCCTGATTTTGGAGGAAGCCAGCCTCAACACCACGACCTCGGCCCGC
>JARRQO010000252.1:0-5657 GCA_037381685.1 Deltaproteobacteria bacterium | reverse complement strand
CCGGCCAAGTTGCCGCCGGCGGGCGGGGGCCCGCCTAAGATGGACCCCGGTGAGGCCGGGGTTTCCCGGAAAGCTTCCTCGGCCGCCAGAATGACCGCCGGCCCCACCCGGGCTCCGGTTTTGGCCACTGCCGCCGCCACCGCCCGGGGGTCCCAAAATGAGCGCTATCTCCTGAAGGTGGCCACCTTTGTCAATATGAAGCAAGCCGCCACCCTCCAGCATCGCCTGAGGGCCAAGCACCTCCATGCCTTCGTCATCAAGCAAAAGACCGGCGGAAAAAATCTTTACCAGGTCCGGGTAGGGCCGGTCATCGGCGCCAAAAGCGCCCAAGACACGGCCCGCCGCATCAAGGCCCAGACCAAGATTACCCCGAAAATCCTGAAGTTGTCGTCTCCAACCCACCACAGCGCCCATGTCAGGAGGCCATCCCGATGAATCCGCCGGTCATGACCACGGAGTTCACCGGCCTGGGTCCCCGGCACCAGGGAAAGGTGCGGGACATTTATGACTTGGGGGATGCCCTGCTGCTGGTGGCCACGGACCGCATTTCCGCCTTCGACGTGGTGATGCACGAACCCATTCCTGATAAAGGCCGCATCCTGACCCGGTTATCTGCCTTCTGGTTCCGGCACCTGGCCGATTTGACCCCCAATCACCTGATATCCCTGGAGGTGGCGGACTTCCCTGTGGCCTGTAAACCCTTCGGGGAAATCCTGCAGGGCCGCAGCATGTTGGTCCATAAATGCCGGCCCCTGCCGGTGGAGTGTATCGTCCGGGGCTACCTGTCCGGCTCCGGCTGGGCGGAGTATCAGCAAACCGGGGCCATTGGCGGCCTGCCTCTGCCCGCCGGGCTGGTGGAATCCCAGAAGCTGCCGGAGCCCATCTTCACCCCCTCCACTAAGGCCGAGTTGGGGACCCACGACGAAAACATCTCTTGTGCCGTCATGGCCGATAAGATCGGCGCTCAGCTTGCGGCCCGGGTCCGGGATCTGAGCCTGGCCATTTACCGCCGGGCTCTTGAATGGGCCGAACCCCGAGGCATCATCATTGCCGATACCAAGTTCGAATTCGGCCTGGCGGACGGCGCCGACGGCAAGCTCCTGCTGATCGACGAGGTCCTGACTCCGGATTCTTCCCGCTTCTGGCCCCAGGAAAACCATAAGCCCGGGGGCTCCCAGAAAAGTTACGACAAGCAGTATCTCCGGGATTACCTGGAATCCCTGGGCTGGAACAAAAAACCCCCGCCCCCTCCCCTGCCTGCGGATGTCATCGCCAATACCCGGTCCCGTTATGTGCAGGCCCTGAAGGTGCTGACCGGCAAGGAGCTGGACTGACTCAGGGAATATCGGTGGGGTCCCAGTCAAGATGGCGCCTTTCGTTCAGCCCATCCAGGGACTCCACATCCTCGAACGCCAGAGCAAACTTCCAGATGTCGATGTTCTCCTGAATCCATTCCCGGTGGACCGATTTGGGGATGGCGATCAGGCCGTGCTCCATATGCCACCTCAACAAAATCTGGGCCGGCGTCTTGCCGTATTTTGCGGCCAGCTTCACCAGCAACGGGTGATCAAAGCGGGTGGCCTTCATCAGGGGACTGTAGGATTCCACCCGAATGCCGTGATCCGAGCAGTATTCCTGAAGCTCCCTCTGGTACAGGAACGGATGGAATTCCACCTGGTTGATTGCCGGAACCGTCTTCGACTCGGCGAGAAGCTCCTGAAGATGCCGGATGGTGTAATTGCTCACCCCAATGGCCCGGCATTTTCCCTCTGAGTAAAGCTGCTCCATCGCCTTCCAGGTCTGATGCCGCAACCCGGGCACGGGCCAGTGGATCAGGTAAAGGTCTAGATAATCAATCTGCAGATTTTTCAGGCTTTGGCTGCAGGCCGCCAGGGTTTGCTCATAGCCGTGGTCGTCGTTTTCCAGCTTGGTGGTGAGGAAGATTTCCTCCCGAGGCACACCGCTCCGGCGCACGGCGGCGCCGACGTCGGGCTCGTTGCCGTAGGCCAGGGCCGTGTCGATAAGCCGGTAGCCGGCTTCCAGGGCCCAGAGCGCCGATTGTTGGGCCTCGTACCCCGGCCCGGAACGATAGGTCCCCAAACCCAGCCGGGGCATCTCCACATGGTTATTAAGAGTTAACTACTGCCCCATCGCCATGCGGGTAGACCTCACCATATTGGTACAACAATCTGGTGAAGCAGAAATGGATTATCCGTTTATTTTACAGAAATTAACTAGGTGATTTGGTAAATGCAAGCAGGTCGCGGGGTAAAGAAACTTTCACAGAGTTGCGTTGCTGTCCTGAGGCGGGGGCCAGCTATAACCCATGCTATCGGGTCATTCCCCCCTGGGCTCGGGCTCGTCCTGGTTCAGCAACTGCCCCTTGATGAGGCGGCGGATGCGGCCGGCGTGTCTGGCGGCCTCGGGGTCGTGGGTGACGATGATAATGGTCTTCTGAAACTCCTGGTTCAGACGGGTCAAGAGATTCATGATTTCCCCGGCGGATTTCTTGTCCAAATCGCCGGTGGGTTCGTCTGCGGCGATCAGGGTGGGGTCGGAGACCAGGGCCCGGGCGATGGCCACCCGCTGCTGCTGGCCGCCGGAAAGCTGGGAGGGGTAGTGGCTCGAACGGTCGCTCAGACCCACCAACTCCAGGACCAGGTCCACATGCTCCTGGCGCTCCCGGCGGGAGAGCTTGCTCAGGAGCAAAGGCAGCTCCACGTTCTCAAAGGCAGTGAGTACCGGGATCAGTTGGTAAAACTGAAAGACAAATCCCACGTTGGCGGCCCGCCAATCCGCGAGCTGGGTCTCGCTGAGGGCTGGCAAATCTATGCCGTGCACCGTAAGTTTACCGGAATCCGGGCGGTCCAGGCCGGCGATGAGGTTCAGGAGGGTGGTCTTGCCGGAGCCGGAGGGACCCATAAGGGCCAGGAATTCCCCGGCAAAGATGGAAAGGCTAATGTCGGCGAGGACCGGCAGCACCTGGCTGCCCCGCCGATAGGATTTATGGAGGTGGGCGATCTCCACCACCGGAGCCGCGGCGCGGGCCGGGTCTTGCCTCATGACTGCTTGACTTTCACCCGGGAGCCGTCCCTCAAGGACGCCGGCGGCTTCAAGACTATCCGGTCCCCTTCCGAAAGCCCCTTTTTAATCTCCACCAGGTTGTTCATTCTGAGTCCCACCGTGATGGGAACCAGCTTCACCCGGTTGCCGGTTACCACAAAACTGTAAGAGCGGCCCTTTCGCTTAACCAGCGCGGCCTTAGGAATGATCAGGCGGGGCTGGCGGGCCGATGGTTTCAACGGCTGGGAGAGAAAGGCCACCTTGGCGCTCATTTCCGGCAAAATGCGGTCGTCGGTCTCCAGAAATTTCACCTTGGTGAGCACGGTGGCCTTGGTCCGGTCCGCGGTGGGGACAATCATGTGCACTTTCCCGGCAAAGCGCTGGGACAATCATGTGCACTTGCCCGGCAAAGCGCTTATCCGGGTTGGCGTCCAGGGAAATTTCGCAAGGTTGCCCCACATGGACCTTATCCAGATTGGACTCGGCCACATCCACTTCCACCATCCGGGAGTGCAGATCGGCCATGGTCACCACCGCGGCCCGGGCATTGGTGGCGGCGCCGAAGGGGGCCACCACTTCCCCCACCTCGGCGTATTTGGTGGTCACCACCCCGTCAAAGGGGCCGCGGATGTAGCTATATTCCAGGGACGCCTGGGCATTGGCCAGGCCGGCTTTGGCCACTTTAATCCGGGCCCGGGCTGCGGCCACCCCGGCTTGGGCTTTCTTATACCGGGCCTCGGCGACATCAAAGTCCTGTCTGGGAATCAGGTCCTGAGCCACCAGGCTCTTGTAGCGCCGATACTGCAGCTCTGCGTCCGTCAGCTCGGCCTGGGCGGTGACCAAGTCGGCTTGGGCCTGTTTTATCTGGGCTTGGGCCTGGTTTTTGGCGGCGATTAGATCAGCATTCTCCAGAGAGGCGATGATTTGCCCTTTTTTTACGTGGCTGCCTTCTTCCACCCCCAGATAGGCCAGACGTCCGGTGCTCTTGGAGGACACCGCGGCCTTGCGCTGGGCCACCACATAGCCGCTGGCGTTTAAGACCGTGTAGGCCTGGGCTGGGTAAAGGCGGGAGACCACTGTGGTGGTCACTTCCGTGGCCGGCGCCAGCGGACCCCAGAGATAGAGCCCTCCGAGAACCACCAGGACCACGCCCAGCAGAACGAGGATTACCCGGGTCCGGGAAAAGGCCGCCTGGGGACGCTCTTCCCCCGGGCGCTGAATGCGGAGTCGCTCAAGATCAACAGACACGGCCTGGGATCCAAAACATAAATTAGGCCTCCCGCCCCTTGAAGGACGACAGGCCTGTTAATTTTATCAAACTTGACCGGGGGAGGCAAATTTCCGGGGCTCGCGCCACCCCGCCTCAGAGCCCGGCAATCCCCTCGGCGGTGATGGTCACATAGTGAAAGGGTGGGCCAATGGCCTGGTCTTGCGCCGCCTGCTTTTCCATGCCGGCCTTGGCCGCGTCCACCACCTGGGCCAGGGGGGCCTTTTTCTTGAGCAATTCGTTCAACTTGAACTCCAGACCCATGCGCCGGGGCAGGGTAAAAATATCGGTCACGCGGTTGAACTCGATCTTGGGTGGTTGGGGACGGTCCCAAATGATGAACAGGTGGCCCGGATGTTCCGGGGTGGTTTTCGAATAACCGGCCAGGAGCAGATACATGTTAATGATGGGGTCCGGCGGCAGCTTTTCGCACATCTTGCGGAGGATCTCATCGTAACGGCCGGTAAAAAAGGGAATGGCCGCCTGGATGAGATCATCCATCTCGGTTAAACCCTCAGTTTTGGCAAATTGGGCAAAATCTTTACAGACTTCCTGGGCTTCCCAGTTTCCAGCCGAAGCCAGTACAGCATGGGAGGTTACGGGAACCAGGCGGTCCAAGGTGATATGGCGTTCTTCTCCGTGGGGTTCGAATAAAATTATTTTCCAAAATTCAATTTAAGACCTGCGGTTTAACCGGAGGCAGCCAGTAAAGGTCGGGCTGGGGCGGGTCTTCTTTGACTTCCTCCACTGGGGTCTCCAGTTCCAGGCGGGCGACCATCTGCAGGGCGATAAGAGATTCTCGCAGGTTGTTCAGTTCTTGCAACAGCACATCCAAGGCCAGGAGCAAGGATTCCTGGTGTTTACCCTCTTCCATCAATCTCCGGGCCTCATCCATTTTTGCCCCGCCCGGGGTGGCAGCCGATTGATCTTTCATCATCAAGCCTCCCAAGATACGATGTGGGGTTGCGCAATCAATCGGTGGAGCAATCTTCCTTAATAGGTTCCACTCCTGTTACATCAGCAAGACTCCAACCGATCGCAACTTTATACACCGTTCAGAGAGCAAAGATTGTACCATTTTGAATTATAATAATATTATTAATTATTTTATATAGTTATAATTTATCTATTTTTTGCCGGATTGATAAAATTGTAAAGATTGATGAACATATCGGTGAGATATGAACACTCTGCCTCATTGGGGAAAGTAGTGAGCTGCCGCGCCAGGGTAGTGGGGGCCAGCCCCTTTTTCGGCTATTGGTTCCGCCCTGCCCTGACCCCGCCATCCACGTCCCAGAGGGCCCCGGTGACCCAGCCCGCTTGATCC
>JARRQO010000251.1:4594-6577 GCA_037381685.1 Deltaproteobacteria bacterium | reverse complement strand
ATTATTCGGCCACCAAAAAGGGGCTTTAACCGACGCCAAGAAAACCAAAAAAGTCGAACCGTCGAGCTCTTCCTGGATGGCGATATGGGTCATGGCCGTGTTGGGTGATGCTCCGTGCCAGTGTTTCTCGCCCGGCGGAAACCAGACCACATCTCCAGGACGAATTTCCTCGATAGGGCCTCCTTCGCTCTGAACCCTTCCGAACCCTGCCGTGACAATAAAGGTCTGTCCCAGAGGGTGGGTGTGCCAGGCGGTACGGGCTCCTGGTTCAAATGTGACACTGGCACCAGTCACACGGGATGGGGCGTTGGCCCTGAGAAACAGTGGGTCAATACGCACTGTGCCGGAAAACCAATCAGATGGTCCCTTGATGGATGCCTGTAATCCGTTTCGTGTAACAGTCATTGAATTTTTCTCCTATAGATGGAGGCCCCATTTACAAGGCAGCCTTGAGCACCGCAATAATATCCCCCTCGGTCATTGCTGGACGCCCGGGCAGGTTGCCGTTTTTGTCGTGGATAATACGCAGGGTATCCTGGGCATAACGTGTGATCAGCGTATCATCGATATTCAGTTCGGACAGACGCGTAGGGCAACTAATACTCTTGAGAAATGCCTCAAAACGATCGATACTCTGAAAGGCGCAATCCAGGTCATCGGGGCCTTTGGCCTTGAGTCCAAAAATACGTTCAGCAAACTGCACGAATTTTTCAGGTCTGTGCCTGGCTGCAAATCTCATCCATGAGGGATTGACCGCGGAAAGACCTGCCCCATGGGTGACGTCGTGATAGGCGGACAGGCTATGCTCGATCATGTGCACGGGGTAACCCCCGTTGGTGCCAGCGTTCACCCAGCCGTTGAGGGCGACAATGGATGCCCATTGCACCTGGGTCCGTGCCTCCAGATCATTTCCATCGGCAATGGCTTTGGGTCCGCACTCCATGGCAGTGAGGATAACCCCTTCGGCGAACCGGTCCTGAATGGGTGTACCGTCAACCCCGTTGAAGTATGCTTCGGTCACATGGGTGATCAGGTCGCAAACGCCGTAAGCGGTCTGATCTTTTGGCACACTCACCGTGAGTTCGGGGTCCACCAGCGCGACCCTGGGATATAGACATTCGGTCTGGACAAAGGATTTTTCCTTGGTCTCCTCATTCGATATAACCGCAGCCATGTTCATCTCGGAACCGGTAGCCGCCAGGGTTGGCACTGTGATAATCGGAAGGGCTGTTGTTGGAATATGTACCTTCTCCTGGCCGTGATAGATCATGTCCCACGGGTCACCGTCGTATAAGACGGCCGCCGCAATCGCCTTGGAGGCGTCCATCGTACTTCCGCCGCCGAGGGCAATCACCAGGTCGCATTTGTTTTCACGCGCCATTGCCGCCCCACGTTTCACTGACGAGATTCTGGGGTTGGGTTCCACACCCTCACATTCGAACACCGATACGTCTGCGTCGGTGAGGCTCTTGACCGCACGGTCAAAAGTGCCTTTCCGTTTAACGCTGCCGCCGCCGGTAACCAGCAGTGCACGCTGGCCGAATCTGCCAGCAATTTCCCCTAAACGAGAGAGGGAGCCAGCGCCAAAAATAAGGCGGGTTGGATTTTGGAATTCAAACTGCATTTCTTTTCTCCTTATTATTATTTACGATTTCATCCTTCTGTTTCTGTATTACGTTGGTAGCTATACGGTTTGACCGCCATCGACCACGATGGAGGCACCGACCACGAACCCGGCCAAATCCGAGCACATCCAAAGGACAGTAGCAAAAACTCATACCCATGCAGCCGAACCCGAGGGCCGAAACTTTTAGGCCGCTTTCTCCCAATTTGCGTTTTTGCATTGTTTCTCCTCCGGACTGCTTCGTAGGCTTTGCGAACCTCCAGGGGCCGCCTTGGTGATGATCATAATTTAATCCTAAAAGATCAGAGGCAGTAGACCAATCCTGCTTATTTTTTGCCTATTCGTCCGATGTTTCGAAA
>JARRQO010000251.1:0-4576 GCA_037381685.1 Deltaproteobacteria bacterium | reverse complement strand
ATGAGTAAACAGATAGTCAAGGAAGCGATTGAGAATAACAGCTTGTTCGTTGCACTAGACGCGTTGGCACAGACCATTGCCCGATGGACCGGCCAAGACGACCAGCTCGAAACCGCCATCCCTGGTTTATCACTTTATCGTCGGATTCAGCCGACTCAGCCGGCGAGCGGCATGTACGAGCCCAGCATTTGCCTGGTCGCCCAGGGGGCGAAACGGGTGTTGCTCGGAGACGACACCTACGTCTATGACGCACACCATTTTTTGATCACGTCCGTGGATCTCCCCACGGTTTGGCAGATTATCGAAGCGAGCGAGGCGAAGCCTTGCCTGGGACTCGTGCTGAAACTTGATCTGCGCGAAATTTCCCAACTGATGGTGGACAGCCATCTGCCCCCGCCGCGAACGCAGCAATCAAGCCGTGGCATGGCGCTCAGCGAGGTCACCTTGCCGCTGCTTACCGCGTTTCAACGGTTGCTCGACTTGCTGGCTGAACCTGAGGACATCCCGATCCTGGCGCCACTGGTCCAGCGGGAAATATCCTACCGTCTGTTGGTGGGCGATCAAGGGGCGCGTCTGCGTCAGATGGCGTCGGCGGGCAGTCAGAGTCATCAGATCGCCCGGGCCATCGACTGGTTGAAGGGTAACTTTACCCAGCCGTTGCGTATCGATGACCTTGCGACGCAGGTCAATATGAGCACCTCGACCTTCCATCACCACTTTCGGACGCTGACGGCCATGAGCCCGCTCCAGTATCAAAAATGGTTGCGTTTGAACGAAGCACGGCGGTTGATGCTCACCGAACGTCTGGATGCAACAAACGCGGCGTTTCAAGTTGGCTATGAAAGCCCCTCGCAATTTAACCGGGAGTACAGCCGCTTATTCGGCGCGCCGCCGTTGCGCGACATTAATAGCTTGCGTCAGTTGGCTCCCAGTCAGCGGGTCTAATTATACCATATTCGAAAAACTACACAGACTTTGTAAAAGTATTGCTGAGACATGACACTAGTATCATGTTTCAGAAATAACTTTAATAAATCAGAGCTCCAAATTCCCCCTCCCCTAGTGGGAGGGGGAAATAAGCTATTGTAATAATGGATTATTTTATCACCCCCACCCTAACCCTCCCCCATCAAGGGGGAGGGCCAGGGAAATGAATTTCCCGGAAAAATATTTTTAATAACATAGGCAGGGTAAGAGAGGGAATTATTGACGTATTTTGAGCACTTTGGCTGTCAGACTTTGGCTTTCAGGGGACTTGTTGAGGGCCACCCAACTCTTAATTTTTATAAACTTTTAATTGGAGGTGATGTAACATCTGTCTACGATTATGATATTCAGGCAAAGCTCGTCTCTGGTCATGGTCGATAGCAGAGAACCCGCACTTTTCTGGAGTTGTGAGGTCATGCGCGCGATTGCTGCCGTTTCATTGCGTTTTTGCCGCGCCGGAATCCTCTTATCCTTGCTCCTCGCCGGATGCACGCCGTGGAACCGGCCGGAGCCTCTCCCGCCGGAACTCACCGAGGCTGGTGTACATGCTTACCTCCGAATTCCCAAAGGCCAGGATACCGACCTGGCGAAAACGATGGATAAGCTCAATGGTCGAGGCAATCAATCTGTATTGCCAGCCCCCGGCCCAGATCACAAACCCAAGGCCTCGGCCTTTTCGTTGGCTGACGCCATTGTCTTTGCCCGAAGACATAGTCCTCGGCTGCGGTCGGCCCGGGCCGCCATCGAACGAGCCAGCGGTCAAAAGCAAGTTGCCTTTGCCCCGTTCTTGCCACAGTTTACTTTAGGGACTGACTACGGCGCCACCTCGTATAACTTGGGGCCAGGAGGACCAGGTCCCACGGGATTTATCATGCCCAAGGGCCTCCCCGGGACCCACAGTTACTATCAGGAAACGCTGTCATTAGTCTGGACGATCTATGATTTTGGCCGGAGGGTAGGACGCTATCAAGAGGCGATCGCCAGAAAAAAGATCACTGAGCTCCAGCTTGTCCGGGCCGATCAGACGGTGCAATTTGACGTAGCTGTGGCGTATCTGAACATCCTCCTGTCGCGCGCCTCTCTTCTGGTCCAGGAGGAGGCCATCCATCAGGCGCAAGCCACCCTGAAAGACGCCCGGGCCCTTTGGAAAGGCGGGGTGGCGACCCCCGACAACGTATTGCGTGCCGAAGTGCACCTGTCGGAAAGCCGGGATGCCCACGTCAGGGCCCGGGAGGCGGAGCTCGTGGCCACCGCCCGACTGAACACCGCTATGGGGCGTAATGCCGCCCTGCCGCTTAAAGTTTACGACCTGAAGTTCCCCCCTCGCCAAGTCCGCCCCTCCCTGGCGGAGAGCCTGGAGATTGCCGCGGCGCAGCGCCCGGAAATCGGCTTTGCCCGGTATGCAGTGGTGGCCGCTCAGGAAAATCTGGTAGCCACCAAGGCCGAGTTTTATCCCCTCATTGAAATCAGAGCTAGTCATGGTCGCATTGACGGTGAACGTGTGACAACCGGCTGGCAGCAGGGCGCCGGTCTCCACTTGATATTGCCCCTGTTCACCGGAGGCGCGCGCCTGGGCCAGCTCCGGACGGCAAAGGCCGATGTGGCTGCTGCCGTGGCCGACGCCCAGAGCATATTGGACCGGGTCAGCCTCGAAGTGAGCCAGGCGATCTTCAGCGAAGCGGCCGCCCATCAGCGACTTGAGCTCTCCCGGACAGCAGTGGCCGAGGCCAAGGAGAATTTGCGTATTATTCGGGTTAAATACCGCAACGGCGACGCCACTCCCACAGACATTGTCGATGCTGAGACAGCTCTGACCCGATCGCAGCAACGCTTTAACTCGGCTCTCTATACCTATCTGGCCTCTCTGGCGGGGCTGGACTACGCCATGGGACGGCAACAAGGCACTATCTTACGGCAGGCGAGCATCCCTGGGGAAACCTCTGGGCCGTCGCCCAAGAGCGAACCAGGTCTTGTCCCTCCAAAGAAGGTTAAATAGGGCCTGAGGTAATTGAGACGTGAGGGATCTGGATATGAAGATGCGGGAGATATCTCGGCAGCTCTGGCTCGTTACCAGGGATACTCTGAAGTGGCTGGGCAACACTGTCCGCAAGATGTTTAGGTCAGCGCGGGGCTGGGTCCTGGGTATCCTCCTGGTAATTGTGATCCTGATAGCCTACTATGTGCTGGCGAGCCGCCACACCCCGTTCACCACAGACGCCTATGTCCAAGCCTTCGTCATTCAAGTGGCCGCCCGGGTGGAAGGCCAGGTGATTCAGGTCCATGTCCGGGAAAATCAGGCTGTTAAACAGGGCGACCTTCTGTTCGAAATTGACCCGCGCCCCTTTGAACATCGGCTGGCCCTCCTGGAAGCCAAACTGGTCCAGGCCAAACACCAAGTTGCCCAGATGGAAAGCGAGTTGACAGCCTCCAGAGCCAATGACAAGCGCCTCGTGGCGGAGGAGGCCTACGCCCGGGCGGTCCACGAGCAGGAGAAGGAAATTCGTAAGCAATACGCCACGACCGAGCGGAAGTACCTGGGGGCGGTGGAGAAATACCGGGTAGCCCAAGCCGGCCGGAAGCGGAGCCAGGCCATGACCCGCAAAATCCAAGAGGCCCTGGCTGCGAAGATCCACGGAGAACACGCCATCGTGGCCGAGATCAAGGCTCAACTCGCAGATGCCAAGCTCAATCTGGGATGGACCCGCATCTCGGCGCCGGCCAACGGTTACGTCACCAACGTGCAACTGCGGGAGGGGTCCTACGTGCATATCGGCACACCGGTCCTGACCTGCATCGACACCGACCTATGGTGGATCGTGGCCAACTTTCGGGAAAGCAGCCTGGAATATCTGCAGCCGGCGCAGCGCGTGGGCCTCAGCTTCAGCACCTATCCGGGGCGCATTTTCCCCGGAGTGGTGGAGACCGTGGGCTGGGGGGTGTATCAGGGACAGGGGGTCCCTTCGGGCGACCTGCCCGCCATAAGCGAGCCGAAGAACTGGATCAAGCTGGCCCAGCGCTTCCCAGTGTGGGTGAAACCAGAGATGCCGGAGGGCTATCCCTTGCGTATAGGGGCAACGGCCAGTGTCGTAGTATACACCCGGGATCGGTACTGGCTCAATTGGGTAACGGCATTCTGGCAAAAGGTCTTAGCCTATCTTGATTACCTCCGTTGAGGGGTGGGGCCTGGCGTTTCGGCGACGCCGGCCTGAAAGGCGTGCATGGTTGCAGCTGCACCGATAAGACAACACCCCTATGAAGCGTTTCTGCGCCAGGGACAAATCAAACATGCTCTGAAAACCGGCCTGGCGTGCTGCCTGGCCGTCGCCCTCTCCTACATTTCTCACTTACCAAACCATCAACTGGCGCTGGCTTTTGCATATCTGCTCATGACTATGGGCATGCCCAGCCCCCGCCTTAACTGGCTACTGGTGCAGCTGGCGACCGTGATCAGCGTCATCGTCTCGGCCCTCATCCTCGTGGCGTGCAGCGGGGCCCCCCTCCTCTATCTGACCCTGACGTTGCTGTGGATCTTTGTTTCCCTGCTCTTTTCAAACTGGTTTCCCCTGGCGGCGACCATGGCGGCCATGGT
>JARRQO010000250.1:0-6516 GCA_037381685.1 Deltaproteobacteria bacterium | reverse complement strand
GCGATATTGAACCTGATCAAGGGCGCGAGCTCCGTGTCCCTGTAGACCTCCTGCAAGGGGCGGAAAGCCAGGCAGATGCCGTTTATGGCGCACACCCGGTTGACCTTGATTTTATAACCCCGGGCCCGGGGCAGGGCCTGTTCCAGGTATTTAATGGCCTGGGGATATTTGTGCTCCCTGACCTTGATGGCCCCCAAGTTATTTAAGGCCAGAGGATTGCCCGGCTCCTGCTTCAGAATTTCCTCGTAAAGTTTTTGGGCTTGAGCCAGTTTGCCCGCCTCCAGCAAGTCGTAACTCTCCACCATCTTTTGGGTGACGGCATCGGCCTGGACCCGAACCGGTCCTGCGAGGGCCACCCCCAGGGCCGCCACCAGGAAGACTAGCTGCCAAGATTTCGGTTTCATAGCTGCTCCTGAACGCTTCGAGATATGGTCATTGCTAAAAGTTTTTGCTTCTTCCGACAAGCGCTAAAGAAGTGCGGCGCCAAAGCGCCTGCCCGGTACCGGCCTCAGGCGGGAATATTCGGTTGCCGGCCCACGCTCAGATCGTGCAGGGGGATGAGGATATCCGCCATCTCCTTGACCCGCCGGGCGCTGTCGTAGGCGTCAATGACATTGATATGGACCCCGGAGGGAATGGGCGGACCCGAGGCGGGAAAGTTTTGTTCATTGCAGCAAAATCCGGTAATCACCGCGTTGCCGGCTTTGGTGTTGACTACCACGGACTGGCCCCCTACGGTGTGCCCGGGGGTGAGCAGGACCTTGATGCCCGCCACGATGGGGGCGTCGCCATCCACCTGCACCACTTCCACGTCATCCAGCAGATCGGGGAAGTAGCGGTGATCTACCGGGTGGGGTTCTTTAAAAAACTCGTACTCCTTCTTCTGCACGTAGACCCGGGCGTTGGTGCACTTGTAGTCGTTTTCGCAATGGTCGTTGTGCAGGTGGGTGTGGATGACGATATCGATGTCATCGGGTTTGAGGCCGTAAGTTCCCAAGGCTGCTTCGAATTCCTGGATCTTCAGGCCGTACTGCTCCCCTACTTCAGGGGGCACCATGAACTGCTCCAGGCCGGTGTCCACCAAGATTTTCTCCGGCCCCCCCTCCAGGTAGAACACGTAAATGGGAATCCAGATGCGTTTGCCGTACCCTTTAAGATACGTCATGATGCCCTGATCCGTTTCGTTGGCGCCCACCACCAGGGGGTGGATGACATATTCCTGCATGGGTTTCTCCTCTGGGTGTCTTGGGGTAGATTTATTATATGCCAAGTTGCTGGCAGGGAGCAATGTCGGCCGGGGTCCTGCCCTGGCTTGGACGGCCCTTTTTCTTAGAGGGGCAACCCGCCCTGGGGAATAAAATCGCCGTCGGCTTGAGTGAACTGCGTTGGATTTGTTTCTTCAACGTATACGGCAAATATTTCTATGGTCTCCGGCCAATTATTTCCTGTGGCCGCGGCCAATGAATTGACAGAAAAGTACTTTTAGAGTACTGAATAAAAGGAAAACTATGGTATTTTAAACGGTTTCCCGCCAAAATACCTTTAAGCCTATGATATTTAAGGTTTTTTTCACATAATAACCGAAACTTCAATTGGTACTTTATGGACGAAGCTCAGATCAGGAAATTGAAGAACCGGGTAGAGGAGGAACTGCGGCAGCGGGAATTGTCGCTCCTGGAGTTCTGGCTCCAGGAGCTGAAAACCATCATGGCCAAGCATCACAAAGAACTGGCCGGATTGCAGAGCGACCTGAAAAATTTTATCGGCCGCATGGAGACCCGGGTCCGCACCCTGAAAGGGAGCCTGAAATAATATGTATGAAGTAAAAATCGTCACTCAGTTTGCCGCCGCCCACCGGCTGGAAAACTTTTATGGGAAATGCGAGAGCCTGCATGGCCACAACTGGAAAGTGGAAGTGTTCCTGGCAGGGAAGACCCTGGATGGCGCCGGGTTGCTGATGGATTTTGGCGTGGTCAAGGCCCGGACCAGAGAGGTGCTGGAAGAGGTCGATCACAAGTATTTGAACGAACTGGCGGCCTTTCAAGACCGCAACCCGTCGTCGGAAAACCTGGCCCACTACCTCTATGAGCGCTTGGGGGCTGTGCTCAATGGCGAGGGGGTAAAAATCCGCCGGGTCAACGTCTGGGAATCCGAGACCTCCTGCGCTTCCTATTATCAGGACTGAAGTGCGCTTGATGGGAAGCGGCCGCTTGGCCTATTTAGCAGGGCTGATCCTGGGGATGGTGGCTCTTGTGGGGGCTCAGGCCGGGCTTCCCACCGAGCCCCCGGCTAACAGTCTCCTCAAGGCCCCGGTTTTGGGAGCCAGCCGTAAGCCCCCGGTCCATTTCAGTCACCGGCTGCACGAAGCCCGGGGGGTGGCCTGCACCCAATGCCATCACGAGTATAAGGGAAGGCGCAACGTCTGGCATCAAGGGTTGCCGGTGCAGAAGTGCGAGGCCTGCCATGGCCCGAGGCCGCAGGCCCGGCGCCTGGATGCGAAGAATGCCTTTCATCGCCAATGTAAAGGGTGCCATTTGCGGTTCCAGCAGCAGGGACGGCAGACAGGACCCATAAAGTGTCAGGGGTGTCATCGCTCAACTTGACCGGAAAGTTTGCTTTCGGGCAGGGTTCAGGACCGTGATGATGATGCATGTGATGAGAGTCGGCTCGACCTCTCGGGCGGGGATCTGTGGTTAAAGATTCCCTCACCTCACTAGTCCGGACCCTGCAACGGGAAAGGGTGTTTGCCCTGGCCCTGGCCCTGATGTTGATCCTGTTTTTGGGGGCCATCGGCTTCAGCCTGCTTGAACCCGCGGAGGGGCCGTGGTATGGGCGTTTCGGGCGGGCCGCGTGGTGGGCTCTGGTCACCCTGACCACCGTGGGTTAGCCACGCAACATATCCTGATCCTGGGGTGGCCGGAAGATGCGGACGTCCTTCTGGATCAGTTGCTCAAACGCCTGTCCCCGGCCATCCCGGTGGTGCTGATCAACAAAATGCCCCCGGAACAGATGGATGCGGTCAAGGAAAGATTCCCTCAACAGGCGATATTTTACCTGCGGGGGGATTATTCCCGGGAGGAAATCCTCCTGAAGGCCAATGTCCGGGGGTCCCTCAAGGCCATTATCCTGGCCGACCGGCAACCGGGAGAAACCGCAGCCCAGGTGGATCAACGCACCCTGTTCACTGCCCTTACCTTGAAGGCGCTTCACAACAAAATTAGAATCCTGGCGGAACTGCTGCGGCCGGAAAACCGCGCCTACTTAGAGCGGGCCGGGGCCGAGGAGGTGCTGATCCGGGGTCAATACGACAGTTCCCTTTTGGCTGGTGCCATTGCTTCTCCGGCCCTGTTTCGCATCTACACCTCGCTGTTATTGGGCGAGGGGCAGGGCCTCTGGGAGGTGGAAGTGCCCACCCAGTTCCACGGGCGGCCTCTGAGCGAACTTGCCTCCTACCTCCGGGACCAGGATCAGGGCATTCTCATCGGGCTGTACACCGAGGGCCGGGCCGTAAGCCTGGAAGACTTGTTGGCTGACGAGCCTTCCGCCATTGACGACTTCATTCGGCGCAAGTTCGCCGAGACCAAGATGACCCATTTGTTGGGCCGTACCAAGGTCGACTACCAGATCAATCCTCCCCCGAATCAGACCCTGGGGCCGCGCCAGTTTGCCGTGGTCATCGCTCCGACGAGGCCGAATCTTTGATGATGGATGCAGCCTTTTTCCAGAAAATTGACCTGTTCCAGGACCTGGAAGAAGGTGAAATCCGTCAGGTGCTGGGCCTGACCATGCCCCGGTATTTTCCCGCCGGGGAAGTCATCATCCGGGAGGGCGATCCAGGGAACAGCCTTTTTTTGATGCAAACCGGAGAAGTGGAGATCACCAAGCAACTTACCCTGGTGCTGGATGAAGACACCCCCAAAGAGCGGGTGATGATCCGTTTGAAAGCGGAGGAGGGGGTCTATTTCGGCGAGATGGCCCTGCTGGAAAACGAAACCCGGTCGGCCACGGTGACCGCCCTGACTGAATGTTCCTTGCTGGAGTTGCATCGGGAGGATTTTTTGGAGTTGATCGAGCGCAGTCCTGCCATGGGGGTCAAACTGCTCCTGCGCCTGTCCCAGGTCCTCTCCCGGCATCTGCGCAAGACCAACCAGGACGTGGTGAAACTGACCACCGCTTTGGCCGTGTCCCTGGGGGGTTAGGGGCGTCGCCGGTCTCGATTAGACCATAAAATCCTGCACCCATCCCGGCCCTTTATCCCGCAGCCATGCCGCGATTTCCTGGAAGCCCCGGTCTAAAATCCCGCGGGCCTGGGGAAAACGCGCTGACACGGCCTCAGGAGCGACCCCAAGCATGAGACGCGCCTGGATCTCCTCCGGAGCCTCTTCCCAGGTCTTTACCGCCAGGAGCAGGGCCCGGAAATCCTGGCCCCGTACCCGGTGGGCCAGTAAGCCCGGGTCCGCCAGAACATCCCGCAGGTAGTCTGCGCCCTCATCCCATCCCAGGGAATGCAGCGCCGCCCGGCGCATCAGGCAGGGATAACAATAGCCGCAGGAGCCCGCCGGTCCCCCCTGCCAGCGGGAGACCACCGGCCGGGCGCAGGAAACACTTAGCCGGAAAAGCGCTTGCAAAAGGTCCCGGTTGCGGCAATGGCGCACCATTTCCCCCTTGGTGAGGTCTTTAAAAGGGTTCACCAAAAGCGGCGCGCAATGGGCCTCTTCCCAGAGGTCTGTCAGTTGGTCCAGAAAGTAAGGATGGGTGGTGCGGGTGCTGTAACTGCCCAGGCGGTTGGCGGTCAGGGGCGGATTGAGGCTGATCCAGCCGTTTTCCGGAATGATCAAGGGAACAGCCAGGCCCCAGGGCGCGGCCGCGGTCAGCCCCAGGGCCAGATAGAGCAGGGATCGGCTCCGCAGGGTCAGTTCCGGGGCCTCGGGAAACTGCACCCGGATTCCCAGGTGAGCTACCTTGTCAGGGCCGTAACGGCTTAGCAGGGCGCCGGCCAGGGCCTGCTGAATGGAGGCCAGTTGCCCGAAATCATAATGGCTAACCAACAGCAGGCGCTGCCCGGCCTCCAAAAAATTCAGGGCTCCTACCAGGGAATCCAGCCCGCCGGAAAACAACATGACCCCCTCAGGGGTCCAGGAGTGGGGCCACTCGCGTTTCAGGTCCAGATCCAGGGGGGCCTCCCGGAGCTTCAGGGTCCAGTCATCTCCGGTGAGAAAATTGAAAAGTTGGCCCAAGGGCGCGGCCAGGGGCAGCCAGGACGGACTGACCGGCAGATACAGGGTGAGCCGTCTGGTCCAGGCATCAGGAGTGAGCCGGCGGGGCTGCAATTTATCCGCGGCCCAGACTCCCAGGGCCGTCATCAGAAAGGCCAGGACCGGCGGGCCCGGAGGCGCAGGAGAACTGAACAGACTGGCAAAATTGTGGTGCAGGGGATAGCCGGGAAGGCCGGGTTCATCCAAATGTAGGACTTCGACCTTATCTAGCGGCGGCCGGCGCTTTTCTTTCGGAGCCTTCAGGTAAAGCTGAACCGTCATAAACAGGCCTTTTCACTGACCGAGCTTGGCCTTCAGAGCCGCCATGATTTCAGTGACCCAGAGCCACCCGGTGAGACCCTGCCAATGTTCGAGGGTAGCCGGAGGTTCAGTTTGGCCTTCTGCCTCCGAAAGGTTGACCTCGATTAACTTCTTGATATGGCTGAAGCCATCCTGCAACCGGCTATAACCGCCGGCCGCGGCTTCCAGGGGCTCTCCCAGGTCCAGGGCCAGGCGCAGGGCGACCGCGGTGGTGAGAAATTGCCGCACCAGATGAGCCGCCGCCGGGCTTTTTTTGAGTTGAACCGCGGTCCGCAGCAGGGATGCCAGGGCAGATCGCACCACGGCCTCTTCCAAGCCGCCGCCACTGCCGGCCAAGGCGGCGCTCAAGCCTTGAGCCAGCACCTCCGGGGGGCCTTGGGCCAGGGGGGCCAGGCCTCGCTCTGGCAAACTTTTTTCCCACCCCCGCAAATTGACTTCTTCCCAGAAAGCCCCCAGGTCTTTGGCAATTTTCCGGGTAAAACGGAACACCGCCAGGAAATCCTCCTGGCCGGGGGTTTCCTCCATAGCCGCCAGGTAGCGGGAGACAACTTCCCGGGCGTTGAGTTCGCCGCCGCCCTCGGGCGACAGATACCGGGTGGCCGCAGCCTTGGCCGCCCGCCATGAGGCGGTGGTGGGCCCGCGCCGGGCACTGGAGGTTCCCATCAGCTAACTCCAAGACTTATTTAAGAAGGGAAAGGGATTAAGGGCTGGCCGCTGTAACCCGCCCCGATAAAAAGCCTATCACAACTCTCATTTCGCGGCCAGGCGTTTGAAGCGGCTGTAGCGCTCCCAGGAGAATTGCGGCCAGCAGGGAAATAAGGAATTGTTCTGAAAGACAGGGTCGAGGTTCAGGTCGTAGCGGGAGGCGGCCCGGGCCCGGGGCCACAAGGCGGTGCCGGGGATGGGGGAATACAGGGCCAGAACCGGGGTGGCGCCCAGG
>JARRQO010000249.1:0-7069 GCA_037381685.1 Deltaproteobacteria bacterium | reverse complement strand
TTGCTATCCTCTGCCAGGATTTTCCGGACCTGGAGCTCCAGGGCCCCCCGGGAGGCCTGGTCTTCAGGGGCCTGGGCCACCTCCTGGACGGCCTCCGGGGCCCCAGGCCGGGCCTCCAATTTGGGCCTGAGCCTGGCCCAGAGCGCGGTGGCCTTATCCCAGACGACGCCGCCGAACTTCTTGCCCACTTCCTCCGCGGCCTTCTCGCCTCCCTTGAGCAGGTAAGGCAGCAAGGGAGCCAGAAAGGCGGTAAGGGTGCCGGCCAGGGAGACGGGGTCCATGTCGCACCTCCTTAAAGCTTAGGGGAGACGTGGTGTTTTGGGGGAATTGCAGGGTCCCTACAGGGAGGCTACCACAGGTGGGCGAAACAAGGCAATGATTATGAGGAACTGGGGGAGGGATGGCTCCTCCCCCCTTTACCTTAATTAAAGGTGCCCCAGACGACTTTCTTGGGCTGAGCCGGCTGCTTCAGGATATTCAGGGCGCTTTTCAAGATGCCCGCGGCATCCAGCCCGTATTTCTGGCGGAGAAGGTCCTGGGTGCCGTGTTCCACGAAGACGTCAGGAATCCCCAGACGTTTCACGTTGATGCCGAAGAGGTCCCGGTCCGCCAAAAGTTCCAGCACCGCACTGCCGAAGCCGCCCGCCACCACGTTTTCTTCCACCGTCAGGACCCGGCCGTGTTTGGCCGCCAGGCTCAGGATCAGGTGCTCATCCAGGGGCTTGACAAAGCGGGCATTGACCACGGTGACGCTGAAGCCTTCCTGGTCCAGTTGCTGGGCCGCGTCCAGAGCGGGGTACACCGAAGCGCCCAGGGCCAGGATGAGCAAATCCTCCCCTTCCCGCAGGACTTCGGCCTTGCCGATGGGCAACTTGTTCAGGGTGGCGGAAAATCCCACTCCCACGCCCCGGCCTCGAGGATAGCGCAAGGCGATGGGGCCCGGATGCTCCACCGCGGTGAAGAGCATGTCCCGCAATTCGTTTTCGTCCTTGGGGGCCATCAGGACCAGGTTGGGCAGATGACGCAGGTACGACAGGTCGAAGAGTCCCTGGTGGGTCTCGCCGTCTTCGCCCACGATCCCGCCCCGGTCCATGGCAAAGACCACGGGCAGCTTCTGGATGCAGATATCGTGGAGCACCTGATCATAGGCCCGCTGCAAAAAGGTGGAGTAAATGGCGGCCACGGGCCGCATGCCCTCCAGGGCCAGGCCGCCGGCAAAGGTTACGCCGTGCTGTTCGCAGATGCCCACGTCGAAGAACCGGTGGGGAAACTCTTTATGGAAATCCACCAGACCGGTGCCGTCGGGCATGGCGGCGGTAATGGCCACAATCTTGGGATTCTCCCGGGCCAGGCGCACCAGGGTTTCTCCAAAAACGTGAGTGTAACTGGGGACCTGACTTACACTCTTGGTGTCCTCGCCGGTTTCGGGATTGAATTTGCCCAGGCCGTGAAAGTGGGTGGGGTCGGTTTCGGCGGGCTGATAGCCCTTGCCCTTGGTGGTGAGCACATGGACCAGGATGGGGCCTGTCAAATTCTTGACATTCTGCAGGGTCTCGATCAAATGATCCAGGCGGTGCCCGTTTACCGGACCCAGATAGGTGAATTTCAGCGACTCGAAGAGCATGCCCGGGGTGAAAAAGGTCTTAAAGGATTCTTCGCTCTTTTTGGCCCAGAGCAAGAGGTCATCCCCGATAGCCGGGAAGGAACGCAGCAAATTCTCCACCTGCTTTTTCAAAAAGACCATGGTGGGCCGGGTGAGTTGGCGGCTCAGAAAGGAGGACAGGGCGCCCACGTTAGGGGCAATGGACATGCCGTTATCGTTTAGGATAACGATAAGATCTTTGTTCAGGTCCCCGGCGTTGTTGAGGCCCTCAAAGGCGATCCCCGCGGTCATGGAACCGTCGCCGATCACTGCGATCACCCGGTTGCCTTCCCGCTTCAGACAGCGGGCGCTGGCCATGCCCAGGGCCGCGGAGATGGAGGTGGAGCTATGCCCGGTGTCAAAGGCGTCGTAGGCGCTCTCGCAGCGCTTGGGAAAGCCGCTGATGCCGCCGTGTTGTCTCAGGGTATGGAAGCGATCGTGGCGCCCGGTGAGCAATTTATGGGTATAGGCCTGGTGCCCCACATCCCAGACGATTTTGTCCCGGGGGCAGTCAAAGACATAGTGCAGCGCAATGGAGAGCTCCACCACTCCCAGGCTGGGAGCCAGATGTCCACCGGTTTTAGCCACGGTGGAGATAATTTTTTGCCGGATCTCCTGGGCCAACTGCGGTAGAAATTCCGGGGGCAGCTTTTTTAGGTCCCGGGGATCATTGATGCTGTCCAACAAACCGCGCCCCGAAGCCTTTGGTCTGTATCCCTCACGATTATCCATGTCCGTTTAACCTCTCCCCCGTAGAATATTTACTAATGTAAATCTCTCGTTGGCTCATTTCAAGTATCAGAAATCTTTATTACAATATTTTGTTCGATTGTGACTTTTTTGCTTAAGATCGCCGCACCAGCAGATACTGGGCCAGTTCCCGCAAAGGTTCGGCCCGGTAGTGAAAAGGTTCCAGGACGGCGACGGCCTCTGTTACCAGACGCCGGGCCCATTCCCGGGTGGCCTCCAGGCCCAGCGCCGCAGGATACGTGGCCTTCTGGCGCTTTGCATCCATGCCCGCGGCCTTGCCCATTTCCGCAGTTTCACCCTCTACATCTAATAGATCATCGGTAACCTGAAACGCTAACCCAAATTTTTCACCATAAGTGGTCAGGGAAGTCACGTCGGCCCGGCGGCCGCCTCCCAGGAGGGCCCCGGCCCGCACTGCCGCGGTAAGCAAGGCCCCGGTTTTGTGGCGGTGGATGGTCTCCAACTCCTTTAAGGTAACCCGGCGGCCTTCGGCCAGCAAGTCCAGCATCTGGCCTCCCACCATGCCCTGATAACCGGCGGCGGCGGCCCCCAGGTTAATTATTTCCAGCAAAACCCCTTCCCGGCCCTCAAGCCGAAACGCCGCCGCAGCCATGGTGTTAAAGGCCTCGGTGAGCAACCCGTCTCCGGCCAGGATGGCGGTGGCCTCATCAAACTGTTTGTGACAGGTGGGCCGACCCCGGCGCAGGTCATCGTCGTCCATAGCCGGCAGGTCGTCATGGATCAGGGAGTAGGTGTGGATCATCTCCAGGGCGCAAGCCACGGGCAACGCTTCTCCGGGATCGCCCCCCACGGCTTCGGCCGCGGCCAAACACAGAATGGGGCGTAGTCTTTTGCCGCCCACAAACAGGCTGTAGTGCATGGCCTGGGTCACCCGGAAGGCCGGACCCCGCACCGGGGGCAGATAGGCCTGAAGGGCCCGGTTGACCAACCCCCGCCGTTCTTCCAGATAGGCCTTCAGATCCAAGTGGTTCCTCTACTTTCTTTGCGTCTTTGCGCCTTTGCGAGAGATATTTTTCTCGCAAAGCCGCCAAGTCGCAAAGGTCGCAAGATACAGTGACGTAATTATAAACCTGCTCTCAGGCCCCGCTATTTTCATCTTCCGGGAACGGCCGGGTAAAAAACCGCCGTTCCAGCGCCTCCAGCACTTCCTCCAGGCGCTTCAGTCCCGCCTCAAAAGTCAATTCTTCCGGTTTTGCTTTAGCCATAAGTCAATTTTCAGTTCAGTAACGCAGACCAAAGTCTGCCATCACCAGGTTGTAGGTTGCTTTTTACAAATCTTCCAAAACTGCTTACGGCTCCCGGCTCACTGTCTCCACTTCACAATCCAGCCGGCCCCGGGCCACCTGGATCCGGATCTTGGCGCGTTCAGGCACCAAGCTGGCGTCCCGGATCACCGTTTCAGCCGGGAGCAGGGTGGCCACCGCGTAGCCCCGTTTTAAAATGGCCAGGGGATTTAATTGCGAAAGGTGCGTCTGGCAGTATTCCAGGTGGCGGCGGCGCTCCGCCTGGCGCTGGCAGAGGCATTGGCCGAGCCTGGCGGCCATCTGTTCCAGCCGTTGCCGGGGAGACTCGAGAGTCCGCCGGGGGCTCAGGAGAAACAGCCGGGAGGTGGCCAGGCGCAGGCCCTGTTCCCGGTTAATCATTGATCGGCGGGTCCGCCGCACCAAGACCTCGGCCTGTTCATCCAGCTTGAGGCGCTGATCCACCAAGGCGCGGCGCCCATCCGGCAGCCGCCGGGCCATCAACCCCAAGTGCTGCCGGGCCAGTTCCCGGCGCCGGGTCCAGGTCCGGGCCAGGGTTACGCCCAGGCGGTCCAGGCGGCGCTCAAGTTCAGCCTTATCCGGCACTACCAGCTCCACCGCGGCGCTGGGCGTGGGGGCCCGCCGGTCCGCCACGAAATCGGCAATGGTAAAATCCACTTCATGGCCCACTGCGGAGACCACCGGAAGAGGACAGCGGTGGATGGCCCGGGCCACGGTTTCTTCATTAAAAGGCCATAAATCTTCCAGGGAACCGCCGCCCCGGGCCAGGACGATGACCTCGATACCGGGATAAGCGCCCAGATCATCCAGGGCCCGGGTAATCTCCGGCGCGGCCATCTCACCCTGCACCTTGACCGGGTGGATAAGCACCTGGACGCCGGGGTAGCGCTGCTTCAAAAGGCGGAGAAAATCCCGCACTGCGGCGCCCGTGGGCGAAGTCACCAGGGCGATCTTTTGGGGCAAAAAGGGCAAGGGCTTTTTCAACTCCGGGGCAAAGAGTCCCTCGGCGGTGAGGCGATTTTTCAGGACTTCGAAGGCCTGGGCCAGGGCTCCCAGCCCCAGGGGCTCCAGGTAATCGACGATCAGCTGGTATTCCCCCCGGGGTTCATACACCGAAAGGCGCCCCCGGCAGAGGAACTGGCTGCCCTCCTGGGGCTTGGTGCGCAGATGCTGGTGGGTGCCTTTGAAGAGCACGGCCCTGAGCTGAGCCCCGGCGTCCTTGAGTGTAACGTAGTAGAGGCCGCTCAAGTGCTGCCGGAGATTTGAGATCTCGCCGCTCACCCAGACCAGGGAGAAATAGGTCTCCAGCCGGTCCCGAATCTCCCGGGTGAGGGCGCTCACCGTATAGATATGAGGCAATTCCTGCTTCATGAATAATCTAATTTTATATCACATTTCCAGGAGCGCCGGAGGAAATATTTTCTGGTCCGCGGCTTGCTCAAGTGATCGAAGCCGGCGCTCAATAAACGTTAAGGATGATTGACCAGCAGGCGCTTGCCCGGCAAGGTCAGGACCACGGTCGCGCCCTTCAAAAAAGGTTCCGGGGGGGTGACGTTATCCAGAAGGAGGAAGACTTTTTTGGGACCCTGCCACAACTCCTTTAGGCGTTTTTCGGAGATGATGTAGTTGGCCGCAGGGTTCACCGGGTAAGGAAACTTGGGCAAGCCGTGACGTTTGACCATGAGGATACGGCGGCGGGCATAATATTCCAGGGAGGCCCCGTATTCAAACTCTTCAATGGGCCCCATGATCACAATATCCTGGGGAGAGGCATGCTCCCGGATATATACGCCCGCCTGCTTGTCGGACAGGGCCGGAGTCAGGCTGGCAAAGCTTTGAAAGGTTAAAAGGGCCAGCACCAGGGCCAGGGCGCCGTAAGTGGCCACCGCCAGGGGGCGGCGCCTCAGCAGTCCGGCCCCCGCGCTCACCAGGGCCGCGGCCGGGATGATCCAGGAGACCCGCCGGGCGATAGGGGTGAGGGTATGAACCATGCCGATGAATTCCCGGCGATTGTTCACGCACACCGTTTGCAGGTAGGGCAGCAGCACCAAAAGCGACAGCCCCAGCAGGCCCAGGGCCAGAAGGGAGAAAGGGACAACCCGGTCTTTCGGGGTGTCCAGATAGCGCTTAACCCGCCATCCCAAAATCAGGGCCAGGGCGGGGAAGGCGGGCAGGGAATAATATTCGATGCGGCCGGCTGAAACGGTAAAGAAAGCCAGAATCACCGCGGCCCAGATGATCAAAAGGCGGGCGCGGCGCGACACTTCCCGGTTCGGCCGGGTCACCTCCCAGAAGCGGTAAAGGGCGGACGGCAGGATGAAGGCCCAGGGCATAAGCCAGATGCCTAAAAACAACCAGAATCCGGCGATGGTGAAGGAGTTGACGTCGGGGGGGAACCGCCGACCCAAAAACCGCATGATCTGCTCGTTGACGATCTGGAACTTAAGATAGCCGGGATTGGCCAGCTCGCTGGACGCCGTCCAGACAGTGAGAAGAATCACCAGGAGGGCGAGTCCCGAGGGGGAGAAAAACAGCCTGAACAGACGGCGGTCCCGCAACAGCCAGGCATAGATCAGGCCAATCAAGCCGGGAAAAATCAGGCCGATCAAGCCTTTGCTGAGAAACCCGGCTACCAGGGCCAGCAAAAACAGGGTTGACCAGCGCCAGTTGGGCTCCTCCTGCCAGCGCACCACACAGTAAAGCGCCGTCAACAGAGACAGAGTGATCAGATGATCGGTGAGAATCTGCAGGTGCAGGACAAAAAAGCCGATGCAGGAGAGCAGGATAAACGCGCCCAGCCAGGCGGCTTTCCGGCCGATGAGCCGCCGGCCTAAAAGATAAGTAAGCCAGACTTCGCCCACCGTTAGGGCCAGAGTGGGGACCCGGGCGCTTACGGCCGAAACTCCGAAGATTTTATAGCTCAACAGGATGAGCCAGTAAAGGAAAGGGGGTTTGTCCAGATAATGCACCCCGTTCAGGGTGGGGGTCAGCCAGGAGCCGGAGGCCAGCATCTCCTTAGGAATCAAGGCATACATGGCTTCTGAGCGTGTCAGGGGTAGTTGCCAGAAGAGGGGCAGGTAGAGAACCAGGCAGATTAGCACCAGGGTGGCGCCGTTCATCCAGGGAAAGTCAGAGGCGGACGGGCTGGCGGAGTGTTTCACGTTGTTAATGACCCACGGAGAAAACAGGAGTAGATCCAGGATGCTTCATTTTCGCTCAGCCTGGCTTGCGCAAGATGAAAAATGCAGGGTTGACATTGCCCCTAATTCCTTTGCCCTTAAAGAAAAGCACAGGCGAGAGGCCTGTGCTGCCTAAGACTTAAAACGGACTGCAAAATTGCCTAAAGTTTCGGTCCTCGCAGGGATTGGCCGATTTTTTTCCTTATACCTGATAA
>JARRQO010000248.1:0-3670 GCA_037381685.1 Deltaproteobacteria bacterium | reverse complement strand
GTCCACCCAAGCCTGGTGATATTCTTTCTGAGCCTGATTGAATTTCCCGATGAGCAGCAATTCCAGGGCATACCAGCGCCGCAACTGGGGATCGGGATGCTGGCGCATCAGGGGCGCCAAAACCCCCGCGGCTTCCGCATGGTTGCCCTTTTGAGCCCAGAGGCGGGCGAGAGCCAGGGCGTATTGCTTCTCACCCTGATGGCGGGCATAGAGCCAGAGATACTGGTTCAGGGCCCGTTCGCGGTCATGGGCGGCTTCCGCGGCCTTGGCCGCCTCCAGACGCAGGGCCGAATCTGAGGCGCCCTTTTCCAACAGGCGCTGGTAAGTATCACTGGCGGCCTGATAATCCCGCTGCCAGTAATGCAACAGGGCCAGGTAGTGCAGAGCCTCCTGATCCCCGGGTGACTCGGCCACCTCCTCTTTTTGCAGGGCAATGGCCTCCTGGTACCGGTCTTGGGACGCTAGCAGTTTGACCAGGAGCCGCCGCACCTGACGATCGTGATCCAGGGCATAGAGACGCTTATAGTAGGTAACTGCCAGGGAAATATATTTCTGGTGATGGGCCGCAATGTTAGCCGCAATCTTCAAGATTTTCCGATCATCCGGATGGCGCTGAAGGTATTCGGCCAGGACGTCCAAGGCCTTTTGCGTCTCTCCCAGGCGCTCCAGGGCCCGAGCCTGAAGCATTAAGGGACCGGGGGCGGGATGGCTCGTCATCATCCGGCGGGAGATCTCCAGGGCCGCTTTCACCTGGCCGCCATTGAGATAGATTTGTCCTAACAGAATGCCGAACTTCGAGTTGTGCGGGTCCCGATCCCAGGCTTTTTTGGCCAGTTCCAGGGCGCGGGCCTGATCGTCCCGGGACACAGCCTCTTGGGCCCCACGGTATAAAGACTGCTCGGACCACCAAAAGTCATGATCCCGACTCCAGGCGAACCAAAACAGTGCGCTTACGAAAAGCAGGGGTACAAGCCAGGTTAGCCAGCGAGCCTTACTACTCATAAACCCGTCTCGGATCCATAGCGGGAAGCCACTTGGGTCTGGCCACCACCGCCAGCACCAAATCTCCCAAAATCCAGATAATTATGGCGGAAAATACGGAATTGAACACCACCAAGCGGGGGTCGCACCATCCCAGCAACAGCGCGGTCACCGGCAGGCTGAGATGCAGAGAAATAAACCCCAGGTGCGGCGCCAAATGCCACCACGGGCTGGCATGAGCCAGAGCTCTTTTGGCGTGGTTGACCCGGTACACCGGCTTGCGGCCCGGGGGATAAAACAGGGCGGCCAGGAGGGCCAGGGAGTAGACCGGAAACAGACTGCAGAGCATTTTGAACTGTCTGAGCGGTTCTTTGCCGAAAAAGAGATAACGGAACATCATGACCGTGGCCAGCAGGTAGGCGCCTCTCAGAATCCCGTAGGCCAGCTCGTCGCCGATGATGCAGGACTGGCCCCGGAGGTACACCACCAGCGGAATGGTATAAAATAAGGGAAACACCAGACCGCTGGCCAGGTAACTCACCATAATGAAAAGAAAATGACACTTTTGCCGCCAGCTTAGACCGGATTTGAACAGGGGATTATCCCAGAAAAACAGGCGCATGGTATCCAGGCACCATTGGAAGCGCTGGCGATAGACCCCGGCCAGGGCGGTGGGCGCCAGACCCCGGGAGAGGGCGTAAGGATAATAAACCCCCTCCCAACCCCGGCTGACCAACTCATATGAAGAGGTAAAATCTTCCACCAGGTTCCAGGTGGCAAACCCCTGCATCTCCTGGAGGGCGCGGCGGCGGTACATCACCCCGGAACCGCAGGAAATCACGGCATTGGCCCGGTCATTATGCAACTGAATGGCCTCGTAAAACACCTTATCGCTGTTGTAAAACGGATCACCTTCCGGTAAGAAGAAGGCCTGTTTGGTCTGGACATACCCCACTTGTGGCCGGCGGAAAAGGCCCACCAGCCGGTCCAGGATGTCCGGGCTCGGCACCTGATCGGCGTCCTGGACCAGAATTAAATCGCCGTGACTGTGGCTTAAACCGAAATTGAGGTTGCCGCTTTTAGCATCCTGGCGCGGCAGCCCTTCCTGGGTGCGGGACAGGTAATGAAATCCCAAGGTTTGGGCCAGGGCGGCCACGGCCGGTGAGGCGCCGTCGTCTAGGACGTAAACCTCCAGAGATCGGTAGTTGATGCGCTGCACCGCCCTAAGGGTGGTGGCGATCACTTCCAGAGGTTCGCCACAGCAAGGGACAAAAATATCCACGGAAAAATGTTCGTAGCCCTGGGGTATTTGCGGCAGATGGGGCTTGAGGGACCAGGTGCTGTAACACAAGAGGCAGAGGAGGAAATAAGACAGGGCTTCGGCCACAAAGAAAAAGATATCCAGGGTTCCCCGGCTCAGGTATACCATCCGGCCCAGCCAGACAATATAGACCAACCCTAAAGACAGGGTTAACATAGAAAAAAGTCGAGCCCGAGAGGGGTAGGGAAATTGCGCCAGGGGTGCGGCCTGGATCACATCGGGGTTAGGCCCACGGGCAACAGGGTCCCGAAAAGTTTCCCCAGGCAAACGGGGATTCTCACCCATCATCGGAACCCCCGTTCACCTCGACCGGACTTGAATTTTAAAGTTGCATCGGCTGAGATGTTTCATTAACAATCCCTCCCTGGATTGTCATGCCCTGGTAGCGGCAGGAGGCTAAAAGTTTTATGCACCAATGAATTATTAGTATAATGATTTATAACTTTATTCAACCATAATATTACTATATTACTCGATATCTTTAGCAATCATCAAAACTATTGTGACATTTATCTCGTTATCAAATTAAGCAGTTTCCAAGGCGTTATTTGATTTTATACTTATAATTATATATTTATGTATATTTTTTTATTTATGATTATGGGATAAATATAAGAATATATCTTAGTTGCATCCTACAATTGTCTGGATTTATCAAGGAACATTGGTGGGAAGGCAAAAAAACGGGGGGAAGAAGTGCAGACAAAAGCCCGGGGCTTATATTAAATATTAGTTGTCCGGCCCGGAGGGTATTGGTCCCTAAATCAACCCCCATAGCCAGGCCCAGGCCAGCCCCAGGTACTCGTGCCAGGCGGTTTCCACCTGCCGCAAGGAACCGGCCCCGGGAAAAAATTTGCCCGGATCAGGCCCCCGGACCTGCTTGACCCGGTAATCCGTGGGCGCCGGAATAGGCTTGAGGCCGTGTTTTTTTAACAGGTTCACGGCCCGCGGCATATGCGCCGCAGAAGTGACCAAAAAGAAGGGTTTATCGCCAATTATTTGGGCCAGTGCCGCCGCCTGCTGTTCGGTGTTCCGGGAGTTGCGCTCCCGGCTGATGTCTTGCAACCGTACCCCCATGAGCCCGGCCAGCTTGGCCATGATATCGGCCTCTGGTACGGGATCAAAAACGCTCCCCCCTGCCAACAGCAGTCGGCTTCCCGGAATGGCCCGGTACAACCGTACCCCTTCGACCACGCGGCTCAGGGTTGGATCGCTGACTTGACTGCTCACCGGCAGCCGGGGGTCCGACACCACCCCGCCCCCCAACACTACAATCCATCTGGGCGCAGCGTTCCCCTGCCGGACCAAGGATTCAGGTTGTAACCGCGCCGGGTAGCGGTTTTCCACGGGCGCCAAGAACTTTCCAGA
>JARRQO010000247.1:0-3731 GCA_037381685.1 Deltaproteobacteria bacterium | reverse complement strand
GAATGGGCCTCCAAATTGCTCGTCGGAGGCGGCGGCGACGGCTGCGGGTTAACTGAAAGAGGTTACCAATAACAACCTAGCTACGGGGATACTGTCAAATTAAGTCTGATTCAGGACAACTTAGTATTGCACCAGCCGGGCCTCGGGGTGCCAATGGTTTTTGACATTCAACAGCCTAGCCTCTCGCCAATATTCCTTGATTTCTTTAACGCTGAGAGGCTGAGCGCCATATCCAACTTGCCTCACCTCGTGTAAAATCTCCGATGGCACCTGCAGTTCACCCGGAGGCAGGTCATCGCTCTCCCGGGCCTCCCCCAGAATCACCACCACGGGCTGGCCGTAATGTGGGCCAGTCATGGTCCAGGTGATGGTGACCGGATAGCTGATACATCCGTTTCTATTCAGTTTCTCGCAATAACCATCAAATTCCGAAAATATCGCCTTAACGTCTTTGTGCATCATTTAAATCTCCCCTATGAGCTGTCTTCCCCCCATTGAATTAGAAGTTAAAAACTCTGATGGTCGCATAAATATCATCAGGGGTCTCAATTAGGTGGCGATGCCAGGCTTCATCATTGGTCTCACCAACTCTCACCTGTATTATAGCCAAACGATAATCAAAATATTTCATTACTTCAGACTGCGGTTTGAGTCTTGCCATAGTATCATATCCTTTTATAGTAAACCTTAAAATATGTCTGTACGTCTGGGCAGTTAAATTGCCTCAGAGTAAATCTTTTTTCCCCCACCATGGATGTCTGATATTGACGTTGGCGGTTCGCTTTTCGGGTTAGGACGCCAGCACTCAGTGTCAGTTGCGGCTGCGGCGGCCAAAAAAGCATTTTGACTTCAGCCTGTCCGACTTGACTACCATAGGGCGTCCGTCCACCTGCCGGCCGTTGAGCATGGCAATGGCCTTCTGGCTCTCCTCTTGGGTCTTCATCTCCACAAAGCCGAAACCTCGGGTCTGCCCGTTGTGCAGATAGGTGATGATCTTGGCTGAGGCTACCAAGCCAGCTTCAGAAAAAAGGGTGTGCAACTGTTCTCCAGTCATTTGGTGGGGCAGGTTGCCCACGGATAATCTTTTACTCATCACCCTCTCCTTGTCGGTCTTATGGGGGGCATTTATTGGCGCTTTCTCTTGAGCCACCCCGGCGCAGAGCAATTCGGTTCACGTGATGCAGACGGCGCCCCTTTCGGGCTCTTCGAGTCCCAGCTCCATCATCCTGGCCGGGAGATCGGGCTTCCGGCTCAAAGTCCGCTGTTGAAAAGGGCTCCAGAGCAATTTGAGAAGATCGGATTTCTTCATATGGCGACTGAACAATTGCAGGAGACTATAGGTGCGAAGGGGACGCCCGAAAAGGCGACGGAGAAAAAGCAAGGCGTACCCTTTCATGCGCAGGCGATTCACCCTCGCGCTCGATAGAACGGTGGGGTCCACGTCCGAGCACTTGAACCATTTGTGCCAATCTTGGGTATCGTCAATGATCCCGCGGTCGATATACTCCTGCCATAAAGGGGTGCCGCGGTAAGCGCATAAGCGATTGAAACCGAAGGTGTCCAGCTTCAGCCGGGCGGCAAAACGGAAGCTGGCCAGGATTTCCTCCTCGGTTTCATCCGGAGAGCTAATGACAAAAAATCCGTGCACCCTGGCGATTCCACACCGCTTTGCTTCATTGACCGCGTGCTCCACCTGCTTCAGGGTCTGCTTCTTGTTCAGCCGGTCAAGGACCTTTTGCGTCCCCGCCTCCACCCCAAACGCCAGAAAGGTGCAGTTAGCCTTTTTCATAAGAGGCAATTGATCCACCGCCACTGCATCCACTCTCCCTTCGCAGCCCCACCGGAACTGTAGCTGGCGTTCAATGATACCGTGGCAAACTTCGCTGATGCGCTTACGGTTAACAAGAAAATGATCATCGGTCAGGTATATGGAACGATAGCCCATATCGTCCAATTGCTGCATTTCTTCTAGGACATGCTCCGAGGAACGGTAGCGCCATTTGCCCCGGGAAAGGGAAGGAATATCACAATAGATGCAGGAATAAGGGCAGCCTCGCGATGTCTGCATGGTGCAAAATTTATCCAGAGAGAGGATTGCGGGGATGTCCAGGGGCAATGACTCGATGTAGTCGATGGGAAGGCTGGTCCGGTCAGGGTAAGGAAATTGATTCAGGTCCCGAATAAGCGGACGTAAAACGTTCCCCACAATCTCCCTGCGGTTACGCCAGACCAGGCCGGCCACAGAGCCCGGATCGCCAAGGTTGCTCAAATAGTCCGGTAGGAGCTCTTCGCCTTCTCCGACCCCCACGCAATCAATGTCAGGGCAGTCTGCCAGAATACGGTCAGAATTCATGGTGGCAAATGCTCCGCCCACGATGATGGGGATTTGCGGGGCTCTCAACTTTAATCGCCCGGCCAGGTTTTTGACCGCCGGGTAGGTGGTCGTGGAGAGGCAGGAGAGGGCAATGACCTGGGGCCGTTCTTCTTCTACAGCCTGGGCGACATGCTCCGCCTGCATCTGCGGGTGACACGTGTCAAATAGCCGCACCGTGTGGCCATGCCGGCGCAGGACCGGCGCCAGAGTCTGAATCCCCAGGGGAGGGAAACCCATCACTTTGATACGGCCATCGTCAGACCGTGATCTACCCAGCTCCTCAGGGAGTAATTGGCAAAAGTTGTGATCTCTAACGTAAACCAGGAAGACATTCATCGAAGAGTCCTTCGCAGCCGCTGAAGTGTAAGACATAGCGGGAATAGGGATCAGGTCCGGTTTCGGAAAAGCAAGGCGGCCGGGAGGCCGCCTTTTGATTACCCGGAAACCCCAGGACCGGAAGTGGCTGGTGCCCGCCTCCGACCGCCCGAACCTTGGTTCTAACGGTAACCGCCCCGGCCGCCGCCGCTAAATCCCCCTCTCTGCTGAGGTTTGGCTTCATTGACTGCCAGGGGGCGCCCATCTACACTCCGGCCGTTGAGTATAGAAATGGCCTTCTGGCCGTCCAATTTGGTTTCCATTTCTACAAAACCAAAGCCGCGGGGTTGGCCTGTGCGCCGGTCGGTGATGATTTTGGCCGAGGTCACTTCACCGGCCTCGGAAAAAAGGGTGTTCAGCTGTTCTTCGGTCATCTCGTAGGACAGATTGCCCACGTATAATTTTATACTCATATCTTCTCCTTGATGGTCTTGCCGGGATGGACTTGCCGGAGCCTTCTGCCGGCAGGGTTGTCCTGTCAGGATCTTTAAGTGTCTTCTTCAACCACCCCCGCCATTTCCTCCGGCGGCGGGGTAGTGGTTTTGCCCTGGCGACGTTTCATTTTTTCGTCGTGCTTTTCTTTGCGGGCCAACTCCTTGGCGCGCTTTTGCCAGCCGTAACGGTTTCGGGCCAAATTCTACCTCTCTAAGCTCAAGGTGCCGGAACTCCAGGATCACAAGACCGCCGGAGTTCCGATCATTAGGCGTTGTTGCCTAAAGCTTTACCACATTTTGGGCCTGCGGGCCTTTAGGACCCTGAGTTACCTCAAATTCCACTGCCTGCTCTTCTGACAGGGAACGAAAGCCGTCGCCTTGAATGGCGCTGTGATGCACAAATACATCCGGACCGCTTTCCCGAGTGATAAAGCCAAAGCCCTTGGAATCATTAAACCATTTTAATGTAACAGTTTCCTTCATGTTGAAACCTCCTTAAAATACTGCAAAGATATTCCTGCCAAAAAAGCAGGGCGCACAGCAGTAAG
>JARRQO010000246.1:0-7840 GCA_037381685.1 Deltaproteobacteria bacterium | reverse complement strand
GGTGATTGACGCCCTGCGATTTGGCGGCCAAGCCAATGGCATTACCTATGGCCGCTATCCGGATGGAGCGGAGGGTTTTCAAGAGCTGTCTGGGTTTCACAGAAGGCAAGGCCAGGCTGGTAGTCCAGGCCCGGGACCGCTCCTGGCGCGAGTTATTCAGCGGCCGCCTGGGGTCCCTCACCCAGCCGGTGGTCATTGACCTGGTGCCCCTCCACCTGACCTATCAGGCGGTGAGCCACCGGCTCCAGGCCGGGGGGACCGGCGTGATCTGCTACCACCTCAACAAAGCGGTGAAAGACTCGGGAGTCCTGGTGGAAGGCAGGGTTTACCAGGGTTACCCCAACTCCCGGGGGACCAAGGGGGACTACGTGGTGCTGTTCCCGGTGCCCCAGGAAGGGCCGGCCAGGTTTCAGGTCGAACTGGTAGCCCGGCCGCCTTGGGGCAATGAAACCAGGCAAGTGGTGACTTTAAAAGACAAGCCCCGGAAATGGCGCCACGACAAAATCAACCTTCCCGACGGGTTTCTGCGCCGGGTGGCCACTAACCTCTCGGATTCCAATCCCAACGATCTGTTGGGTGCTTACCTGGACGTCAACCGGAATATGCGTAAGCTTAACCACGAGACTTTTAAGAAGGTTTGCTCCCACAGCAACCCCCAGCCTTTGTGGGTCGGGGCCTTCCAGCGCTTTCGCGGCAAGCGTATGGCCCGCTTCGGGGACCGGCGCACCTACATGTACCAGGGCAAGGCCGTGGATGAGCAGACGCATCTAGGTGTGGATCTGGCCTCTTTAGTAAACAGCCCGATTCACGCGGCCAACAACGGCGTGGTGGTTTACGCCGATCCTCTGGGAATTTATGGTAACACCGTCATCCTGGACCACGGCCTGGGAGTCTTTTCTTGCTACAGCCACATGAGCAAGATCGACGTGAAGCTGGGAGACCAGGTGCAAAAAGGCGCCCTCCTGGGGCAGACCGGCGCCACGGGTCTGGCCGCCGGCGACCATCTCCACTTTGCCATCAATCTTCAGGGCGAGTTTGTGAACCCCGTGGAATGGTGGGACCCCCATTGGATCAAGGACCAGGTGGCCGGGGTCTGGAATCGCTCCGGCTGCGGTAATCCCGCGCCTCTGGCGGTGATCAATAAACAGGAAAACCATGATTATCAAAATCAATCCCGACAATCCCCAGGAACGCCTCCTGCGCAAGGCCGCAGAGGCCCTCACCGCAGGCGGGCTTATTGCCTATCCCACGGACACCTGCTACGCCATCGGCTGCGATCTCTATAACCTTAAGGGTATTGGCCGCATTTACCACCTCAAGCGGCGTCCCTCCAGCAAACCCTTCAGCTTCATCTGCCAGGATCTCAAGAATATCAGTGAATACGCCCTAGTGGGCAACTCCGCGTATAAGGTCATGAAACGCCTCTTGCCCGGCCCTTATACCTTTGTGCTGGAGGCCTCCCGCCAGGTGCCCAAGATTCTCCAAACCAAACGGCGTACCGTGGGCATCCGGGTGCCGGACCACCCCATCGCCTTGGGGCTGGTGAGGCTCCTGGGCCACCCCATCATCACCACCACCGCCGCCTTGCCGGATGAGCCGGTGGAGAGCGACCCCTACGAGATCGAAATCAAGTTCAAACCCCACCTGGAGTTGGTAATCGACGGCGGCATTGTCCTGCCGGAGCCCTCCAGCATCATCTCCTTCATCGACGACGTGCCCGAAGTGCTCCGGGAAGGCAAAGGTGACGTCAGCGCCTTCGCCTGAAAATTGCCCAGTGGTACAGAACATGTCCAACCTGATTTGACCTGACCAAAGGCATGGAAAACCTGATGAAAAAAGCGGCTATTATTACTGGGATAGTAGCTCTTTTTTATCTGGCGCTGTTTTTCTTCTTCGATAAGGCCATTGATATCTGGGTATATGACAAATGGTCACATACCTGGATTTTCCAATTGGGCACTTATATTTCCTACTTGGCCAAAGGTGAATTCTTTAGAATCGCCCTGGCTTTTTGCTTCCTTATTATATTTATTTTTGACCATAAAGTAAAAAGTCAATGGACCAGGCATCTGCTCTATATCTGTGTCAGCGTAGCAATCGCCATTGTTATTGGGGAGGGCTTGAAATATCTGCTTGGCCGCTACCGTCCCATAATGTTGTTTAAGAATAACCTTTATGGTATGCATTTCTTTTCATCCAAATGGGCCTTGAATTCCACCCCCTCCGGCCACACCTTAAGAGCGTTTTCACTTTTTACGGCATTGTCCTTGTTGTATAAGCGCTTCGCGGTGGTGTTTATCTCCATTGCTGTGTTAATTGGAGCAAGTCGCGTAGTCGTAACCGCCCATTACGCCAGCGATGTGCTTTTTGGGGCTTTCCTAGGGACCTTCACAGCCTTTTGGACCTATAAATACCTCTTTGTGAAAAATATTTAATGTGAATAAAGGCGGTTCGAGATTTTTCCTTTGTTAAGGTAGGCGTCGGTTTGGAGAAAGCGCAGCCCTCAGGTTGGTTTTACCATCTGTCTCCGCACCTGATGCTTTGTACCCACCTGCCGCCTGGCCGGCCGCCTCCTGCGGAACAGGTTCTGTGGCTAAAAAGTCAAGAGGCCTTCCCCGCGGGGCACCCCACCACCCGCCTCTGCCTGGACCTGCTCCGGCAGGCTGTGGCCGCGCAGGCGGTGGGCCGCGTTTTGGACCTGGGCTGCGGCGTCGGCGTCTTGAGCCTGGCCGCCGCCGCCTTGGGGGCCTCTCGGGTCCTGGGGATCGATATTTCCCGGAAGGCCGCGTTGGCCACCCGGGAGAACACCCGGGAAAATGCTCTGGCAGGTTTGATATCAGTGGCCCAGGGCTCTTCCGAATGTCTTAAAGGTCCCTTTGACCTTGTCCTGGCCAACCTCCCCTGGGAAGTGCAGATGGATAAGGTAACCGAACTTGACCGCTTGGCCGCCCCCCAAGGCCGCCTCATCCTTTCAGGGTTTCGCGACAATCAGGAGGACCCGTTGATCGAGAGCTACCTGGACCTCGGGTGGGCGGTTAACCAAAGATTAGCCAAGCCCTTCCGGCACCCCGAACTCCCTGCGGACCTCAGCTTCACCTGGGTAGCTTGGTTGCTGCAATAATCAAATGATTCAAAGGAAATTTCTTGGACCGACTCGCAGGTATTTTTTCGTAGGGGAGGACCTATATATCCGCCCTTGACCAAGGGCGCACAGGCAGCTGTGCCTCTACGATTCTAGGTTTTTCGACTGCGACTTGGTATTAAAAGGTCTTCCGGAACCACCGCGGCAGAAACGCGGGTTCGGGGTAGGGCAGGGCCAGTTGGCTCAAGGATTTTTCGGTTTTCTGGCCTAAGATGAGGCGCAGGAGGGAAAAGCCTTTTTTCTCCGGGTAGACGGCCTCCACCTTGCCCTTGATGCCTCCCAGGCGGCCGGCCTTGTCGATGGCGTCGGGCAGGTTGCCGAACGCGTCCACCAGGCCGATCTTTTTGGCTTCTTCGCCAGTATAGATCTTGCCTTCCGCCAGGGTGCGCAGCTTGGCCAGGGGAATCTTGCGGTTGCGGGACACGTCGCTTAAAAACTGCTGGTAGATATTGTCAATGAGACCCTGGAGATAGACCTTGTCTTCCGGGCTCATGGGCTTAAAAGGCGAACCTACGTCCTTGTACTTCCCGGCATGTAGGTTGAAAAAGTTCAACCCGATCTTCTTGGCCAGGCCCTCGACGTTGGTGAACTGCATGATTACGCCGATGCTGCCGGTAGCGGTGCCCCGGTTGGCCATGATGAGGTTGGCCCCGGAGGCAATATAGTAACCGCCGGACGCGGCCAGGGTCCCTAAAGAAGCCACGATCTTTTTCTTGCGCCGGACTTTCTCCACCTCCCGGAGGATCTCCTGGGACGGCCCCACCGCCCCGCCCGGGGAGTTGATGCGCAACACGATAGCCTTGATGCTGTTGTCGTCCCGGTACCGGTCCAGCTGCTTGATGGCGGTGCGGGATTCGGTAATGATCCCCTTGATCTCCACCACCCCTACCCGCTCCCGGGCGCCGAAGATACTGCTTTTCCCCATAAGGGCCAGGACCACCCCGGAAAGTCCCACCTCAGGATGTTAGCACTTGGAGGTGGCTCTACAAACCCGAAGCTATTTTTACTTCTATGAGCGCAATTTGGTATGGGTTGCCCGGCGGTCGGATTTTGAAGCCCCCCAAAGTTTGGTAGGTTCCCTTTAACACAACCCTCCCCACCCGTATTCGGATGGAGAGGGAGGTTTTTGGTTACTGAGGCCGCAGGTGTAGCCTGCTACCCGCTAATTGACCTTGAAAGATATCAGGTGTTGTCCTTGCCCTGTTTCTCTTCCAGGGTCTCCCGGAGGATATCCCCCAGATTGGAGGTGGCTTCGGTGCGGGAATGCATATAATCCCGGAAGTGGGTCTGCTCCTCTTCGGCCTCCAGTTTCCGGATGCTCAAACCGATGCGCCGTTCCTCGGGAGAACTGTGGATCACCTTGGCCCTGATCAGGTCTCCCACCTTGAGGGCCGCCATCTTTTGTTTATCCCGGCTCTGCTCCGAAATGTGGATCAGGCCTTCAATGCCCTCCTCCACTTCCACGAACAGCCCGAAATCGGTAATGTTGGTAATGGGGCCCGAGACCGGGGAGCCCACGGGGAAGCGCTGATCAATGGTCTGCCACGGGTTGGGGGTCAGGTCCTTGATGCTTAAGGAGAACCGCTCGTTGTCCTTATCGATATAAAGGACCTTGGCCTGGACCGACTGCCCTTTTTTGAACAACTCCGAGGGGTGTTTGAACCGCTTGGTCCAGGAGATGTCCGAGATGTGCACCAGGCCGTCGATACCTTCATCGATGCCGATAAAGATGCCGAAATCGGTGATATTTTTAATTTTTCCTTCGATCACCGAGCCCACCGGGTATTTCTCGCCGATGACCTCCCAGGGATTGGGCTCCACCTGTTTTAAGCTCAGGGAGATGCGTTTCCGCTGGGGCTCCACTTCCAGGACCGTGGCCTCCACCATGTCATTCACGCTCACTATCTGGGAAGGATGACGTACTTTCCGGGTCCAGGACATCTCCGAGATGTGTATAAGCCCTTCCACCCCCGGCTCCAGTTCCACAAAGGCCCCATAGTCCGTGAGACTGACCACCCTGCCGGTGACCCGGGTGCCCAGGGGAAATTTTTCTTCCACCGTGGTCCAGGGATCCGGGGTGAGCTGTTTCAGCCCCAGGGAAATCCGCTCCTTTTCCGGGTCAAAGCTCAAAACCTTTACTGTGATGGGATCCCCTACCTTGAAGAGATCCGCCGGATGACGCACCCGGCCATAGGAAAGATCGGTGATGTGGAGCAGGCCGTCCAGTCCACCCAGGTCTACGAAGATGCCGTAATCAGTAATATTTTTGACCGCGCCTTCGATGACCTTGCCCTCTTCCAGGGAAGCCAGCAGATTGGCCTTGGCTTCGTTTTTCAACGTCTCCAGCAACACTCGCCGGGACAAGACCACGTTGCGTCTTTTACGGTTGAATTTCAGCACCTTAAAGGAAAAACTCTGGCCAATGAGATGGTCGGTATGACGCACCGGCGCCAGGTCCACCTGGGAGCCGGGGAGGAAGGCGATGATGCCTCCCAGGTCCACGGAGAGGCCTCCCTTGACCTTGGCCACAATAGTGCCCTCCACTTCGCCCTCATTGTGGTAGGCGGAACTGATCTCTTCCCACACCTTGATCTTTGAGGCCTTGTTCTTGGAAAGCATCAGTGCGCCTTCTTCATCTTCCCGGCTCTCCATCAGGGCTTCCACTTCGTCCCCCACCTCAGCGGCGACTTCCCCCTCCGGGGTGACGAATTCGTGAATGGGGATCTGCCCCTCGGATTTGTAGCCGATGTCCACCATGACATAATCTTTGGTGATGGACACGATGCGGCCCTTGACGACTTCCCCCTCCTGAACGCGCCTCAAGCTCTCTTCGTAGAGTTCGCTCATGGATTCCATATCCGGCATCTCGGGGATGCTTTCCGGCAAGGCTGCGGGACTTGGTACCGAGGTGGCGACCTCTGCGGGTTCCGGCCGGTCCTGTTCAGTTTCCTCCGGCTCCGTGTGGTTAGTCAGTTCGTGGTTTTCCATACCGTCCATGTTAGCCCCCTTTGACAAGTTTACTGGGTTTAGATTCCAACCTGCCGGATCATTTTCCTTGATCCGGGCCAGGCACTGCTGCAGTACTGCTTCTATGCTCAAATCGGTGGTGTCGATCACGCAGGCGTCCGCCGGGACGCGCAGCGGCGAGTCGGCCCGGGTTTCGTCCCTCAGGTCCCGGGCGGCGATCTCCGCCATGGCATCGGCCAGAGACGGCGGCTCGCCTTCCCCCTGCCCTTCCCGGCGCCGGCGCTCCGCCCGGGTGGCCAGGGCCGCAGAGAGATAAAATTTATACGGGGCCTCCGGGAAGACCACGGTGCCCTGGTCCCGGCCTTCGGTTACCACGCCCCCGTTTTGGGCCAGGTGGCGCAGCCGCTCCGTGACCCAGCGGCGCACCAGGGGCAGGGCCGCGACCCGGGAAGACCCCCCGGTCACTGCCGCGGACCTGAGGTCATCGCCGATTTCGGCGCCGTCGACCACCAAGTGAAACCCCTGGGAATCGGCCGTCACTTCCGGGCTGAATTCCTCCAGCATTGCCGCCAGAGTCTCGGCCCGCTCCAGGTCCACCCCCAGCCGCAGGGCCTGCCAGGCCACAGCCCGATACAGGGCGCCGGAATCCAGATAGAGGTACCCCAGGGATTGGGCCAAAAGGCGGGCCAGCGTACTTTTGCCGGCTCCGGCGGGGCCGTCAATGGTAATAATTCCCCGTGGGTCCACTCAGTTGTCCGACCCCAATACCTTTTTTAGTGCTGCTAAAAAGCGCCGGTTTTCCTCCGGCTGCCCTATATTTACTCGGATATAATCAGGGAAACCGTAAGAGTCCATGGCCCGGATGATGACCCCTTCCCGCAACATCTCCTGATAGACTGTTTGCCCCGGCCGGGGGACCCGAATGAGCACGAAATTGGCCTGGCTGGGGATATACGCCAGACCCAGGTGCGATAATTCCCGGCAAATCAGAGCCTTGCCCGCGAGCACCGTCTCCCGGGTCTGAGCCAGAAAGTCGGTATCTTGCAACGCGGCCCGGGCGGCCACTTGGGCCAAACGGTTGACGTTGAACGGCATCCGCAGGCGGTTAAGGTAGTCCATCAGTTCGCTGGGGCCGAAGCCGTAGCCGATGCGCAGGCCGGCCAGACCATAGGCCTTGGAAAAAGTGCGGAGCCCCACCAGGAGACGGTCCTCAGACAGGTAATCCAGACACGAAGGCACCTCGGGATCATTGGCAAAATCGATGTAAGCCTCGTCCAGGACCACGGTGACAGTGGTGGGGATAGCCTGCAAAAAATCTTCCCACTCCCGCCGTCCAAAGGCGGTGCCGGTGGGATTGTTGGGATTATTCAGAATAATCAGCCGGGTTTGGGGAGTGACCGCCTGGGCCACGGCGCCCAGATCCACCCGCATCTCTTTCAAGGGCACCGGCCGGAAAAAGCCGCCCACGGCCTGAGTGATGAGGCCGTACATCAGAAAGGTATGAGTGGTGCTTACCACTTCGCCCCCCGGGGGCACCAGGGCCCGGACCAAAAGGTCTAGAACTTCATCGGAGCCGTTCCCCAGGACTAGTTGCTGGGGAGCCAGCCCCAGATGGCGGGCCAGGTCTTCTTTAAGGTAATAGGCGTGGCTGTCGGGGTAGCGATGCACGTTCCCCAGGGCGTCCCGGATGGCGGCCAGGGCCAGGGGAGAAGGACCCAGGGGATTCTCATT
>JARRQO010000245.1:0-6023 GCA_037381685.1 Deltaproteobacteria bacterium | reverse complement strand
TCCACTCTCGTATTTGAGCTTAGAGTACACCTGGTCCCCGCTTATCAATGCAATAATTTCCTTAAAACCGCCGATACCGAGTGGACTGCTTACCGATCAAGCGGCCGACATCCTGGACGACCCGGATATCGACATTGTGGTGGAATTGATCGGCGGCACCACCGCCGCCCGGGAGAATGTCCTGGCGGCCATTGACCGCAAGAAACACGTGGTTACCGCCAACAAGGCCCTTTTGGCCCATCACGGCAACGATTTATTGGCGGCCGCCGCGGCAGCGGGAATAGAGATCGCCTTTGAGGCTGCGGTCTGCGGCGGCATCCCCATCATCCTGGCCCTGCGCCAGGGGTTGGCGGCCAACCGGATCCAGGAGCTTTTCGGCATCTTAAATGGCACCGCCAACTACATCCTCACCCAGATGACCCAAAGCGGCGCCTCCTATGCCCAGGCCCTGGCCGAAGCCCAGGCCCACGGCTTCGCCGAAGCCGATCCCACCCTGGATGTGGAAGGCGTCGACGCCGCCCATAAGCTGGCCATCCTCATGAGCCTGGCCTACGGGGCCCAGTTGGACCTGGAGTCCATCGCGGTGGAAGGCATCAGCAGACTCGACCCCCTGGATTTGCAATTCGCCGGGGAATTTGGCTACTGTCTGAAACTGTTGGCCATCACCCGGGACGACGGGCACCGGGTGGAGGCCCGGGTCCACCCCACCCTGGTCCCCAAAGACCACATGCTGGCCAACGTCAGTGGCGCCATGAACGCGGTGTATCTCACCGGCGACGCGGTGGGGCCCATCCTGCTCTACGGCCAGGGCGCCGGAATGATGCCCACCGCCAGCGCGGTGGTGAGCGACCTCCTGGATTTGGTCCGCAATCTCATTCGCGGAGTACCCGGCCGGGTGCCGGCCCTGGGGTGGGAATCGGCCCTCACCACCCGGCGGCTCATCAAGCCCATCAACGACCTGGTGACCAACTATTATCTGCGCTTTTCGGCCCTGGACCGGCCCGGGGTTCTGTCCCAGGTCTCGGGTATCCTGGGAAAACACAATCCTGGGAAAACACAACATCAGCATTGCCGCAGTAATCCAAAAAGGCCGGGAAGCGGCGGGCACCGTGCCTATCGTGATGATCACCCACGAAGCCCGGGAGGCCGACGCCCGCCAGGCCATGGCCGAGATCGACGACCTGCCCATCGTCTCTCCACCCACCGTGTTTTACCGTATCGAAGACCCTCACCTTCACGCAGCCCAAATTTAGCCGGGGCGCGAACTTTTCTCCAACCGCCGCATGGCGGTAAGTATTTTGAAGCAAGGCCGAAATCAAAAAAGTTACGCGATTGCCGATATCATACGCCATCTATAATTATCTCATTTTTTTCTACACAAAGATTAGAGAAAATCGTAGTATTAACGGGCAGCGCCATTAAATACGGCAGATCAAGGCCATATATTGCTATGTCGAAAGGAGATTTAGATGAGAGATTTTTGGGCCTTTCGAACCATGGTCACTCCGGTGATCATTCAGGTTTTATTTTGGATCGGGGCCATTCTTTGCATCATTATCGGCGCCATCATGATGATATACGGCGCCACCCACTATCGCCTGGGTCAGGATCACTATCTGTGGAAGGGGTTTCTGCTTCTCTTGCTGGGTCCCCTGGGGGTCCGGGTCTATTGTGAAATTTTAATTATCTTTTTCCGCATCAATGAGACTCTTACGGAGATCAAACACCTTGTCGAACGTCCGGCCCCTCCACCAATCCCACCGGAGGCGGCTTAAGAAAATCGCTTTACAGATATGGCTTAGATGCCGCATCGAGATATTTGCATTACCGACAGTAAGAAGAGCGCAAGAACCGGGATCAAGCACAAAAGTACATAATTTATCTGCAAGGAGGTATGCGGATTGAGAACCCAGGCAATATTTTTCTATGCGTTGCTGGCGGCGGTAATTGGTCTTTCTCTGATGGGCTGCGCCACAGGCCCCTCCGCCAGCGCGGCGCCGTCCCAAGCAGATTTGTTGACCCAGGCCGGGTTCATTAAACACACAGTGAATTCCCCTGAAAAAGCAGCCGCTATTCAAACTTTGCCGGCCAAGAAAGTGGTGTCGAACCAGTATAACGGCAAGGTTTTATATTTAGTATGCACTGACCCCAGCGGCGGGCAGTGTTTTTTGGGGGACAAGGCTGCCTACGAAAGGTATCAGCAATTGGCTATTCAGAATAGCATTGCCGAAGACCAGCACAAAGTCTCTGAACAACGCTCGGACCCCGAATTCTGGGAGTTGTGGGTGGCTTCCCAAGGCGGACTTTGATAACTCTGAAATGGTTTTAGCGCTGAGGGGGGACAGTGTCTCCCCCTCAGGTCCTTCATTACCGGATTTTCACATTCAGACCTATCTAACCCGTTCCTCTGCTCTTGCCTGCGTGCGCCCTACCGGTTATTATAAATGCGATTTTGCGTTTTGAGGCGAGCCGGCGCGGCAGCGTTACCGGGTTCACCCTCGCTGAATAAGGGGCGGAACTGTCATGAAATATGTCATTCTGGTTGGGGATGGGATGGGGGACTACCCGGTGGCCGAGTTGGACGGTAAAACGCCACTTCAGGCCGCAGCGACCCCGCATTTAGACGAACTGGCCCGGCAGGGCGAATTGGGTTGCGTCCGCACCATCCCTCCGGGCAAGGAACCGGGCAGCGATATTGCCAATCTGGCCATTATGGGGTATGACCCTCGGCGCTACCATACCGGTCGGGCCCCCCTGGAGGCCGCCGCCCTGGGAGTGGATTTGGGGCCCGATGAGGTGGCTTTTCGCTGTAACCTGGTAACCCTGCGTCATGACGGCACCGAGCTCTTCATGGAAGACTACTCCGCCGGGCACATCACCACCGGCGAAGCCAGAGAGCTCATTGCGGCCTTAGAAGCCGTTTTGGGCTCTAATGGGCGCCACTTTTATCCGGGAGTGAGCTATCGTCATCTCCTGGTGTGGCGCGAAGGGGACGCCGCCTGGCCCACCTACCCGCCCCATAACTGGAGTAGCCAGGAAGTGGGTCATCTCATGGGGCCTGAGGCTCAGCCCCTGTGGGACTTGGTCCGGGCCTCGTGGCCGGTGTTGGAGGATCAGGCTATCAACCGCAGCCGCATCGCAGCAGACAAAAAACCCGCCACCTCCATTTGGCTTTGGGGCCAGGGCCGGCCTCCCCAGATGCCGACTTTGCAGGACCGCTACGGTCTTACCGGGGCGGTGATCTCTGCGGTGGACCTTATCCGGGGCATCGGTAAATATGCCGGGCTGTCCCCCATCCTGGTCCCTGGAGCCACGGGTTTTTTGGATACCAATTACGCCGGCAAGGTAGCCGCGGCCCTTAAAGTCCTTAAGGATATGGACCTGGTTTTTGTACACGTGGAGGCCCCGGATGAAGCGGGGCATAGCGGCGAATTGTCTTTGAAGCTGAAGGCTATCGAAGACTTTGACGCCAAGGTGGTGGGGCCGATGGTGGCCGGATTGAAGAAACTGGGAGATTTTCGCCTCTTAGTGCTCTGCGACCACTTGACCCCGTTGGCGCTGCGCACCCACACCCCCGAACCGGTGCCTTACATCCTTTATGACTCTCGCACTCCGGGTAACCGGCCCCGGCCTTATAGTGAGGCTGCGGCCCAGGCTACCGGCGTGCTTTTGGACCAGGGGGCTGATCTGTTGCCCCACTTATTGGAGCGGTAGGTTAGCCTGCAAGATAAAAACCCGGATTTTATATTTTCAGGAAAGCCCGGACCCTTCTGGCGCCGTTCTTGCCATCTTATTCCCCCCTAAATTCCCGTTGGCTGATCCGCCGACCCTCCCTTCGGTCAACTTCGTTATCAGCCCGCAAACCCTAGATATAGTCAACAAGTTGACAACCGTTCAGAGCATTCTTAACCTGTTTTTAGAGGGTTGCTCTTCAAACTTACGAGCTTATGGGCAGGGAATGATTTGAAAAGCTCCTGCCAAAATCCAGGATTAAGGAGGCTGAAACTATGGCAGAAGAACACGAAGAAAAATTGGCAACTATGGTAAAAATTGGCAACCCGGCCGTGGTAGGACTGGGAGGCTTCGGTATGACCACCCTCATCCTACAATTTCATAACCTGGGCTGGGTAGCCGTCAGCCCCGTACTCTGGCTCGGCCTGATTTTTGGTGGGTCAGCCCAATTGGTCGCGGGTCTGCTCGAATTCCGTACCGGCAATAATTTTGGTTTTTGTGCTTTCAGTGGATACGGGGCCTTCTGGATTTCGTTGTGCTTCCTGGTGATCTTTGGTACCAACTCTTCTCTGGTCGCAGCCTATCCAGCCTTAGCTCTGAAAAACGGTCTCCCCTGGTTCCTCCTGGTGTGGACCTTCTTTACTTTTCTCTTGTTTATACCTTCTATGAAACACCATACGACTCTGGCATTGATCTTCCTCACCTTGCTCTTGGGTTTCATCGGCCTGGATCTGAAGGAATTTTTTGGCATGACCGGGATCGGAACAGCGGCTGCGTGGGATCTCATCGTGTGTGCTCTTTTGGCTTGGTATCTTATGTGGCACGTGATTTGTGCCGAAGCCGGGATAAACCTTCCCCTGGATTTGCGAGTTAATAATTTATGCAGAAAGAAAAATCTCATTATGAGTCAACGGCGGTGAACTAAGGTTCATATGTTTGATAGTGAGACGAAATTGGTGATTGGGGTTTACAAGCGGCTCGCTGGCGTATCAGACCCTAATCTAAATGATGAATATGGAGGAGAACAAAACCAACTGTAAATTCATAAATTCTTGGATAAATTTAGCCACAACACTGCGTTCATGAAACGACTGGTACCCTTCCTAATTCTCGCAGCTTTTATTCTCGGCATTTCCAGCGGCGGAGTGAGCCGCAGTCATGTCACACTCAAAATTCGCACCTATCCTCAAGGTTGTCTGCAATTTTCTCAATATCTTCCTTTCGATGATGTCTCCGGCAATTGGGATACAGCCGACCAAACATTATTGCTGTCCGGGGACCTTGTTTCTTCCCTGAAACCCGCCAGCAATAACTTATTTACTTGGAATCGTCCCTGCCCGATATCTTCAACTGATTTAAGTTGGCAAGGGCTGGGATGTGGCGGTCTGCCTTCCTAGCTCTCCTTCCCGTCTTCCTCTTCCACTCAAACTGATCAGCTAACCTGACAAAATTCCAACCCTCAGGTGATTCGGACTTCACGCGAGGCCGGTCGCTTCTAAGCAAAGGTCATTTTTGCTGGTGTATTGCTTTAAAAGACAAGAATGTATTGGAGGCTTTTATGGAAGTTCTCCATAGCTTAGACTTGAGATCCGCGCATCCGCCTTAAGTATTTAATTAGCGAAAGACAAGAGTGTGTTACTACAAATGCGAACCAATCCGGCAAAGAAATCTTTGCCCCAAGCTTTTTTAGGAGGGGATTACACAATGGCTGAAGTTCACGAAGAAAAATTAGCTACTATGGTGAAAATCGGCAATCCAGCCGTGGTGGGGCTGGGAGGATTCGGCATGACCACTCTCATCCTACAATTCCATAACTTGGGCTGGGTGGCCATTAGCCCCGTACTTTGGCTCGGCCTGATTTTTGGCGGGTCAGCGCAATTGGTCGCGGGTCTGCTCGAATTCCGTACCGGCAATAATTTTGGTTTTTGTGCTTTTAGTGGATACGGGGCCTTCTGGATTTCGCTGTGCTTCCTGGTGATCTTTGGCACCAACTCCACCCTTGTGGGCCTCTATCCGACCCTGGCCTTGAAAAACGGTCTGCCCTGGTTTCTCCTGGTGTGGACTTTCTTTACCTTTCTCTTGTTCATTCCTTCTATGAAACATCATACGGTTCTGGCGTTGATCTTCCTTACTTTGCTCTTGGGCTTCATCGGGCTGGACCTCAAGGAATTTTTTGGCATGAATGGGGTCGGGACCGCTGCTGCCTGGGATCTTATCATCTGCGCCCTGTTGGCTTGGTACCTGATGTGGCATGTTATTTGTGCTGAAGCAGGGATAAACCTTCCTCTCGG
>JARRQO010000244.1:0-6161 GCA_037381685.1 Deltaproteobacteria bacterium | reverse complement strand
ACGCATAATGGCTGCCTCCAGATAACATATTGTTATCATTGACTATAGCACCTTTTAGCCATTATGGACAGCCTTATTTAAGGGTCACAAATAAAAGAGTTTTTCAACAGCCTGCTAAGCCTTGCCACGAAACGCCCTTTACGCAAGCCTACCATTCCCATCTTCGCTCGCTTGAAGTCGTCTATTTTTTACCCCTGTGCCAAAAAGGGTACAAAAAGTGTCGATTTGGCCGAAAAAGCCCAGTTGACATGCCATTTGAAACCCCAAGATAATGGTGTCATTAAATTGACGGTACAAGGGATAGCGTTTGCTTGAACTGGTGCGCAGGGGGTTGTCAGCCTTGATCGGTGGTGCCGGCGCGGTGGTGCGCGAGACGCCATATTTCCCCGAGGCGACCCGGCTGTTTTTCCTTTCCCCCCACATGCTCACCCAAATGTCAAGCGGGGAACTGAAAGAGCCGTACAAGCAACACGTCTGGGTTTACGCCTGCATCAACGCCATCGCCCAGAGCATCAGCAGCGTGCCTCTGCTCTTTAAAACCGGGACCAGGAAGGACCCCAAGATCGTGGAATCGCACCCCCTGGTCAACCTGTTCGAGACGCCCAATCCCCTGATGTCCGGGAGCCAGCTCATTGAGGCCACCTTCATCTATCTGGGATTGACCGGCGAGGCCTTTTTTATCGTGGAACGGGACCACGCCCGCCAGGTCCCCAAAGAGATTTGGGTTTGCCACCCGGGGAGGTTTACGGAAGCGGTGGACGCCAAGACCGGCTTGATCGCGGGCTGGGTCTACAGCAAGGGCGTCAAGAAAATTCCCTTCCAGCCCCATGAAGTGATTTTCTTTCGGTACTTCAACCCTTACCACGATTACCGGGGCCTGGCGCCCTTGCAGGCAGCCAGGGCCGGGGTCAACCAGGACTTTTGGGCCAGCAAATACAACGAGGCCTTTTTCAAAAACTCGGCCCAGCCGGGCGGGGTGCTGGAGACCGCCGGTAACCTCAGCGATGAGGAATATCAGCGGGTGAAGGCCCAGTGGCAGGACCGGCACCAGGGAGCTTCCAAGGCCCACGCCATCGCCTTACTGGAGGGGGGCCTCAGTTACAAACAGACCGGCCTGTCCCAGAAGGACATGGATTTCCTGGAACAGCGCAAATGGAACCGGGAAGAGATCATGGCAGCCTTCAAGGTGCCCAAGCCGGAGTTGGGGCTTTATGATGACGTCAATTTTGCCACCTCCAAGACCCAACGCAAGCTCTTCTGGGAAAACACCTTGCTTCCCAAAATGTCCCTGTTCGAGTTCGTCCTGTGGGGTCAACTGTGCCGGCATATCGACGGGGGCCGTGTCTGGGCCGAGTTCGACTACTCAAGCATCGGCGCCCTGCAGGAAGACCGCAAAGAACTGGTGGATTCTGCCAAGGCGCTCTGGGGCATGGGGGTACCCCTGAATATCGCCAATGAGTACCTGGGCCTGGGCGCCTCCCGGCGGTGGTGGGGCTAAATGATAACCGGGCCCCCCGGGACCCTCTGGACGACCGGGACCGGTTCCAGGCCCGGGCCGAGATGGAGCGCCAAGCTGGCAAATATGCATGGCAAGTGTTGTTTCCTGGTGTGTCTCTCACGGTCAGGGAGAACCCGGAGATCAACCTCCAAGAGTTAAACCGATTCAGCAAGAGATACCGGAAATTTTTCACTCAACCGGAGAGGTTCTTCGAACTCCTCACCAGCGCACCGGAGAGGATGGTCCTGGAAGGTCAGATGAAACGTGGCATACCCTGGGCGGAACCGGTTGCCCAACGGCTAAACTTCTTCAAGGCCGTGGCCGATAACCTGGCTGCGCTGTCCATGGCCATCTTCACAGACGGCCGGCGCGGTCCTCAACTTTTGGCCGTGGGTGGTGTTGAGAATATGGTCCTGGATCCCGCCACGAACGTCTACCAGCTTGCGATGAACGGGTAATTCGCCACAAAGGGGAGAACAGCGGTTTCAGGGTCCTCCCCCCTTCCTTCCCCTCACTCCCAAATGACCCGCTCTCAAGCCCATAAGCCATATGAAAGGTTTGCTTTCCTGTATACCGAGCGATACTTGCATTAGTCGATTGGGCAATGCTATTCTGTAAATATATTTATAGGGGAACAACATGACCAGCGAATTTGAGGAAATCGGACACTCGGGGGGTAAAATCACCTTCAGCATTAAAACTAATGACAAAGGCATGCGTTCGTATCAAGTAGGGTTCAGTGGAAGCCGCCCTGTGCCAATGGTTTTAACTGCGGTCTATGCCTTGCCCCAAGGTGTGCCAGTTGCGACAATCAAATTTGGCGGGATAGGACAGCTATGGAACCCTGCGCCTCTCCCTGGTTGTTTCCCAGTATTCATTGCCTCCGATAGCCAAGGGAAGTTTGGACACCTCTGCCCAGTTCCTTTCGGAGGCTCAACTAAGGTATGTACACCACTACTGTGATGTTTTAAGCCAGGCTCTGGATTCTGGGGACGAGGGCGAAGTCGTAATCGATATGGATGTGGTCGCTGATGCCGTCGGCAAGGAAGGTGAAAAGCCTGCCTTCTACGTATCTGAGGAAAGCCAGCAGTGTAAATTCACTTGCACCGCCTGTGGCGAATTCAACGATATTTTGGGGCGTTTTGGCTATTGTTCCTTGTGTGGGACGCGAAATGATCTGGCAGACTTCGAAGGCCAGACAGTGCCAACCATTCGCGCGCGCTTGAACAGTGGCGACGCACCCGAGGATTGCGTCAGGGATGCAGTGGCGTCGTTCGATTCTTTTATGGCTCAGGTTGCGAAGCAACTAGTAGAATTGGTGCCGATGACAGAGCGCAGAAAGAACCGACTATCGAGGCAGCGATTTTACGATCTTAAAGAGGTATGTGCGACCTTTAAAGACTGGTTTGACATTGATGTGTCCTCAGGTATGAATGAAGACGAGTATGGTCTCGTTGTCCGAATGTTTCATCGCCGACACGTGTATGAACATAAAGGCGGTGAGGTGGATCAAAAGTACCTTGATGACAGTGGCGACACTACCGTGCGCTTAAAGCAGCACATACATGAGACTCTGCAAGACGCTCATAGGCTATTGGGCTCACTAGTAAAGATGGCTCGCAATGTCCACGACGCGTTCCATGAGCTTTTCCCACCGATCCCCGGGCCGATCAAAGCCTTTGAAGAAAGGAAGGCACGGATGGCGATGTATGGGCAATCGGGTTGAAAGGAAAAATGGAAGTTGATAGGAGTAACCGTTATAAAAGGTAAGGGCATAAGTAAGCCCTGGGGATGGTAAGCGTGGCGATCTTAGCCGAGTGTCCATTCTGCCACCGGAAACAGGCGGTTAAAAACCGTAGCTGCGTCGGCTGCCAAGCTGTGGCCCGTCCTTTAACCTGCCTCTGAGCGCACTCTTATTGATCTTCACCAGCAACTTCAAGACGGCCGGCCATTTCCATCAGGCGGTAGCCATCTGTTGTAGCGTACCTCGCGGTTGGACCAGCCGAAGATACATCGCCCTGGTGCCCTCCTGGAAACTGATCAGGGCGAAATTGCCGAAAGAAGAGTTCATCAAAGCTTACCGGGCCGAGGTCCTGGACAAGCTAGACCCTGAGTAGGTCGTTCAGGATCTGGGCGGAGACAATTTCATCCTGTTATGCTGGGAGCCACCCGGGGAATTCTGTCATCGGCGGGTGGTAGCGGGATGGTTGGAGGAAAACCTGGGAATTGAGGTGCCGGAGTTTTTCCCCTTTTCGATATCTTCCGGAATCAGGACTCCAAAAGATGAGACCCCACAACCAAACCAATCCTTAACACCGATCGGAATCAGCGCCTTCAAAAAGTTATCAGGGTTTCGTTCATCCAATAAAATTTTCCTTCTAACTCCCCTGTCATTCCAACTCAGGACAAATTAAAAAAATTATAATTTTTTACCAATCGGAAAACGCTTGACTTCTATGCATATCTCGTTTGTTATATCAAGTGATCAGTCAGTGAGAACAGGAGGGATCTACTTTGAGCTCCCAAATTGATATGGCCCAGATGGTTCGGGAGTTAAGAGGACGTTTAGGCCTGACGCAAGAAAAATTTGCGGCCAAGGTCGGCGTCGCCTTCCCCACCATCAACCGGTGGGAAAATGGCCGGGCTAAACCGTCGCCTTTGGCTCTGCAGCGGCTCGAAGAGATGCTTCACAATATGAGCGAGAATGGCTCTGATCTCTTGAAAATCTATTTTGGTAGCCGATCGGAGGGGTGATTCATTGCCCAAGCTTACTCTACCAAAACTCGAGAGACATCTTTACGGCGCGGCCGACATCCTCCGCGGCAAAATGGACCATGCTGAATTCCGCGACTTCATCTTTGGCATGCTCTTCCTCAAACGTTGCTCGGATGTATTCGATGAGGAGCGGGAACGCGTTATCATGGAGGAACTAAAGGCAGGTGCCTCCGAAGAAGAAGCCGGCGAAGCCGCTGAGGATCATAGGAACTATGATTTATTCTTCGTTCCAGAGCGCGCCCGGTGGGCTGAAATCCGGGATCACTTTCATGTCAATGTCGGTGATGGTCTGAACAAAGCCCTGGGGGCGCTTGCCGAAACCAATATCGTGCTCTCCGGCGTGATGGATCATATTGATTTCACGCGTAAGGTGGGCGACAGCTCCTTACCGGACAGCAAGCTCCGGGCGCTTATCAAGCATTTCAACAAGTACCGGCTGCGCAACTCCGACTTTGAACACACGGATCTGCTCGGCTCAGCCTATGAATACCTCATCTATATGTTCGCCGAGTCCGGTGGCCGGAAAGGCGGTGACTTTTATACTCCCCGAGATGTGGTCCGCATGATGGTCCGGCTGATCAAGCCGGATGAAAGGATGGAAATCTATGATCCCTGCTGCGGATCGGGCGGCATGCTCATCTTCTCCAAGCGTTACGTTGAGGAGCACGGTGGCGACGGTAACAACCTCTTCCTATATGGCCAGGATTCGAGCGGGTCGGCGTGGGTTGTCTGCAAGATGAACATGATCCTGCACGGCATTAGCGAGAAGGCCGACATCCAGAATAACGACACTTTGGCGCATCCGCGCCACTTGGACCATGGCGAATTGCGCCGGTTTGACCGGGTGATCACCAATCCCCCCTTCGGCATCAACTACAGCCGCGAGGGTATGGAATTCAAGGAGCGCTTCCGTTACGGCTTCTGCCCTGAGTCGGGTAAGAAGGCCGAACTCATGTTCATCCAACACATGTTAGCCGTGCTGCGGCCCAACGGCTTGTTGGCCACGGTCGCGCCGCACGGCGTTCTCTTCCGGGGCGGCAAGGAAGGTCGGATACGCCAGGGCTTCATCGATGAGGATCTTATCGAAGCAGTTATCGGACTGGGTCCGAATCTCTTTTATGGCACTCAGATTCCTGCCTGCATCCTGGTCATGCGGCAAAACAGCAAGGCTAAGCCCAAGGAACGTCAGGGCAAGATTCTCTTTATCAATGCTGACCAAGACTATGAGTCAGGACGGGCGCAGAACTACCTCCGGCCCGAACACGCCGAGAAAATCGTCCGCACCTTCGATAACTATGAGGCCATCCCCGGATACTCAAACATAGTGGACCTCTCGGAGATCAAGGCCAACGACTACAACCTCAATATCCGCCGCTATGCTGACAATGCCCCACCGCCCGAGCCGCATGACGTTCGGGCTCACCTGGTGGGCGGCATTCCCAAGGTCGAAGTAGAGGCGAAGAGGGAATTGCTGGCTTCTCATGGTCTCAACCCAGAAGTACTTTTCGTGGACCGGGACGAAAAATACTGTGATTTTGTCCCGGCAGTTACTGCTCGACCGGTCATCAAGAAAGTCATCGCAGAAAATGCCGGCGTGCTGAATCAAGAGCAAAAGCTCCAGGAAGCATTTGCCGAGTGGTGGGAGGTGCACAAGGACAAGCTTGCGGCCCTCCCCGGCCAAAACAATGTCATGGCGGTCCGAGCCGATTTCCTGGCGTCCTTTGAACAGGCACTTGCGCCGGTGGGTCTCCTTGATCGTTTCAAGATTGCAGGGGTAATCGCCTCTTGGTGGAATCACGCTTATGACGAGCTCAAGACCATTGTCGCCCAGGGCTTCACCGGCCTTATCGATGGTTGGGTGCAGACCATCAAAGACTTCATCGAAGGT
>JARRQO010000243.1:0-3774 GCA_037381685.1 Deltaproteobacteria bacterium | reverse complement strand
TTATCACATTATGCTGCTCTACACCCTGAATCTGGAACTGGTCACTTTGCCGGATGCCCCGGCCTGGCCCACACCCTTGTCTATTGCCGTGGCTTTAAAGCCGCCGCGGCGGAGTTCCCCTGGTGATAACAGGGGGCCAGGGCAATGTTTTCGCCCAGGCTGAGTTGGCGCAGCAGCACCTGCCCAGGGGCGATATAGGCTATCCGGCTCCGGAGGTGGAATAGTTCTTCCCGGGGGAGGGTTTCCGCAATCTGGTCCCAATGCAGAACTATTCCGGTCACAGGGGAGCGCAGAGTGGCCGCCACTTCCAGCAGGGGCGCGGCCGTGGCCGGGTGGGCCCCTTCGATGAGCACGACTTCGTTTAAAGCCACGGCAATAGACAAGGGTGTGGGCCAGGCCGGGGCATCCGGCAAAGTGACCAGTTCCAGATTCAGGGTGTAGAGCAGCATAATGTGATAAGCCTTAATTACTAAAGGGTCTGCAGCGTTATTTACAGGTAGTAGGCCGCAGTCAAGAGAATGTCCACGATCCCTATCAGCACCAGACTCCAGATGGCCGTCTGGGAGGTATTGTGCGCCACTTCGCCCATGTCGTCTTCGGCGTCGAACCCGAAATAGATGGACACGGTGGCGATGAGCATACCGAAAATGGTGGTCTTGGCAAAGCCTAGGCTCAAATCGATCCACTGCAAGGCATTGAGAAACGACAACCAAAACTTGGCCCAGAAAATCTCTGCAAAGGCCTGGGCAAAGAGATACCCGCCGATAATGGCCGCGAACACACTTAAGATGTAAAGGGATAACAGGCTGAGGGTGAGCCCCCAAAAGCGCGGCACCCCCAGATAACGATAGGGGTCGATGCCCATCATCTCCAAAGCCCGGATTTCCCGGTTCACGTTCATGGTGCCGATCTCCACGGTGATGGCGCTGCCGGAGTGGAGCAGGACAAAAAACGCGGCCCACACCGGTCCCACCTCCCGCACCACGATGGTGACCAATAGCCAGCCGATGAATTCCTCGCCCTGGACCTTGACCAACTGCTGGGTCGCATGGACGATCACCAGCATCCCCAGCATGAGGGACGTAAAGATCAGGATGTAAGAGCCGCGGATGGCGGTGTAATACACCTGGCGGCACAGTTCCCGGAAGAACAGCCCCAGGCAGGCGGGACCGGTGAAGGCCCCCAGGAGAAGCCGATAAAACAGGGCGCAGACGCCCAGCAACCGCGCAATCTGACGGCTAAACCGACCCCCGGCCTGTCCGAGGAGTTCGACCAGGGCCCTCAAGAGCTTACGGAGGAAGTTCATGAGGTTCCTTAAAGGCCCGCCGGGGGAGGTAATTCCAGGGAACTTACCACCCCTCCTTCCTCACGGGGGGCCAGCGTAAGGTTGCCGCCGTGCTGTGCGGCGATGGCCGCAGCCAGGGCCGGCCCCAGGCTCCCCCGGATGCCGCCGGGATCGGCGAAGGGGTTCAACCATGCCTGGCATTCCATCGGGGTGCGGGGTTGCCCGGAAGCCCAGACGGTTAGATGTACGCCTCCGGCCGGAGTGGGCGCGGCCGCCAGTCCCAAGTCCCCGGCGGCGGGCAGCAGATCCACGGCAAAATCCAGGAGATAAAGCGTGGCCAGGGTCAGTTCCGAGACCCGGCCAAAGACCGGTGGGAGGGGTTTAATTTCCAGGTGGGGGCGGACTTCCGGAGACAGCCCCAGAGTCGCCAGGCGCCAGGCCCGTTTTAGCTCCGGAGTAAGGTCGATCCGGCTCCAGGTATCCGGGGGTTCCGCCCAGAGGCGCGAGAAATCGTCAAATACTGTCTCCAGCCGGGCCCGGAGTAACGCCGGCTCCGGCCGGGGGGAAACGGTCGCTTCTGGAGCCGGTTGGCGCGGCAAATCTTTTAGGTCGGCCTGCATGGCCTTAAGGACCGGGAGTCCCCGAGCCATTATCCGGCCCAGGCAAGCCCGGGCCTCGTCGTCAATCAGCCGCTGCCCCAGTTTGGGGACCGCATGGCCCAGGCGCTGCAGGACCTGCTGGATAACCGCCACCTCGGCCTGTCCCTGGGGGTCCACCCGCTTCAGGTTTTCCAGCCAGAGCTCGAATTCTCCGGGTTTGGCGGTATTCAAGTCTTTAGCCACCAGGCTGAGGTTTTTCAAGGGCTCGGTAATATAGCGCACCCAGAAATAGATAAGGCTCATGGCCAGAATTCCGGAGATGAACAGACTCAAGGTGATTTCCACCCAGATGTCGGAGCGCAGCCGATTCTGTTCTTCGCTCTGGAGAAGGAGCAGGCGGCGCATGCGGCTGGTATCTATGCCGATTTTAGCCACGCCCCAATAGACCGCGCCTTCATCTGCCAGGAGCACGAAGACCGGCATATAGCGCAGCAGCATCTCTCCTTCCTGCTTGGAACCCCGGTTGACGGATTCCTGAAGGCGGTTGTCCACCCGCTGCTGGGCGGTGATGCTGTTGATCAGGTCCAGTTCCAGGCCCTGAAAGGACTTCATGAGCTTTTGGGGACCGGACATGGGCTCCAGTTCCGGAGCCTCCCGGCGATAAAACATGTAGGTCAGGTGCCGGCCCCGGGCATCTTCTTGGGCCTGGATCAGTTCGATACCTTCGATGATTTTGTTGAAGGTGACTTTTTCCCACAACAGGTCCTTGATCTTCTGATCCACCGGGGTATTGGAGGTAGGGGTTACCTGCATCAAGCCCTTGAGGGAAGAGAATTCCATGACCAAAAGCCGGGCGATGGTGGTGGCTTCAACTTCGGCGCCGTCTTGCATGGACTTGATGGTGCGGTTCTGGAGGCCGGTCAGGGAGAGGCTGAGCAGGGGAAAAAACAACATGATGACTACGGCGCATAGCAGGAAGATGGCTCCGGCCAGGACAAAAAGCCGGTTGCGCAGGGAATAACGGATGAAGGTCGTGGGCGTAGTCATCTGGATTCCTGCTCTTTTTTAATTTCCCGAAGTGCTCCGGTGAAGGCCGCCTCCGCCGTCTGCCGACCCCGCAGGGCTTCCTGCAGGTACTTTTCCAATACATTGTTGATCAGGCGGCTGTGGGGCCGGGGGCGGATAAGCATATCTTTTTGGGCAAAGGTATCCTGGTAAACCTGCAAGACTTCCTGGTTGGTGACTTTTTTCAAGGCGGTGAGGAGGGAGGGCACCTGGCCCATGGTTGCCGCGGCCAGGAGCTGAAATTGTTCGTCGGCCACCAGCCTGATAAACTGCTTGCATTGTTCAATAATCTCCGGGGAGGTTACAGAAAAGCGGTTGACGGCCCAGCCGAAGGAGCCGAGGTTGGAATAGCGGTGAGGCTCACCCGCCTTGGCCGGGATGGGGACCACCCCCACCTGACTGATGTTGGTAAGGCTTCCTGACGGACCTTCCGCTTTGGCAATCAGATCGCGCAGGTCTTTCATACGGGTGTTCCAGTTGATCATGAACAAGGTCTGGCCCTTAAAGAAAGCTTGCCGCAGGGTCCCGGAGGGCTCAAAATCTTTAAACTCCCGGGGACCGGGCATGATGGTCCCCTGCATACTCATGAGTTCTTTGAGGGTAGCCACGAACGCAGCGCGGTTAGGAGCCTGGGGCAAAACGTACTTGCCTTCGTCCAAATCCATGACCCGGCCGCCGAAGCCCCAAAACACCGGATAGAAATCATTGACAGTATAAGCGGCATGAATAAGCAGGCCGTATTTTAAAGATTTTTCCCGGGGCAGGATTTTGCGGCAGATAGCCTTGAGTTCGCTCCAGGTGCGCGGCGGGGCCAGATGATAGCGG
>JARRQO010000242.1:0-3776 GCA_037381685.1 Deltaproteobacteria bacterium | reverse complement strand
CCCGGATAATCTCCTGAAGCGTCTCGGTGTATTCGTCCCGGTAGTCCGCGGGCACAAAGTCGCCGCTTAAGTGCTCGATGATGGTCCTGGCCATCTCCAGGTTGTCGTCGCTGATGCTGACCTGGTCGAGCTCGGCGGTGGCTTCGATTTCGGTCACGTCGCGAATTTCCTGGGGATAATGCATGGTAAAGGCCACGAACGCGCCGTTATAGGGGCGGAGGTTGTACAGATATTCCCGGTTGCGCATGATGGCGCGAGCCACCGCGGTCCGGCCGGTTTCGGCCATGGCCCGTTGGAAGATGGCAAAGGCCTCGGCCCCCGCGGCGCCGTCCGGGGCCAGGTAATGGGCGTCGGTGAAATATATGGGGTTGATCTGAGCGGCGTCCACGAACTTGAGGATGTTGAGGGTGTCGGTGGATTCTTTTTGGGCCTGGACAAAATCGTCGTCGGTGAGGACCACGTGGAGGTCCTTGCCGTACTGGTAGCCTTTGACGATATCCTCCGGGTCCAGGGTCTTGCCGCAGACAGGGCAGACGTTTTCCTGTTTAATGCGGCTGCCGCAGGCTTGGTGGTAGAGGTGGAATTGCAGAGGCCGTTTGGTGGTGGCGGTGAACATCTTGATGGGGATAGTCACCAGGCTGCACTTTAAATAGCCTTTCCAGATGGCCCTCATGGTCGCCTCCCGGATCCGGGGGTGGGCAAAAAGGAGGCCGGCGCCTCACGTTATACGTGTAGATGAAATTTATTTCATTATAGGGATGTTACGTCCAAGAAGCAAGGGAGAACGTCAGGAGTCCGGGAACGAAAAAAATTATTTTTTTCTCGCCAGGCTTTCGCAAAAGGTCATTTTCATGTTTCCCGGCACTTGTCCGCCTTGGTTAAATCCATTGTTTTTTCCGGAAATACCACAGCATGGCCGCCGCGATCACCACCATCGCTAAGACGGTGAATGATTGACCGTATTGCCATTCCAGCTCGGCCATGTGCTTGAAATTCATCCCGAAAAAACCGGTGATAAAGGTCAGGGGCATGAAGATGGTGGCGATGATGGTCAGCACCTTCATGACTTCGTTGAGGCGGTTGCTCATGGAAGAAAGATAAATATCCAGCATCCCGGACAGGATATCCCTGTAAGTCTCCACGCTTTCAATGGCGATGATGCTGTGATCGTAGACGTCCTTGAAGTACATGGTGAGGTTTTCGCTGATCAGGGGGGACTCGCGGCGTTCCAGCCGGGCGATCACTTCCCGCAGCGGCCACAGGGATTTGCGCAACATGACCATGTCATTTTTGAAGCGGTGCACCTCCAGCAAAGTCTCGGGCGTGGGCCGAATCACCACCTCATCTTCCAGGAATTCCACCTTGTCGCTGAAGGACTCCAGGGCCACAAAATAATTATCCACCACCAGGTCGATGAGGGCATAGGCCAGGTAATCGGCCCCCAGCTTGCGAATCCGGCCTTTGCCCGCCAGGAGCCGCTCCCGGACCGGTCTAAAGACGTCGCCGCCGCCTTCGTGAAAGGAGATGACGTAGCCGGGCCCCAAAATGATGTTGACCTGATTCACTTCGACCTCCTGATCCTCCCGGAAAGGGCCGATAGTTTTTAGGGCAATGTGAAGGTAGGTGTCATAATCTTCGATCTTGGGCCGCTGCTCCACGTCCAGGATGTCTTCCAGCACCAGGGGGTGAATCTGGAAGCATTCCCCCAACTTCTCCAGGGTCTTCACCTGGGAGACTCCGGTAATGTTTATCCAGGTTACGCCGGGTTCCTGATCAAGGGGAAGGCATTCCGTAAAGCCGTCAAAGTCGTGTTCGACGCAACCGGTGTCGGTGTAACGAATCACGGTAATGCAGGGCGGCGCGTGTTCTTTTTCCGCCACAGGCACCAGGGACCCGGGGGGCAAACCGGCCTTGCGGGCGAAGCTTTTAATAGTTTGGGGCATAGGGCGCTCCTGCACTTAGGCATTTTAGGTTAATAATGCTTTTAGCACAGTTCGGGGCCGGGGGAAATACCGTTGTCAGGTTAGCTTTTTTTGGGCGAGCCGGAAGCCTGGGCCAGTGCAGGCGGCGCCCCACCCGGCAGGGGGAATACCGGCGCTCCCAAATACAACTGGGGAACGACAGCGGGGTGCAACTGGGGAACATGGGCGAAGAGGGCAGATATGCAGGTCCGCCCCTTTGCGTGCGCATGGGGCGGAGGGTTTTGGGGAACGATTGCCCCAACTGATTAGCCGAAGCGGCCGGTGATGTATTGCTCGGTCTGTTTGTTGGCGGGATTGGTGAAGATTTGCTGGGTGGCGCCGAATTCCACCACCCGGCCGACGTAAAAAAAGGCGGTGAAGTCGGAGACCCGGGCGGCCTGCTGCATGTTGTGGGTTACGATGACGATGGTGTATTCATCTTTCAATTCGTTGATCAGCTCTTCCACCTTGGCGGTACCGATGGGATCAATGGCGGAACAGGGCTCATCCATGAGCAGCAGTTCCGGCTGCACCACAATGGTCCGGGCGATGCAGAGCCGCTGCTGCTGGCCGCCGGACAGGGCGGTGCCCGGGCGATGCAGGACGTCTTTAATTTCATCCCACAGAGCGGCTCGCCTTAAGGCGTCTTCCACCCTATCCGCCAGTTCGCTTTTGCTCAAGGAGTAGTGCATCCTTAAGCCGTAGGCCACGTTTTCAAAGACGCTCATGGGAAAGGGCGTGGGTTTCTGGAAGATCATGCCGATCTTCTTGCGCAGTTCCATGACGTCCTGCTTGGGGTCCAGGATGTTGGCGCCGTCCAGCCAGATTTGTCCTTGGGCCCGCTGATCCCGGTACAACTCATAAATGCGGTTGTAAACCCTTAGATGGGTGGACTTGCCGCAGCCGGAGGGACCGATGATGGCGGTCACCCGGTGTTCGGCGATATCCAGATTGTTGTCGAACAGGGCCTGGGTCTCGCCGTAGTAAAAATCCAGATGCCGGACGGAAAGCTTGGCGGGCAGACCCAGACTTTTCAGCAGGACTTGAGAGGGGAAGGCTTCTTCCCCGCCGGTATGGTTGGAATTGTGGGCCACGGGCTGATCTTCTTGGAGGTTCTGTGCCAGATTAAACATGCTCATTATAATAGGGCAAATCAAGAAAGGCTTTCAAATTTTGGTTTATTTTCCAGGAGTTCCTTCAATTTTTCCTTGGGCGGCACCTCCTCCAAGAGGGAATGCCGGTCAAAGATCTCCTGGGTGGCGCCAAAATCAATAATATGCCCCTCAAAGAAAAAGGCGGTGAAGTCCGAAACCCGCAGCGCCTGGGCCATATTGTGGGTGACAATGGCAATGGTGTAGCGGGATTTCAATTCATGGATCAGCTCTTCAATCTTGTTGGTGCTCAAGGGATCGATGGCGGAGCAGGGCTCGTCCATCAGCACCACCTCGGGTGCCATCACAATGGCCCGGGCGATGCAGAGCCGCTGCTGCTGGCCCCCGGAAAGCGAGGTGCCGGGCCGTTCCAGATGGTCTTTGACCTCATCCCAGATGGCCGCGCCCTTGAGGGCCTTTTCCACCCGTTCGGCCGTCTCCTGTTTGCCCAGACGGTAGTGCTGCCGCAGGCCAAAGGCCACGTTGTCGAAAATGGACATGGGGAAAGGGATGGGCCGCTGAAAGATCATGCCCACCTTCTTGCGCAGGTCCATAACATTGATACGGGGATTCAGGACGTCGAGCCCATCGATCATCACCCGGCCCTCGGCGTAGTGATCCGGATAGAGTTCGTAAATCCGGTTATAAACGCGGAGGTGGGTGG
>JARRQO010000241.1:0-4210 GCA_037381685.1 Deltaproteobacteria bacterium | reverse complement strand
CGTTTTGAAGCTATTTATTTTATCTTTATATTTCCATATCTTGTCTTAAAATCCCCCAAGTTCCTCAATAAAGAAGGCTTTTTTACTTTTAAAATTCTAGGCAAAAACCGGCAAGATTCTTATTTTACTTTTACCCACAGCAGCCGGGCCACGGCGGGGCCCGGGTTGCGCCACTGGCTAGGGATGTCGGAAGTCAGGTAAATGAGGTCGCCGGCCTTCAGGGTGTGGACCCCTTTGCCGACCCGCACCTGCAATCTTCCTGACAAGAGGTAGCCGACCTCTTCGCCTTTATGAAAGAAGAAGTGGGTGGGCAGGGTGGCTTTTGGGGATATTTCAATAACATACGGTTCGGCTTTAACATCCACGTCCACCGGATAAAGCAGGCGGGCCTGGACGTCGGCCTCGGGAATATTGGGAAACTTCACCGCTACCGGGCCAGCTCGGCTTGGGACAGGCCGCGCCGGCGGCGGAATTCCTTGAGGCGCAGTCCCAGGTCGATGCGGCCGCCGTTTCCCCGGTCATCGTCGAAGACGACGGTGAGGTCCTTGGTCCAATAATTATGAGGCTTATGAAACTCTTCCGTACTGCGGTTTTCCGCCTTCAAGATGGTGAGGGAAGAAGTGCCGCGCTTGATGGTGAGTTCAATGGCTACCTGGGCGATCTGGTTGATCTGGGCGCGAAACCGGGAGGAATGGGCGTTTTTCTCCAGGACCCAGTAGGCAATGGTGTTCAAATCGTAAAGCCGGGGACAGGAGTGGGAGTAGAAACTCAAAAGCCGCCCTTCACTGCCCCAGAGTTCCTGCATGCCGGTAAGGCTTTCAAAAATAAATCGCACGTCGCCTGTAAGGGAGCCGTGGACTTTATACAGGATAGCTTCGAATTCCTGGGGTTTGCGGGGTTCCTCCACCATGATGATGCGGCAGGGGGGCTCGGTTTCCGGGTCTTCAAAAAATTTGAGGAAGAAGTCGGAGCCGCCGCCTTTGCCTTGGGTAAAGCAGTCCAGGATGATGAGGCCGGGATAATTGGCCAGATTCCCCAGCATGTCCAGCAGATTTTTGGGAGACCGGTCAAAACTGACGTAAATTATGGGCTTGTTTTGCAGTTGGGAGGCTTGCAGAAAATTAAGGCAAAAGCTGGGCGCCAGGCTGCCGGCATCGTCATGCCAGAGCACGTTGTCCCCGATAAATAACCCGCCCAGGAGCAGATCCAGGCGGCTGACCCCGGAGGGCACCCGTTGTTTTTCTGGTCTCACAAGGATCTCGCGGTCCTAAACTGATCTGTTTTAAGTATCTTATATCTTAAGGAAATCATAAATAAGCGTCAAGATAAACCGGGTGATCAGGATGTTTTATTGGGGAAATATTAGTTTAACTTAATTTAATACTTGATTTTTAACATATTTGGCGCGTAATATTAGTAAAACTAACAAGTTTGTCAAAAAATTAACCTTAAAATCCTGCCTGCTTTTGCATAACTTGCTGTTTTATTTGCATAACCACCTATAGCCTGCCTTTGGTTTAAATCTTGCATTTAAATTTAAAATTTGGCCTCATGCGCCCCTTTGATAACTAAAAACCTTTTCAAAGGAGTGCGTCTTATGAGTCTGAGCAATCCTAACCGCAGCCCCGCCACCTTGACCAAAAACCGGGTTAAGGCCGCGCCGGGCTCCGGTCTCTGCGTCACCTGCCTGGACAGCTGCCCCGGACCCTGTGAAGTCGGCCGCTCCGCTATCCGCGGCCGGGAAATGCTTTATCCACAACCCTTCGGGAATATCACCGCCGGGGCGGATAAAGACTATCCGGTGGATTTCTCCCATTTCAATATTCACGGCACCTGCGTGGGCGCCGTGGGGATTGAGGCCGACTCGGATAAGGCCATTTTCCCGGCAGTGGATGTCGGCGCGGAAATCGGGGTAAACGACAAGATTAAGTTGTCCTTTCCGGCCTTTACCGGAGCCCTGGGCTCCACCGAGATCGCCCGGGTGCACTGGGAATCCATGGCCATCGGCGCGGCCATCAGCGGCTTGATCATTGTGTGCGGGGAAAATGTCTGCGGCATGGACCCCCATGCCGACATCAAGGGTGGGCGGATCATCCGATCCCCGGAAATGGAGCGCCGCATCAAGACCTTCCGCAGATGGTATCAGGGCAAAGGCGACATCATCATCCAGGCCAACGTGGAGGATTCCCGGCTGGGGGTGCCCGAGTATGTCATCGATAAGCTGGGGGTTGAATTTTTTGAACTGAAGTGGGGCCAGGGCGCCAAGAACATCGGGGGTGAGGTCAAGCTGCACACCCTGGAGCGGGCCCAGCTTCTTCGCAACCGGGGCTATATCGTCCTGCCCGACCCCACCGACGCGGCCACCGAAGAGCGCTACCTGGCCAAGGGCATCAAGGAATTCGAACGCCACTCCCGCCTGGGTATGGTGGTGGAAGACGAATTCTATAAAACGGTGGAGCACCTGCGCAGCGTGGGCGCCAAGCGCATCTCTCTGAAGACCGGGGCTTACCGGCCCGCAGACCTGGCCCGGGCGGTGAAATTCGCCTCCGAGGCCCAGATCGACCTGCTGACGGTGGACGGCGCCGGCGGCGGCACCGGCATGAGCCCCTGGCGGATGATGAACGAATGGGGTCTGCCCACCGTGTACATCGAGTGCCTGCTCTATGAGTATCTGAACCACCTCCACCAACAGGGCAAGTTCGTCCCCGATTGCGCCATTGCCGGCGGGCTGTCCCTGGAAGACCATGTCTTCAAGGCCTTGGCTCTGGGCGCGCCGTATATCAAGCTGGTGTGCATGGGCCGTTCCATCATGACCGCCGCCATGGTGGGCACCAACGAAGGCCGCAAACTGGAAAACACGTGTTTGCGGGAGGAACGGGACTGTAAGGAGGCCTATGTAGAGCACTTCGCGGAGGCCGCCAACCTGCGCCGGGACTTCCCTTTGAGCGAATATGGGCGGATTCCCGCCGGGGCCCTAGGCATGTATAGCTATATCAGCCGCATGACCCAGGGGCTGCAGCAGTTTATGGCCGGGACCCGCAAGTTCGCCCTGCAGCACATCGACCGCAACGATCTTTTTGCCCTCACCCCGGAGGCGGCGAATATCTCCGGCATCCCCTATGTCATGGATGCGGATGCCCAAGAAGTGGAGCAAATTTTGGGTTACCGGCGTTAAAACTGAACTTAAATGGGGGCACCCCTGACCTGGGGTGCCGTTTTTGTTATCGAATTGTCTTATCTGCAGCTTTTGCTGGCCTAGTGATAAGGACAGGTGCTGGCAAGATCACCGCAGATGGGGGCGGGAGCGTTAGGGTTCAAAGCCAAAGCTGTTTCAACTTCCGCTCATTGCAGAAGAAATAAATGTGGGCCAGAGCGGCCCGGGCCAGCTGATTCTCCGGTTCCAACCCCGGGGCGGGTGACTGCAACTTCGAGCCGAGAGAGCCGTTGACTGGCCACAGACAATAGCGTAGGTTGCCGGACGAGATTAAACTTCAACCCATATTCTCCCGAATAAGGCCTAGTTGAGAAAAACCACACTAAAAAGGAGGCTAGTTGTGAGCAGGAGCCGCAAGATGATGGTTTTGGCAGTGGCGGCTGTGTGTCTGATCGCAGTCGCAAGCGTAAACGCCCAGCAGGATAAGCCGCTTTATCCAATTGGCCGTATCACCTTTGAGACCACCTCCATCGCCGCAGGGGTGGGGGTCAGTTGGGGCCACGGCATGTTTACCTTCGAGGGCAAGCAATATCCCATCAGCGTTAAGGGCCTGGGACTGGGGGCCGTGGGAATTGCCAAGGTAAACGCCGTAGGCGATGTCTTCAACCTAAAGAACGCCTCAGATTTGGCCGGCACTTATGTGGGCATTTCCGGCGGGATCGCCATCGCCGGAGGGGCGAAAGGTATCCTGGCTCGGAACCAGCACGGGGTGGTTCTGGATATCCATGCCACCCAACAAGGAGTGAGCTTAAACATCGGGACCGACGGCTTCACCATCAGTATGCAGTAACTAAGAGGAAGACCGCAGGCCCCCAAGCGGGGCCTGTGGCCGCTTCGGAAGTCATGGAATAATGGCAAACAAAAAAATATTGACTTATCATATGTCCCTCGGGGTACGCGGCTGAGAGGACGCAAACCCCGCTCGATATGACTTAAACAGGCGCAAAGCTTGGGCCCAATTCCCGGATGAAACTTGAGCGTGGCAATGGCAAGGGC
>JARRQO010000240.1:0-3904 GCA_037381685.1 Deltaproteobacteria bacterium | reverse complement strand
CTTAATAGGAAGGAGGACTTATTATGCGGAAGGTGATTGTCGCGTTGCTAGTGGTAGCGGTAGCCGTATTTTTTGTCGGTTCGGTGGCTACGGCTCAAATGGGAGGCGGTAAATTGTTGTGCGTCTCCAAAAAGACTTTGAAGGGGCAGGAAACGGTAGCTTCGTGTCTGGCCAAAGGTGAACGGTTTGCGGTAGTTGACCCCTATGGCTTGGTGCGCATCTTGACCCCCGAGGAAATAGAACTCACTAAGGCTTTCAATCCCAAAGCATTCGAGACCCGGGCCTTTGGAATGAAATATATCAAGATGGCCCCGGCTTTGCCGCCTCTTCCTGTACCTAAGGAAGCTCCATGATTACCGCCTGTTAACCCAGACCAGATTGATAGCCAGCCCCCAAAGTCAGCTTTGGGGGCTTTCTCATTGTCGCTCATGAGGGCCTTATGTTAGAAGTCAGCGATTTGTGGGTATGCATTGACGATAAAGAAGTGCTTAAGGGGATCAACCTTCAGGTCCCCGTAGGCGAGACCCATATCCTGTTTGGCAAGAACGGCTCCGGCAAGTCCAGTCTCCTGATGACCATCATGGGTTTCGAACGCTATCAGGTGAAGCAGGGGCGGATCAGTCTTTTGGGTACGGATATCACCTTCATGCCGACCTATGAACGCGCCCGCCTGGGGCTGGGCCTGGCCTTTCAGCGTCCCCCCACCATCCGGGGGGTCAAGACCGCTGACGTTTTGCGGGTCTGTTCCCGGGGCGAAATTGCTCCTGAGGTCCTGGCCTCACTCTACGATTTCACGGCGTTTTTGGATCGGGAAATCAATTACGGTTTTTCCGGCGGGGAACTCAAGCGCTCTGAACTCCTCCAACTTCTGGGCCAAAATCCAAAGATGGTGCTCCTGGACGAGCCGGAGTCCGGGGTGGATCTGGAAAACCTCCAGGTAGTGGGCCACATCATTGCCCACCTGCTCCAGAAACAGCGCCGCCGTGAGCGCCGGGAAAAATCCGGGCTGATCATCACCCACACCGGTTTCATCATGGATTATGTCAATGCGGACCGGGCCTATATTCTGAGTGACGGCCGCATGTGCTGCCAGGGAAATCCCAGGGAATTGTTGCATGATATCAAGAACTATGGTTATGAGGAATGCGCCAAATGTCGCAGATAAGAGAACGGGCCGAAGCCAGTCGGCATAAGCAGGCGGGTTTGGGGGCCGATCTTAACCTGAAAGAATTTTCCCGTCAGGCAGGGACCTGGGAATATGACCCGGACTACCGGCAGTTCTCTCCGGAGGAGCGCAGCCGCCTCCTTACCGCAGGTATTGAACTTACTGACGAAGATCATGCCGCTACTTTTTTGCAGGCCGACAAGGCCATTGTCCACTGCCAGACGCGGCTGCCCGGCGTGGAAGTTTTGCCCATCACCGAAGCTGTGGCCCGCCATGACTGGGTCAGAAATCTCCTCTGGGGTCTGGTGGCGGTGGACGCCGACAAATATACCGCCAGCGCTGAGCTAGAATTGGACAACGGTTATTTCGTCCGGGCGCTCCAGGGTGCGAAGATCGCCCAGCCGGTGGAGTCGTGTCTCTACCTGCGCACCGACCGCTTCGCCCAACACGTGCACAACCTGGTGGTGGTGGAAGAAGGGGCCGAGCTCCATATCATCACCGGCTGCGCCACCCACCCGCAGGTGCGCTCCGGCCTCCACGTCGGCGTGTCCGAATTTTACGTCAAGGCTGGCGGACAGCTTACCTTTACCATGGTCCACAACTGGGGCGAGGATGTCCATGTCCGGCCCCGCACCGCGGTCCTGGTAGAGGAAGGGGGCAGCTATATCTCCAACTACATTTTGTTGCGCCCGGTGAAAACCGTGCAGATGTACCCCACTGTTACCTTAAACGGCGCAGACGCCCGGGCCCGCCTCCAGTCCATCCTCATTGCCCACCCTGGCTGCGAACTGGATGTGGGCGGCCGGGTGATCCTCAAGGCGCCTCACACCCGGGCCGAAGTCATCGCCCGGACCCTGGCTATTGGCGGGGTCAGCCTGGCCCGGGGGCACCTGGTGGGGATGGTGCCGGATATCAAGGCCCACCTGGAATGCCGGGGCCTTATCCTGGGCAATGGCGTGGTCCACGCCATACCTGAACTGGAAGGCCGGGTGGCCGGAGTGGACATGTCCCACGAAGCCGCGGTGGGCAAGATCGCGGCGGAGGAAGTGGAATATCTCATGGCCCGGGGTCTGGACGAAGAAGAAGCCGTTTCTACCATTGTCCGGGGCTTCTTAAACGTCAAGATCGAAGGCCTGCCCCAGGCCCTGGAGGAAGAAATGGAGCAAGCCATCGCCGAAACCAACCAGGGCCTTTAATACAGTTTTCCATTTTCGATAGAATAATTAAAATTCCTACCCACTTTCCCGAAACCCGGAGGACATCGGCGGGAAGCCGGTAGCCGCGGCTTTGTCATAATTTTGATATAGGAATAAATTAGGCCAGGTCGCCGACCTATAAAACAATTGGGAATCTATCAGCTAAGCAAGTTTACGCCCAAAGTTTAGGCCTGTCCGCGGCGCTGGATTTATTTAGAGGGGGCCGGGGCGGGGGCTTTTTTCACCTGGATCATCAGGTTATCCCACCCCTGCCGTCGGCTCAGCCCCGAGCTGTGGGTCACCAGGCTGGTAAGAAACCACTGGTGCAGACCGCCGGGAAGGGTGAGTAGCCGGAATCGAGCTGCAAAGACCAGAGGTTTTTTGGCCTTATCGTGGGGGTTGGCGAGAAGCACATAGGCCACCTGTTGGGCGGCGTTCTGCCCCGACTGATAGAATCCGTAAAATTCCACTACCTTGCAAAAGCTGGGATTCCAGCTGTCCAGGGTGTTTCGGGCCGCGGTCATCGTTAATGGCACAGTCTGAGACGATGAGGGCACCGTGCAGCCCAGAAAAAAACTCAATAAGAGCATTATTAGCGCCACGCGGCGCCGGACTAACCACCCCATGCTCTCATCCTCCTTATAAATTCAGTCCCCTACGTCCAGAAAAGTATGTACCTTGTTAATTAAATGAAATTATCTTACCAATATCCGGGCCGAGATGATACCAAAATCAACCCAGCCGTAAACCGGAAGGCGCTTCGCTTAATTCAAGCGCACTTGACCTTTTGCAGTGGTTAAATTTGCCTTGTCACTCTTGTAACTGGGCACTTTTGGCCGAGCCGGTATTTAAAATCAGGGGCAGGCCGTCCTGCCCCCCCACGATAATGGTCTTGGTATTTTTCGAATTCGCCAGGGCGCGGGTGGCTTCAATCCCTTTCCACCGCAACAACGGTTCCGTCAGACCTTGGGCCACAATCTTCTGAAAGTCTTGGATACCCTTGGCTTCGATGCGTTTGCGCTCCGCTTCCTGCTTTTCCTTGGCCAGCACGAATTGCATACGCTGGGCTTCCTGGTCCGCGGCCAGCTTGGCGTTGATGGCTTCCTCCACCATTTTGGGCAACTGGATACGCCGCAGCAGGATCTTTTCCACCTCAATGCCCCGAGGCTTCAGATCCGACTCCAATTCCTTGTAGATTTCGTTGGTAATCACTTCTCGGCCGGAGGTGTATAGGTCTTTGGACTCGTGCTTCACCGTGTTATCCCGGATGGCGGCGCGAAATTGGGGTTTGATCACGATATTTTCATAATTGGGGCCGATGCTGCGATAGACCTGATCAGCTTTGCTGGCCATAAGGTGATAGAGACACGAGACTTCCAGCACCACATTTAAACCTTCTTTGGAGGGGGCCTCGGCATGCTCGAAGAATTCCTTGGTGCGGACGCTCATGAGTTCCATGGAAGCCAAGGGGTTGACCAGATGCACACCTTCGGGAATGGTGCCATAAACTTTCCCCAGAAGCACGAGGACCCCGACGTTGCCC
>JARRQO010000239.1:0-9666 GCA_037381685.1 Deltaproteobacteria bacterium | reverse complement strand
ACGGCGACAGGTGGCGGCCTGAAAAAGCAGTGGAATCGTCTGACCAGGCCTGCCAGAGCCAGAACCATTTGACAAGCCGAAATTATGTTATAAAATTTAAGAAGACAATAGGCTTATCAGACCCAGTAAGCCTTGTCAGCAGGGAACCCAACCGGCCGTTCCCTTTATTTTTTCAGCGCCCCTTACCGGCCAGGAACCGATGAAAAACCTTCCTTGCGATAGGGGGTCATCAAGTCACTAACACGGCAGGAAAAATGCTCCCGCCCCTAACCATAAGGAGAATTTATGAGTAAAGTTAAAAATGGCGATTTCGTTCAATTACATTACACCGGCAGCCTGGAAGACGGCTCGGTATTTGACAGCAGCGAAGGCCGCAACCCCCTGGAATTTCAGGTGGGCGGCGGTGGGATCATCCAGGGCTTTAACGACGCGGTCGTAGACATGGAGGTCAATGAAGAAAAGAAAGTGGTCCTCAGCCCCGACCAGGCTTATGGCGAGCCCCGGGAAGATCTCAAACGGGAGTTCCCCACTTCCATGCTGGAGGGCCACAAGGTTGAGGAGGGCCAGCAGCTGCGTTTTTCCAGCCCTCACGGCCCCGTTTCCGGTACGGTGTTGAGCATTGAACCCGAAAAATTCAAGGTTGACTTTAACCATCCTTTGGCCGGTCAGACCCTGCATTTCAATATCAAAATCGTGGGCATCAGCGATACTCCCACCCAGCAACAGGCTGGGTGCTCCTGCACTCCGTCCTCCTGTTCTTCTGGCTGCGATTCCTGTAGCTAATTCACCGGGACCACGCGTTTAGTGGGTGGCCCAGGATAATTCTGCGCCATCCACTACCCATATCTCATGGCCGTTAGGGTTTTCTGGCTCAGGCCTTTGGGAAGGGCCGGAGGGCAAGGGTTTTCCCTCCGCCACCCCTCTCCTTGGCAATGGCGGGGCCCAACCCATAAAAAAACACCGCCTTCTCCGGGGGGATGTGAGAGAAAACGGTGTTGTTGTTAGGTTAGCAGGTTATTGGGTGGGGTTGTTCCGGGTTTGGGACTGATAGTTGCGGCCGCTACCCTGTTTAGCCTGGCGCCCGGAGTTGGCCTGGGAGTTATTCCCTCGGGAACCCTGGCGATTTTGGTAGTTCGGGTAAGCCGGGCAAGTGCCGGCCGGGCCGTTCCCTCCGCCCGGACAGGCCTGGTAACCTCGGCCTTGGCCCTGGCCCCGCTGGCCCCGGTTGCCTCGCCCTTGCGCAAAAGCAGGCACCGCCCAGATCATGACCCCAGACAGAGCCAGAGCGATAGCGACTGTTAACCACTTATTTTTCTTCATTTTTCCTCCTTGTCGTGGACGTGATTTATCCTTAATTCACGCCGGATATGATTTATCTTGGATAACCCAGGTGCGGGCGGTCGCGTGGACCGGACCCCGGAGGTCCGGGGGGACCCATACCGTGGCCGCGATGACCCCGGAAGCCGGGACCCATACCGCAGGCGCCCCGGGAACCGCACAGGCGCGTCTGCAGCCTGCTTAAAAAGACCGCCTGCTGTTGGGGATTGAGGTTGTTTTTCAAGGCCAGTAAAAATCGCACCATTTCTTGTTCCAGACTGCCTTGCAGGGCGCTGATTCCCCTCACTTTTGCCCGAATGGCGCTCACGGGTGTGTCCTTGCCTTGGATCAGATTAAACAACTCCTGGCGCTTTTGGGCCAGCTCCCGCCTGATTTTCAACACCCGGCGATGATGCTGGGGACCAAGGCTGCGCAGGGCCTGACGTTGGGATTTATTTAGATTGAGCTCTTGCCACAGCGCCCGCATAGGCAGCGGCGGAGGCGGATGGCTCGAGGCCCTCTCCTTTTGATCCTGAGCCCGCAGGTAGGCGAAGGTGCCGATGGTCCCCAGGTTTAAGGCCAGGGAAAAAATTACCAGATATAGGAGCCAGTTGCGCTTCACTGGAGAGTTCCGTTGCCTTCTTTAGGTTGATAAGATGCCACAACCGTGCCCAGGGAGCCCTGGGGGAAGTCCTGGAAAACCTCCAGGCTGGCCGTTTCCGCCTCCGTGGGGCTGCTCGCCGCAGGGGCATAGAAACTCCGGGCCATGGTACCGCCCAGGGCAATGCCGAGAACCAGACAGGCGGCCAGAGCCACAGACTGCAACCACGGGCGGCGGCGCGGTTTCACCCGCGACAGCACTTTCTCCGGCAGCCCCACGGGTGGCGGCGCGGTCATCCCGCCCAAGGCCGACTCCAACGCCCTCAGCTCCCGCCATTCTCTCCAGCAGGTCTCGCATCTATCCAGATGGGCCGCCAGCGCGGCTCCGGTGTCCGCGTCCAGCTCGTCGTCCAGCCAGGCAGACAATAATTGGCGTACTTCTTGACATTCCATGGGTGTAGCTTTCCCGGAAAATTTTATCCCTTGTTTTTTAAACACCATCCCGGATAAAATCCGGCGCGGCCTCCGCAATTTTTCCTCTGCTTTTCAGCCCTTGCGAAAGAATAAAGTAAGGCGGATTCCGATGCCCGCCTAAACCCAACCTTGCCTCCTTGACACAACTACCTGCCATGATTATTTTGAACCATGGCAATTTATCGCTGAGCGCCCATATATGGGTAAAGGGAGGGATTCATGTTATCACAGATTCCAGTGGATTTTTCAAAGGTTGACAAAGAGAACCTCAATCAGGAAATACTCCGGGCAGCTATCATTGCGGAGCTCGACGCTATTAATCTTTATATCCAGATGGCGGCCCTTGCCACCGACGAAGACATCAAGAATGTCCTCCTGGATATCGCCCGGGAGGAGAAAACCCACGTAGGCGAATTTCAGACCATGCTCCTGCGCCTGGACGCGGAACAGGTCAAGGAAATGGACCACGCTAAAGAGGAGATCAAGGAACTCAAATCCCCCGAAAATCGGGGGATGTTTTTTTGTTTTAATGTCTTATATTACATCGCCCCTTCATGCCGCAATAGCCAGCGCTTGCGCTCCAGGCCCGAATTATAGCCCCCCAGGCCGCCGTTTGCGTTGATAACCCGGTGACAGGGGATAATCAGGGGGATGGGGTTGCGCCCATTGGCCTGGCCCACGGCTCGGCTGGCCCTGGGGTTGCCGACTCTCTGGGCCAACTCCATATAGGAAATCGCCTGGCCTCGGGGAATCCGCCGCAGCTCCTGCCACACTCGGCGCTGAAACGGCGTGCCCTGCGGGTCCAGGGTGAGGCTGGCAAAATCGGTGTCAACGCCGGCAAAATAAGCGGTCAATTCCCGTTTAGCCGCGTCAATGAGCGGCTGCAGGTGCGCTGGGTAAGTGTCCTGTTCCGGCGCAGATGGAGACTCTTCCCCGGCAAATTCCAGGGCGCTGAGACCCTGGTCTGAAAAATAGAGCCGCAGCGGCCCCAGAGGGGTCTCCGCAAGGTAAGCCACCCATTCTTTGGTGTGGTTCAGCGATTTTTTTCTCATTTCTACCTCCATACCCAAACCCATCAAAAGCAAAAAGGTTATTTTATGGTTGCACCTGTGTGTGCGCCCTCAAATCAGGCCTTTCTTGGCTTCACCCCCTTAACAAAAATGCGCATATCGGATCAAGGAGCGAAGCCCGGCTCCGAAGATTACAACTTCTTTAAATTTCTTTTCAGCCGCCAGCGGCGCCACCAGCGTCGCAGGCTGGGGAGGGGCGGCTGGGTTTTGGTCTTTTGCCAAGCCGGGGTGAACGGCAAATCCAGGACGTGCAGCGTGGGGTAACCCGTCTTGGCCAAGCGGGACCGGCAGGAAGCGCAATAGGTGATTAAATCGCAGGTGGCCTCGGACAGGCGAAAATCAGTCATCTTCCGGGCCAGCTCCGGGGCCACCGCAGGCACCATGCCCCCGGAGCCGCAGCAAATGCTGCGCTCCCGGTTGTGCGCCATTTCCTCCACGGTATATCCCATTTCCTGCACCAGGGCGCGCACCGCCGCGTGAATCCGGGGGGCCTGGCGGGCCCCGCAGGCATCCTGGAGGTTAAAGGTCCAGGGAGTCTCCGCCCGGGCATCGGCAGGCAGGCCCACTTCCACCAGCACTTCGTAAATGGTGCGCAGGCGGAACTCCGGCAGAAATTCCTGAAAGATTTGGTAACAGTGGGTGCAGGCCACAATGATTTCCTCAGCCCCCAGTTTCTGCAATTCCCGGGCCACATTGCCGCTAACCCGGAGCATGACCGCTTTTTCGCCCATGAAATAGCTGGGCGCGCCGCAGCAGTTGAGCATGATCCCGGTATCCGGCAGCTTCCGGCGCAGGTAGGCGTAAGCCGCCTGTACCACCTCAGTGAAGTGGCCCGCCAGCGAGCAACCTGGAAAAAAGACCCGCTCCGCCTGGCCGGTGGCCGGGTCCGGTCGGCTTGCGGTAAAGATGGGGGACGCTCCCCACTTGACGTAATTCTGGATGCCTTTATGGGATTCCAAGGGCCCTTTTCCTTGAGCCACCAGGTCCTGCCGGGCCGCGAGGCAGATTTTCCCGGCGTCCAGGTCCTGGGGGCAGACCGCCTGACACAGGCCGCAATAATGACAGGAGTAAGGCAGCAGGGGATCATCGAGACCGCGCTCGGCCAACAGGCGCACCAGCCCTTTTTCGGTGCAGGGGAACTGTTTAACGTAGTGCTGCAGGAAGGTACAGTGCTTGACGCATTCGGAACACACGCAGGTAAGACAGCGGGCGGCTTCGGCCTGAGCCGCCGCAGGGCTGAACCCCAATTCCACTTCGGCGTCCGGCTGGGCCGTGCGGGCCGCCAGGCCAAGGTCGGGCATAGTTTCGCGGGGAGCCGGCGCTACGCCACTAGTGTTTACAATGAGCTTGGTGCTGCGGGGTGCCAGGGGCGGCAATTCCTCCGGCCACGGCTGACCTTGCAGTTCACAATGCACGGCCAGCGCGGCCCCGCGGCCGGCGGCAAAGGCCTCCACCGCGCTTTTGGGTCCGGTGACCAGATCGCCCCCGGCAAACACCCCCGGAATTTGGGTCTTCAGGGTGACGGGATCGGCCTCCAGACGGTAAATAGCGGCGGTATCAAAGGCCGGGCCGGACCCCAGGAAGCTAAAGTCCGCAGTCTGGCCCACCGCCACGATCACCGTGTCCGCGTCCAGGCTGAATTCGGAGCCGGCCACCGACACCACACAGACGCGGCCGCTGGCGTCGGGCTCTGCCAATTCGGTCTTTTGCGCTACCACCCCCCGGACCCGGCCATTCCCTTCTAGGCGCACCGGCTGGGTGAGAAAATGGAACCGCACCCCTTCCCGGCGGGCCTCTTCCACCTCCGAGGCCAGGGCCGGCATGAGGTCCGCGCTGCGGCGGTAGAGGATATGCACTTCCTGAGCCCCGGCGCGCCAGGCGCTCCGGGCCGCGTCCACTGCGGCGTTGCCGCCGCCGATGACCGCAACCCGGTGGCCCACTTCTGGCGGCGCCCCGGCGTTCACCGCCTTTAAAAAACCGATCCCGTCCAATACCCCGCTGAGGTCTTCGCCGGGAATCTGCAGGCCCAGGCTCTTGTGGGCTCCCAGACCCAGAAAAACCGCATCAAAATCCCGGCGCAGGTCTTCCAGGTGAATATCCCGGCCCAGCCGGGCCCGGAGGCGCACTTCGACCCCCAACTTTTCGACCACGCTGAGCTCCCGCTCCAGGATCTTCCGGGGCAGGTGGTAAGACGGAATATAGAGCCGCAGCGCCCCGCCCAGAAATGATTCGGCTTCAAACAGGGTGACGGCATAGCCCCAGCGGCGTAGCTCATAGGCCGCCATCAGCCCCGCGGGCCCCGGGATAAAGGTCCGCCAGGTAGCGTTTCAATGCGGCGATGGCAATCGGCCCACCCAGAGTGTTGCGGGTGCAGGCCTGTTCACAGGGGTGGGTGCAAATTCGTCCCAGAATGCCGGGGAAAGGGCAGCGCTCTAAAACAACCTTCAAGGCCCCCGCCGGGTCGCCGGCCTGCAGGCAGCGCAGTTTTTCCCGGACCCGGATGTCCAGGGGACAAGCAGCCTGGCAAGGCGGCAGTTCCTCGCCGATGCAGTCAGTTAAAATCTTTTCCGGCCAATTGGGAGTCTTGGTTTCAGGTTGATCAGGTCTTTTGAGGAGTGTCATTATGAAAGGATAAATCTCGGCCCCGCCGGCGGCTGCCTCGCCGCCCAGGATTACCAGTGCCGCTGCACAAACTCTTGAGTGGCCCGGATCTCTTGGCCCATAACCGCTACCCCCACACCCATGTAATTGTAATGAGGATTGAGCAGGTTGGCCCGGTGCCCCGGTGAACTCATCCAGCTATCTACAATGACCCGGGCCATCAAGGTACTGTCGGAATAATCATAGCCGTGGCCGCCCCAGATATTTTCCCCGGCCCGGGACAGGGTGCGGGAATAGGCCGGGGCCACCCGATCCTTAACGGATTGGCCCGTGGGAGAGACATGGCTGAAGTAGTTGTGTTTCAGCATGTCGTCACTATGGGCCCGGGCAATGTCAATCAGAGTGGTGTCCCGGCTCAGGGGCATCAGGTGATGGTCCCGGCGCACGTCGTTGGTGAGCCGGAAGACCTTGTGCTCCACGTCTTTCAGGTAATGGACGTGCTCCCAAGCCCAGGCTACACGCAGGCCCGGCAGCAGGGCCAGCAAAAGGGCCAAAACCACCGTCCGCTTTCCTGATTTCCACCTCATCAACTCTTCCAAATGCGCCGTCCACCACTGACACCCAAGTCATACGCTAAATATCCAAGGATTCCGCTGGCTTGTGCTTTAGCTTCTTGTAGATCACCGGAATCAGGCTTACCAGGATCACCAGGACCACCCCGACGATCAGTTCCCAGGAAATCCTCCCATGCAAGATGTCCAAAATATTGCTGGAAAAATACACGAATGCGAAAGTAACCGGCAGCATAAAGACAAAGGTGGCGACCAAAAAGTGCCAGAAAGAAATCCGGGTAAGCCCGAAGGCGTAGTTCAGCAGGCTATAGGAGAACACCGGTACCAGCCGGGTGAAGGCCACGATCTTCCAGCCGTGCTGGGCCACTTTGTCGTCCAGGGACATCAGCCTGGTTCCGGCCAGCTTGCTGGCTACCCAGTCCCGGGCCAGGTAGCGGGACACCAGGAAAACCAGCCCCGCGCCCAGGGTCGAGCCCACCGATACATAAACCAGTCCCCAAAAGGGGCCAAAGAGCACGCCGCCGGCCAGAGTGAGGGGCAAACCGGGTAAAAACAGCGGCCCCACCGTCCACGCCGCCAGATACAATACCGGCAGCAGGACCCCGCAGGAGGCCGCAAACTGGCGGAGGTGCTCCTTGTCCAGGTACCGCTCCGGATGAAAATATTGCACCGCAATGACCGTTACGATTAGCAGCACGAAGATCAGGGGGCGGATGATGGAGGCGTTGGGGCGTTTCGCCCGGCGATTTAGAGCCTGGGGATTTGTCATCTATGCTCCTGAAATTATTTTACCTGCACGGCGCCCGTGAATCAACTCGAACCTTAGCTAGCGAACCATCCGGGAGGCGTCATTTTCAAGCTGCCCCAGTAGTTCCCTGGCCTTCAGGCGGCTGCGCCACCCCGGCTGGGGTCTGACCCCGGCCCGGCGCCGGAAGGCGATCAGGTCAGCAGGCGTATCAATGTCGGACCAAGTAGGCAACAGGTGCACGGCAAGACCCTGCTGCCGGGCCATGTCGAGAGTATCCTCAAGAACCGTGCCGGTGGACCAAACCAAGCCCTTAAAAAGTTGGGGCTGGGGCTCGCCGAGCCCCACCAGGTAGTAGCCGCCATCGGTGGCCGGTCCCAGCGCCACCTGGGCTTCTCCCGCGGCCAACACCTCCCTGGCCTCCGCCACCACCGCGGCCGGCAGGTCCGGAGTGTCGCTGCCTCTTAACAATACCGGGCTATAACCGGCGTTAAACCCATGGGCGCAGGCCCGGCTCATGCGTTCCCCCAAATCCGCCCCTTTCTGGGGAAAAAGGTCCGTGCCCGGCGGCGCCAGGGTCCGGAAAAAGTCCTGGGCCGCGGGAGGGCTAAAAGCCAGGGCCAACCGCACCACCGCCACCTGGCGCATTTCTTCCAGGATATCCAGGAGAAAATTATGATACAGTTGAGCTGCCTGAAGGGGTGACAGCGGCGGGGTGAGACGGGTTTTGACCTGTCCCGGGCGAGGCTCCTTGGCAAAAATGATCAGCAAGGCGGTCATACGGTGAGGGGCGCCAAGGCAAAATCAGCACCCGGCAAGGCGCAGTCTTCCAACCTCAGGCCCCCGGGCCGGGACGGCCAGCCGGAAGGGGGCCCCCCTGCTGCCGATATCCTGCCCGCCCCGGAAATCTCCATTATCCTCCCGGTCTTTAATGAGGCCCCGATTCTGGCCGAGGCCCTGTCCAACCTGCCCCATGGCCCTGAGGTGGAAATCCTCCTGGTGGACGGCGGCAGCGTTGACGCCACTTCGGCGGTGGCGGCCCGCTTTCCTTTCGCCCGTCTGGTTACGGCTCCCTTAGGACGCGGGGCCCAAATGAACGCCGGGGCCCGCCTGGCCCGGGGGGATATCCTGGTGTTCCTGCACATCGACACCGGCTTGACTGCGGCCCACCTGACCGCCCTGCGCCAGGCCGCCCGGCACGGAGCCCATGCCGGCGCTTTTTACCTGCGCCTGGCGCCCCCCACCCCCTTCCTCAGGCTGATTGCCTGGGGGGCCAACTGGCGCAGCCGCCTCCTGGGCCTGCCTTACGGCGATCAGGCCATTTTCTTGCGCCGGGACTTGTTCTGCGCCCTGGGAGGCTTTGCCCGCCGCCGCCCGGAGGACCTGGACCTGGTAATCCGGCTGCGGCGCTTCACCCGGCTACACCTACTTACGCCGCCGGTGACAAGTTCCAGCCGCCGTTGGCTGCAACACGGCTACCTCAAAACCACGGGCTTCCACTGGTTTTTTCTGGCCCGCCACCTGGCCGAACGGCTCTTTACCCGCTGTTGGCCCCAGCAAGGTGAATTGTGAAATGAGGGGGGGCATACCAATTCACTCCTGGGCCAGACACCCGCCGCAGGACGAACCTAAGCCTGCGGTGCAGCCGTAGCAGTGGTCCGCCACAAGGATGGGCCGTGCAGCCAGAATGGGAAGGTCGAATTCCCAGATAGTCTGGGGCAGTCCCTCCAGCAACGGCAGGTCCAGGGCCTGGTTGAAGTCGCAATCATAAAGACGCCCTTCCCAGGAGAGGCTGATCAGGGAACGGCACATAAGCCCGGCCACTGTGGACGGATTGAAACCGGCCACCAGCTTGCTCATGTAACGTTCGTAATTTTGGGAGCGCTCTAAGAACTCCTTGAAACGCCCGATGGGCATGTTGAGCAGGGTCAGAAGGCGCCCAAAGCGAATCCCGAAGCGGCCTGCCAGGTCCCGGTGGATCACCTCTTCCAGGGGCCCTGGCTCCGGCGGCAGGTAGGCCCCTGCGGGGTTGTACATCAAATCGAGCTTCAGATCCGAGTCCGGCTCCCCATAGCCCACCCGGTTGAGGCGGTACAAGGCTTCCAGGCTCTTGGCGAAAACTCCCGACCCTCTGAGCCGGTCCACCAGGTCTTCCTGGTAATAAGGCAGCGAGCACACCAGCTCCACCCGGTGGTCCCGGTAAAATTCCGGCAGGTGCTCCTTGCCGGGTTCCAGCACCACCGTCAGGTTGCAGCGATTTAGGATATGGGTCCCCGCTGACGCCAGT
>JARRQO010000238.1:0-7750 GCA_037381685.1 Deltaproteobacteria bacterium | reverse complement strand
GTCGGCGCCCGGGGCCTCACCCACGAACATCAGCCGGGCGTCCGGGTCCCCCTCGCCAAAAACCAGGTTGGTGCGCCCTTTAAAAAGCTTGCACCGGCGGCAGTCTACCATTTCGGCCCGAATTTCCTCCAGAGAGGGTCTGGCCTCAGGCTGCCGGGGTTCTTCCGCAGGGGTCAGGAGTGCTCCCGGCAGGCCGCGCCAGCCCAGGCGCCGCTGATAGCGCAGCCACTCGGACAGGCCACCTATAAGTTCCCGCAATTCCAGAACCGGATCTTCAGACATCCTTGTTCAGCCCCCGATCCCGGACCCTGAGAAGTTCAACCACCTGGTCCAGAATGCGGTCCGCCACTTCTAATTTGCTCATCAACGGCAGAACCAGGGGTTCGCCTGTTGCCGAGATGATGGTGACTTCGTTGGTATCCACCCGGAAGCCGGAATCTGGCCGGTTGACGTCATTGGCGACGATCAGATCAAGATGTTTTTCCTTGACTTTGCGGCGGGCCTCGGCCTCCAGATCGTGGGTCTCGGCGGCAAACCCCACCACAATCTGCCGGGTTTTGGACTGAGCCACCTGTTTGAGAATATCCGGGTTTTGCGTGACGTTAAACTTTATTTCGTCGTCGCCCCGCTTGATCTTCCGGACTCCGATCTGGGTCGGGCTGTAGTCGCTCACCGCCGCGGCCATCAACAAGACGTCCGTATCCGGGAAATGCTCGGCCACCGTGACCTGCATCTCCTGGGCGGAGCGCACCCCGATCAGATTGACGCCATAGGGCGCGGCCAGATCGGTGGGGCCGCTCACCAGGGTGACCGCCGCGGCCCGACGCCAGGCCACCTGCGCCAGGGCATAGCCCTGCTTGCCGCTGGAGCGGTTGGTCAGAAAGCGCACCGGGTCAAAGTCTTCCTGGGTGGGCCCGGCAGTGACCAGAACCCGGCGCCCGGCCAGATCCGGCGCCTTGAGCAGACGGGCGCAGGCCTCCACGATCAAATCCGGCTCCGGCAGGCGGCCCAAACCCACGGCGCCGCAGGCCAGGGAGCCGGCTGCGGGCTCCGTCACCATCAGACCCCGGCCTTTAAGCTTAGCCAGGTTTTCCCGCACCACCGGGTTGGCCCACATCTCCACGTTCATGGCGGGGCAGAGCAGCACGGGCCGGGTAGCCGCCAGCATGATGGTAGAAAGCAAATCATCGCCGATCCCCGCGGCCAGCTTGCCGACGAAATTGGCCGTGGCCGGGGCGATCACAATGGCGTCCACCTCCTGGCCCAGGGCCACGTGCGACAGCGGCTCGCTTTTGGGCCCGAACATGGTCAGGCCCACCGTCTGGCCAGTCAGGGCCTGAAAGGTCAGCGGCCCCACGAACTCCTGGGCCGCGGCGGTCATCACCACCTTGACTGTGGCCCCGCCGACGATAAGCCGCCTGGCCACCTCCGCGGCCTTGTACGCCGCGATGCCGCCGGTAATGCCCAACAAGATACGTTTACCGCTGAAAACCATGAGTGCTTTCTTAAGGAGTTTCCTTAATCATAGGATAAAGGGAAAAGATTGAAAAATCGCCGGCCAAGATTCTTCCCTTATTTCGCTTTTTGCTTTTATCCTTTTACCCTGAAGTCTTTTAAAAAAACGGGTTGTATTTCCGTTCCTGGCCCACGGTGGTTACCGGGCCGTGGCCGGGGTACACGGTATAATTATCTCCCAGGGGAAAAATCTTGGTCCGGACCGCGTTGATCAGGGCCTCATAGCTGCCGCCGGGGAAATCGGTGCGGCCGATAGACCCGGCAAAGAGCAAGTCGCCCACATAGACATAAGGGTGGTCTTCCAGCACCAGGCTTATGCCTCCGGGGGTGTGGCCCGGGGTATGCAGGACCTTGAGGCGGTAGGAACCGAAAGTGAGAACATCGTTTTCTTTCAGCAGGATATCCGCCATAGAGGTCCGTACCCGGTTGCCGGTGAAGAACAGGGCTTCGTTGGAGGGTTGGGTCAGCATCTGGGCGTCGGCCTCATGGATGGCGATTTTAGCCCCCGTGGCGTCCTTCAGAGGCTGGTTGGCGTCCACGTGATCAAAATGGCCATGGGTGTCAATGATCAGCTTCAGTTGGAAATTGTTATATTTCAGAACCTCGAGAATCTCGTTCTCATCGCCGCCCGGGTCGATGACCACGGCCTCTTTGGTCTGTTCATCGCCCAGGATATAACAGTTTACTTCCAGCAACCCCACGGTCAGTGCCTTTTGGATCATGTATAAAAGCTCCCTTAGAGGACGGATTCGGTGGACTTAAGAAAACTTCTACTTCCCCCTCCCCACTACATCCGCCCTGCTTTAAGGCGCACATGGTATGCGCCCCTACAATTCAAGAATTAAGCAGAAAATTCACTCCCTGGATTCCGAAGTAGCCTCCGAAGCCGATGAGAAAGACCGCGCAGCCGGCCAGAAAGCCCCGGTAGACCTTATCCGAGATGAAGCGGCGGCCCTGGGCCACGGCGCCGGACACCAGGGTGTACCAGGCGAAGTCGGCCAGGATGTGGCCGATGAAGAACAGCCCCACTCCCAAGAGCCCGAATTTCATGGAAAACATCACGTAGCCCAGCCCGATGGTGAGCCACCAGATCAGCCAGTATGGGTTGGCGGCGCTCATGAGCACCCCGCCCAAGATCGGATTGACCCCTGAGGCCTCCTGGGGGCCGAACTCCAAGCGGCTGTGGCGGGAGGCCTTAAACAAGCCCAGGCCCATCCAGGCCAAGGTGACCGCGCCCAACAGGCCCACCAGACCCAGGATCAGCGGCTGATGTAGCCAAACGCCTACCCCGGCCAGCAGCAGCAGGACCAGGGCCAGCTCCAGCACGGCGTGACCCACGATGATCAGGGGGCCGGCCCAAAAACCGCGCCGAGCCGCCTCTCCCACGGTCAGGGTCAACAACGGCCCGGGCATCAAAGCCCCGGACAGAGCCACGATGAAGGAAGTGACCGGCACCCCGGCCAGCAACCACCAATCCATAAATTTCCTTTCCTTGCCTTCAGCCCGGTAATATTATATCCTACCATACAGGTCCGGGATAAACCAAGGTAAAATCAGGGACATGGGGCTGGCGGCGGCAACGTCCCAGGTTCTCTCCCGGTAATCATTACCTGAGATTATCGCATAAATGAAGCATAATCCCCCCAAAAAGAAGACCCGCACCAGCGCTTTCGGCACGCCGGGGAGAATTTCCCACGATGCCTCGCGTTTTTATGCCAGCAAGCTCTACTCCCAGGCGCCGCCGATTAAAGCCGGCGACTATTGCGAAAATCCGGTGCCGCCGGGGTATCTGGACACGATTCTGGGCAAATCCTCGGAGGACATGAGAGAACTCCCGGATCACAGCGTCCACCTGATGGTCACCTCGCCGCCGTACAACGTCGGCAAAGAGTACGACCGGGATATCACCCTGGAAGAATATCTGGCCTTCCTGCGCCGGGTCTGGCAGGAGGTGCACCGGGTCCTGGTGCCGGGGGGCCGGGCCTGCATCAACATTGCCAATTTGGGGCGCAAACCCTATATCCCGCTGCATTCTTATCTTGTGCAGGATATGGCGGAGATCGGGTTTCTTATGCGGGGGGAGATCATCTGGCACAAGGGGGCCAGCGCCTCGCCCTCCACGGCCTGGGGAAGCTGGCGCTCGCCGGCCAACCCGACCCTGAGGGACGTGCATGAATATATCCTGGTATTTTCCAAGGCGGGATTTTCCCGGCAGAACCCAACGCGACGCCGTGCTACCATCTCCCCCCGGCAGAACCCAACGCGGCGGGCGGCTACCATCTCTAGGGACGAATTCCTGGAGCTCACCAAGAGCGTCTGGACCTTCCCGGCGGTGTCGGCCAAAAGGGTGGGACATCCGGCTCCCTTCCCGGTGGAGCTGCCCCATCGCCTCATCCAGCTTTATACCTTTGAGGGCGATGTGATCCTGGACCCCTTTATGGGCAGCGGCCAGACCGCCATTGCCGCAATCCAAGCCAAACGCAATTATGTGGGCTATGAGATAGAAGCCGAGTACCTCAAGCTGGCCCAGCGGCGGATAAAACAGTTCATCCGGGAAGCCATGGCGCCCAGCCTCCTGGACCTGGTGGCGGAGGATGTTTAGCCTCTTTATTCAAAACCTCTTGAAATTATGCGGCAACCTATTGAAATATAGCCATAAAAGAGATAGTCCCAAAAAGCAGGATGGTTTTACCACAGGCTGGAAAGCCTGTGCCACCAGATCAGGTTAGATTTAATTCAGCATAAAATTTGTCAACTTGGATGTCGGCATGTCCGCCAAAAAGCTGAAAATTTTGGCTTTCTGCTGCCTTTTTGCCGGTTTCACCGCGAATTGCCCAGGCCCCGGACTATGTGGCGGTGGTGGCCGGAGAATATCAATTTCTCCGCAAACAATTCGGTCAGCAGGGAAAGGATTGGCGCTTGTTGAAAAAGGAGGAATACCAGGATCGGTATAAAGTGTACGACCTGTTCACCATCGAGATCCCTAAATCCGGCGCGGAGGAAATGATTTATTTCGATATCACCAAGTACTTTAAAAAGCGGTAACTATGGATAAAATCGTCATCGAGGGTGGCGTCCCCCTGGCGGGGGAGGTGGAAATCAGTGGGGCCAAGAACGCGGCGCTGCCCATTATAACGGCAACCCTGCTGGCGCCGGGAGAGCACCGGCTTCATAACGTGCCGCGCCTGGCGGACATCCGCACCGCCAAACGCCTCCTGGAGCTCATGGGGGTGCAGTTTGCCGACGGCGAGCCCCTGGGGGTGGATTCCAGCCGCCTTACCGGGTGGATGGCCCCCTACGAAACGGTCAAGACCATGCGGGCTGCAGTACTGGTGCTGGGGCCTCTGGTGGCCCGGGCCCGGCAGGCCAGCGTTTCGCTGCCCGGCGGCTGCGCCATCGGCGCCCGGCCCATCGACCAGCACCTCAAGGGCCTGGAGGCCCTGGGAGTCAAGATCACCCTGAACCAGGGCTACGTGGAGGCCAAGGCCAAAAAGCTGCGGGGCGCCGATATCATCCTGGATTTGCCTACGGTCACCGGCACCGAAAACCTGATGATGGCCGCCACCCTGGCCCAGGGCACCACCAGAATCATCAACGCCGCGCAGGAGCCCGAAGTCGCGGATCTGGCCCGGTTCCTCACCGCCATGGGAGCCGACATCAAAGGCGTCGGCACCGACATGCTCACCATACCCGGGGCCAGGTGGCCATCACCAACGCCCCGTTGCCTTCTATGAGCGCGGTGCTGGAAAAATTCCAGGAAGCCGGGGTGCGCCTGCGTACCGTGGATCACCGAATCATAGTGGAGCCGGGCGGCTCCCTCAATGGCGTGGACGTCAAGACCCTCCCCTATCCCGGGTTTCCCACCGACATGCAGGCCCAGTTCATGGCCCTGGTGTCTTTGGCCCGGGGCGCCAGCGTCATCACCGAGACCATCTTTGAAAACCGCTTCATGCACGTCAGCGAACTACGGCGCCTGGGCGCGGATATCAGCGTCACCGGCAATCTGGCGGTGGTGCGGGGCTGCAAACAGCTCCAGGGCGCGCCGGTGATGGCCACGGACCTCAGGGCCAGCGCCTCTTTGGTCGTCGCGGGGCTGGCCGCGGTGGGCGAAACCGAAGTCCTGCGGGTCTACCACCTGGACCGGGGCTACACTAACCTGGTGGAAAAACTTTCGGCTTTGGGGGCGCGGATTAAACGCGTGCCGGCTTAGTCATGCTGCACAATTAATATGCCGATATAAGCAGTCAGAGGTTTAAGCTTTACACTAATATTTGTCAGCAAAAATTATTGTTGGGGCTCACCTTTGCGCCTTTAAGCAGGGCATTTCATGAGTTCGGCCCCTAACCAACCTGCCTAATATTTTTGAAACGCACATCTGGGACATGACACTAAAGGTTAAGAAAAAACCCAAAAGGTCTGATGACCTGAAAACCATAAGGATCAGAGGAGAGGCCAGGAAGTCAGGTTAATCCTGACCCCGGTCCCTGACCCCTGCTCCCTAACGAGGTAACTATGTGCGGCATCATCGGATATCTAGGGCCACAGGAAGCTATGCCCATTATCCTGGACGGTTTGAAAAGGCTTGAGTATCGGGGCTATGATTCGGCGGGCATGGCGGTAATCGGCCGCGACCACCGCATAGCCATACGCCGCAGTTTGGGTAAGTTGAAGGAGTTGGAAACCCTGCTGCGGCAGGACCCCCTCCACGGCCAGGTGGGCATCGGCCACACCCGCTGGGCCACCCATGGGCGCCCCTCCGAGACCAATGCTCATCCCCACCTGGTGGAAGATATCGCGGTGGTGCACAACGGCATCATAGAGAACTACTTGGAAATCAAAGAAGAATTGATTAAAGCCGGCCACCAATTTTCGTCGGAAACGGACACGGAAATCATCTCCCACCTCATCGTCAAACACCTGCGCGACGGGTCGCCTTACCTGGAGGCGGTACAGCGCACCTTGGGGGATATCAAGGGCTCCTATGCCCTGGCGATCGTCAACGCCAACGAACCCCGCTTGCTGGTGGCGGCCCGCAAGGAAAGCCCCCTGATCCTGGGTCTGGGTGATCAGGAATACTTCCTGGCCTCGGACATTCCCGCCATCCTGCCCTATACCCGGCGAGTGATCTTTCTGGAAGACCATGACCTGGTGGTGGTGCAAGATGGGGAATGTAAGCTGCTTAACGCCGACGGCCAACGGATTGAACGCCCGGAGCACACCATCACCTGGAGCCCCGCCATGGCGGAAAAGGCGGGCTACAAGCATTTCATGCAAAAGGAGATTTTTGAGCAGCCCCGGGCCCTGATTGACACCTTCCGGGGCCGGATCAATCCGGATGAAGGCGAAGTGATGCTTCAGGAAATTCAGCTTTCCGAGGCCGAGCTCAAGGATATCCGCAAGATCTTTCTGGTTGCTTGCGGCACCTCGTTTCATGCCGCCATGGTGGGGAAAACCCTGCTGGAAAGCATCTGCCGCATCCCGGTGGAGGTGGAACTGGGTTCCGAGTTCCGCTATCGCGAGCCTTTAGTGGACCGGCATACCCTGCTTATCCCCATTTCTCAGTCCGGGGAAACTGCGGATACCCGGGCGGGGCTTTCCGCGGGCAAGGAATTGGGGGCCAAGAGCCTGGCTATCGTCAACGCAGTGGGTTCCAGCATCGCCCGGGAGGCCAATGCTGTGTTTTACACCCACGCCGGCCCGGAGATCGGCGTGGCCTCCACCAAGGCCTTTACCACCCAACTGGTGGCCCTATATCTCATCTCCCTGTATCTGGCTCAGAGGCTGGGCCGGTTTGACCGGGACAATATCCGGCAGCGACTCACAGAGTTGCTTAAGCTGCCCACCTGGGTGCAGGATACCCTAGACCAGGACCAGGAGATCCGGGAGACCGGCCGCCGTTACATGAGCGCCCACAATTTTCTTTACCTGGGCCGGGGCATCCACTTTCCCATCGCCTTGGAGGGGGCGTTGAAACTCAAGGAGATTTCCTATATCCACGCGGAAGGCTATGCTGCGGGAGAGATGAAGCACGGCCCCATCGCCCTGATCGATGAAACCATGCCGGTGGTGGTGCTGGCCTCCCGCAGTCCGGTGCTGGAGAAGGTGCAGGGTAACATCGAAGAGGTGTCGGCCCGGGGCGGCCGCCTCATCGCGCTGACGGAGCCGGACAACTACCAGGTGAAGGACCGGGTGGAGAGCGTCATTGCCGTGCCCCAGGTGCCGCTGGAACTGTCGC
>JARRQO010000237.1:0-3934 GCA_037381685.1 Deltaproteobacteria bacterium | reverse complement strand
GAGTAAAAACGGGACCGCGCCGATATGGTCTTCGTGGCCGTGGGTGAGGACCAGGGCCGCTACCCGGTCGCGCCGCTCCCGCAGGTAGGAAAAATCAGGGATAACGATGTCGATTCCCAACATCTGGTCTTCGGGGAACATGAGGCCCGCATCCACCACCACCAGGTAGCCGTCGGTCTCCAGGGTCATCATGTTGAGGCCGATTTCCCCCAGGCCACCCAGGAAGGTCAAATCCACCCAGCCGGGGTTTTCAGGTGCCGGGGCCATAGGGAAAATCGGGGTCATAATGGGCGTCGATGGCCTGCCGCACTGCGTTCATGAGCTCTTCCTTGTGGCGGAAGGCCCGGGGCAGGATCGGGGTGGAGACCACCACCCTGACCGGCCCGGGTTTAATCCGGAGAGCGCCCCGGGGCTGGATAAAGCGGGTACCGCTGATGCTCACCGGGACAATGGGCTGGCCCGCCTTTATGGCCATGATGAACACCCCTTTTTTAAAGGGCACAAGCTCCCGGGAGGTGGCCCGGGTGCCCTCGGGGAAGATGATCATGGAAACACCGCTTTTAACAATGGCCGTCGCCTTGTTCAGGCTCTGGATAGCGGACTGAAGGTTGGCACGGTCAACGGAGATGGAGCCCATGCGGGACAGGGCCTGGCCGAAGACCGGTATTTTAAAGAGGGATTTTTTGGCTACAAACAGAAAGGGGCCCGGCAGGGTGGCGATCAGGGCATAGATATCGAAATTGGAGCGGTGGTTGGCGGCATAGACATAGGCCTGTTCCGGGGCCAGGTTCTCCAGGCCTTCCACCGTGAGGGGAATGCGGGCGACCTTCAGCAGGGCCCAGCCCCACCACCGGGCGATTTGCTGGACGAGGGGACTGCTGGGGGATATGTAGCTGACCACGATTACCATGCTGCCGGCAATCAGCGTGATCAGCACCATCCAGAAATGAAACCACAGCCCCAAAACCACTAAATTCAGCCTCCAGCGCAACTTATCTTTTTAAATTTAACCCGTAAAAGCACAGCCCGTCAACCTCACAGGCGGGCGAAAAGGGGAAAAGGCAAAACGTGAGGACGGAAAAAATGGTTGCACCTGCCTGCGGGCCAGCCGCAGTTTGCTCAAAAGCGGAACCTTGGCCTTGAGGCATGGAATTTTTACATCAATCTTAATATAATATAAAAATTGTTTCTTTGTTCCCTGACTGCAACCATGGCCAGCCCCAAGATCATTACTGCCGAATACGTCCTCAGCGCCCACCGCTCGGGCCAATGCCCCCTGGAAGGGCTGCCGGAAGTGGCCTTTCTGGGGCGCTCCAATGTGGGCAAATCCACCCTAATCAATACCTTGCTGAGGCGCAAAAAACTGGTACGCACCAGTTCCCGTCCCGGCTGCACCCGAGCCCTCAATTTTTTTCTCATCAACCAGCGCTGGTATTTTGTGGATCTGCCGGGCTTCGGCTATGCTGCGGTATCCAAGGAACTCAAGGCTGGTTGGGGGCGTCTAGTTCTGGATTACCTGGATCGCCGCCGGTTCCTAACTGCGGTGGTGTTTCTCCAGGACAGCCGTCGCCAGCCCGGCCCCGAGGAGTTTTTCCTGTGGGAATTTTTATTGGCCCGGCGGCGCCGAGTGATCCCGGTACTGACCAAGGCCGACAAACTGAAGCAGGGCGAACGCCGCCGCCGGCTCCATCAGGCCGCGGTCGCCCTGGCGCCATTCGGGATCGAAGCAGACGATTTCATCTATTTTTCCGCGCCTAAGCGGGAAGGCCAAGACCGGCTCTGGCAAAAAATGCTGGCCTGCCTGGGCGAGCCCCAGCCGTTGTCCTGAAGCTTAGCAACTTCCCATGATTTCCCTTGTAGACTCCGAAGCAGGACCTGTTCCAAATATTTTTGCGAAAACCTTGCCTCGCGTCGCGTTTTATGGTTATTTTGATAGATTAAAACTTGGATCAAGGAAAGTCCTTCATGGAACTCAAAGGAAAAGTACATAAGTTTGGCGACGACATTAATACCGATGAGATCATCCCGGCCCGCTATCTCAACACCTCCGACCCCATGGAGCTGGCCAAACACGCCATGGAGGACGCGAACCCGGAGTTCGTCACGAAGATGCAGCCCGGCGATTTCATCGTGGCCGGAAAAAATTTCGGCTGCGGCTCCTCCCGGGAACACGCCCCCATTGCGCTGAAGGCCGCCGGGGTCTCAGGAGTGATCGCCGCAAGCTTTGCCCGCATCTTCTTCCGCAACGCCTTTAACATGGGTCTGCCCATTTTCGAATCTCCCGAGGCCGCGGCCGCGCTTACAAACGGCCAGGAGATCAGCGTGGATATGGACACCGGAGTCATCACCGATCTGACCACCGGCAAAAAATATCACAGCCAACCTATTCCGCCGTTTATGCAGCAACTCCTGGCGGATGGCGGCTTGATGGCCTTTGTCAAAAAGCAGTTGGAGGCGAAATCAACATGAGTTCTTATAACATCGCGGTCGTGCCGGGAGACGGCACCGGCCCGGAAGTGGTGGCCGAAGGCATCAAGGTCTTGAACGCCATCGCCGCACCTGCGGCCATCACCTTTGACTATACCTATTACGATCTGGGCGGCGAACGCTACAAGCGCACCGGCGAGACCCTGCCGGATTCGGTCATCGACGAATTGCGCCAATTTCCAGCCATTTACCTCGGAGCCATCGGCCACCCCGATGTGCCCCCCGGCATTCTGGAGAAAGGCATCCTCCTCAAGGCCCGCTTTGAACTGGACCAGTACATCAACCTTAGGCCCGTGGTGCTTTATCCCGGCGTGGACACCCCCTTGAAGGACAAGGGCCCCGATGATATCGATTTCGTGGTGGTCCGGGAGAATACTGAAGGCCTGTACGCCGGCGCTGGGGGCTTCTTGAAATATGGCACCCCGGATGAAGTCGCGGTCCAGGAATCTATTAACACCCGCATAGGTGTGGACCGCTGCCTGAAGTTCGCCTTTGAGCTGGCCCGCAGGCGCAACCGGGAGAAAAAACTCACCCTGGTGGCCAAGACCAACGTGCTCACCTTTGCCTCCAACCTGTGGTTCCGGGCCTTTGAGGCCATGGCGTCCCAGTATCCCGACGTCACCACCGACTATGCCCACGTGGACGCTACCTGCATGTGGTTTGTCAAAAATCCCGAGTGGTTTGACGTGGTAGTGACGGATAATCTGTTCGGCGATATCATCACCGACCTGGGGGCCATGATCCAGGGCGGCATGGGCGTGGCCGCAGGCGGCAACATCAACCCCAACGGGGTCTCCATGTTCGAACCCATCGGTGGCTCGGCCCCCAAATATACGGGACTGGGGGTGGTAAACCCCCTGGCTGCCATTGCCGCGGCCCAAATGATGCTGGAGCAACTGGGGGAAACCCGGGCCGCGGCCGCAGTGGAGGCCGCCATTAAGCGGGCCGCAGTCCAGGACCTTAAAAGCATGGCCGCGGGCCAGATGGGCCTGTCCACCAGCCAGGTGGGCGATAAGGTGGCCCAATACGCCGCGGGAATGATACAATAAAGTTAGCGGTTAGCTTTTAGCCCTTGGAAAAGGCGCACGGTTAACAGCTACTTCCCAGGAGTCAGAAGAACTATGAGTGGTACATATAAGGTCGCGGTAGTAGGGGCCACGGGCGCGGTGGGGCAGCAGATGGTGGCCTGCCTGGCAGAAAGAAATTTTCCAGTGGCAGAGTTGGTGCCCCTGGCCTCCGAACGTTCCATGGGCCGCACCGTGTCCTTCAAGGACCGGGAGATTCCGGTTAAGGTGCTGTCTTCGGATTCTTTCACCGGCGTGGAGGTTGCCCTGTTCTCCGCCGGGGGCAGTATCAGTCAGGAATACGGGCCCATTGCCGCCCGGGCCGGCGCCGTGGTGGTGGACAACTCCAGCGCCTGGCGCATGGACCCGGAGGTCCCCTTGGT
>JARRQO010000236.1:0-3964 GCA_037381685.1 Deltaproteobacteria bacterium | reverse complement strand
GGCCTTCGAAAACACCTCGGCAGTGGCCTCCGGGATCGACGCCGCTTTGAAAGTCCTGGAGCGCAAAGGCAAGCTTACCGGCGCCATGCCCAAGGTCGTGGCCATGGGGGGCGACGGCGGCACCAGCGACATTGGCCTGCAGGCCCTCTCCGGGGCCCTGGAACGGGGCACCAATTTTACCTATATCTGCTGGGATAATGAAGCCTACATGAACACCGGCATCCAGCGTTCCAGCGCCACGCCTTTCGGGGCCATGACCACCACCTCTCCTCCCGGCAAGAAAAGCTACGGCCAGCACACCTGGAAGAAAGACATGGTGGCCATCGCCGTGGCTCACGGCATTCCGTACGTGGCCACCGCCTCCCCGGGCTATCTTTTCGACCTGTACTTCAAGGTGAAAAAGGCGGTGGAAACCCCGGGACCGGCTTATATCCATGTCCTGTCCGTCTGCCCCACCGGCTGGCGCTCGGCCACGGATATTTCCGTGCGCCTGGCCCGGCTCGCCACCGAAACCGCAGTCTTTCCCCTGTTTGAAGTGGTGGACGGCAGATACAAGCTCACCGTGGAGCCCCCTAAAATCCGCCCGGTCCGGGATTATCTCAAACCCCAGGGCCGCTTCCGGCATCTTCGGGACCCCGAGGTGGAATTCATCCAGCAACAGGTGAAGGATCGCTACGCCCTCTTACTGGAAAAATGCCAGGCGTCTTTTCCGGAATTTGTTCCCGTACACGTGCCTGAAGGAATTTGACCATGACCAGCCAGCAAAAGCTTGACACCATCCTGTCCCGCTATGACGGGGGAGGTGCGGACCTGATCCCGGTGCTCCAGGATATTCAGGACGAATTCAACTATCTCCCCAAAGACGAACTGAAGATCGTGGCCGGCCGGCTGCAGGTTCCCCTGACCCAGGTCTACAGCGTGGCTACGTTTTTTAAGATGTTCTCTCTGGAGCCCAAGGGCAAGCACCAGATCCGGGTCTGCCTGGGCACCGCCTGCCACCTCCGGGGCGGGCAGCGCCTGGTGGAAACCGTGACCCGGCGCCTGAATGTCGAGCCGGGTCGCGCCACCGAGGACCTGCAATTCTCCCTGGAGACCGTGGGTTGTCTCGGTTCCTGCGCCCAGGCCCCCTTGATGATGGTCGACGATAAGTATTTTGGCAACATGAGCGTGGACAAGGTCCCCAAAATCTTGAAACCTTACAAACAATAAGAGCTGAGACAAAGATATGCCTAAGTTTGACACAATTGCGCACCTGGAGAAATACCGGGACCAGGTTCTCAGCAGCCGGAATCCGCAGGAGACTCAGGTTTTGGTGTGTGGCGGCCCCGGATGCCTGCCCATGGGGAGCATTGAGGTGGCTGCCGCCTTTCAGGCCGAGCTCAAGCAGCGGGGGCTGAATGGCAAGGTCGCCCTCAAAGAAAGCGGCTGCCAGGGGTTGTGCGCCAAGGCCGTCAAGGTGATGTTCCGGCCCCTGGAGATCACCTACCAGCAGGTCACCCCGGAGGATGTGCCCCTCATCGTGGAAGAGACCCTGGTCAAAGGCAAGATTCTGGATAAGTTTTGCTACCAGGACCCGACGGACGGCGCCATCAAGGCCCATAAGTCCAAAGTGCCTTTCTACCAGGGCCAGCAACCCATCGTGCTGGGGAAGTTGGACCTCATCGACCCCGCCAGCCTGGACGACTACCTGGCCGCAGGCGGCTACCAGGCCCTGCAAAAGGTGTTTCAGGGCATGAAGCCCGAGGCGGTCATCGACGCGGTGGAGCGCGCCGGCCTCCGGGGCCGGGGCGGCGGCGGCTTTCCCACCGGGCGCAAATGGCGTTTTTGCCGCCAGGTGCCGGGCGAGGTCAAGTACATTATCTGCAACGGCGACGAAGGCGACCCCGGGGCCTTCATGGACCGGGCTGTGATGGAAGGCGACCCCCACGCGGTCCTGGAAGGCATGATCATCGGGGGTTATGCCATCGGCGCCAATCAGGGTTTTATCTATGTGCGCCATGAATATCCCCTCGCCGTGAAGCGCTTGAACCTGGCCATTGACCAGGCCCGGGACGCGGGCCTCTTGGGAGAAAATATTTTGGGCTCCGGGTTCAGCTTTGACGTGAAGATCAGCAAGGGCGCCGGGGCCTTTGTCTGCGGCGAGGAAACCGCGCTCATCGCTTCGGTGGAGGGCAACATCGGCGAGCCCCGGCCCCGGCCGCCTTATCCCGCGGTCGAGGGCCTCTGGGGCCAACCCACGGTGATCAACAACGTGGAAACCTGGGCCAACATCTCCGCCATCATCAGCCGCGGCCCCGAGTGGTACGCCGCCATCGGCACTGACAACAGCAAAGGCACCAAGGTCTTCTCGCTGGTGGGCGCGGTGAATAACACCGGCCTGGTGGAAGTGCCCATGGGCACCACTTTAAAGCAGATGGTCTATGAGCTGGGCGGCGGCATCCGCGGCGGCGGCGAGTTTAAAGCGGTCCAGACCGGCGGTCCCTCCGGCGGCGTCATTCCCAAGCAGTTCCTGGACCTGCCGGTAGATTACGACAGCCTGCAATCCGTAGGCTCTATCATGGGCTCCGGCGGCATGATCGTCATGGATGAACATAGCTGCATGGTGGACGTGGCCCGCTACTTCATGTCCTTTCTCCACGATGAATCCTGCGGCAAATGCACCCCCTGCCGGGAAGGCACCAAGCACCTGCTGGAGATGCTCACCGGCATTACCAAAGGGGAGGGCAAGCCGGAATACCTGCCTCTGATGGAAGAACTTTGTGTCACCATGCGTGACGCCTCCCTCTGCGGCCTGGGCCAAAGCGCGGTGAATCCGGTGCTCAGCACCTTGAAATATTTCCGGGAGGAATACGAGGCCCACATCTTCCACAAAAAATGTCCGGCCCTGGTCTGCCGGGCCCTGTTGAAATACACCATTGACCCCGAGACCTGCACCGGTTGTCTGGCCTGTGTCCGGGAGTGCCCGGCGGAGGCCATCCACGGCGAAGCCGCGGAGCCGCAAGAAATCGACCAGGAACTCTGTGTCAAATGCGGCATGTGCCACGCGGTCTGTAAATTCGACGCAGTTAAGGTAGAGTCATGAAAAATGATTTGGTGAATCTAACCATTGACGGCAGCCCGGTTCAGGCGCCGGCGGGCACCACCGTGCTGCTGGCGGCCAAGGCCAACGGCATTGATATTCCCACCCTGTGCTATCACCCGGAACTCAAACCCGAGGGTCACTGCCGCCTCTGTGTGGTGGAAATCGGCGAGGCCCCTAACACCCGGCTGGTGAATTCCTGTACCTTCCCGGTGGCGACCGGTTTGGTGGTGCAAACCGCGTCCGAGCGGGTCATGGCCTCCCGGCGCATGGTGCTGGAGCTCCTTTTGGCCCAAGCTCCCGGCGCGGAACTTATCCAGGAGATGGCCGCCCAAATGGGAGTTTATGACACCCGCTTTAAGAAGGGCCACCCCCAGGCGCGCTGCATCCTGTGCGGCCAATGCGTTCGCACCTGCCGGGAGGTGGTGGGAGTAAGCGCCATTTCCATGGCCTTCCGCACCCCGGGTAAGAAGGTGGCCACGCCCTTTGCCGAGGAATCCGAGGCCTGTATCGGCTGCGGCTCCTGCGTCTTCATCTGCCCCACCAACGTCATCGCTTACACCGAAAAAGACGGCGTCCGCACTGTCTGGGGGCGCAAGTTCGAGCTCCAGGCCTGCCAAAAATGCGGCAACTACATCGCCCCCAAGGCGCAACTGGAACACTGGGCCAAACTCACCGGCGACCCGGTGGAAAGCTTCTATACCTGCAAGGATTGCCGGTAGGCATGATTTTGGGGGAGGACCGGAGGCAATACTGCCCCCGCCCTCCCCCAAACCCTCACCCAACCCCCGCATAAGAGCCGGGGAAGGCCTTTGTCAGAGAGCGAAATAAAAAAGCCCCCTGATTTTTAATCCCAGGAGGCCAAGAAGGCGTTTTGGGTTTAAT
>JARRQO010000235.1:4779-5609 GCA_037381685.1 Deltaproteobacteria bacterium | reverse complement strand
TTGCCTGCCATTCAAAACCTCTATATGTAGTTTCAGAGACATTTGTAACAAAATTTTTCCAATCATCTAACGAGGTAAAAGGAAGGCTTGAATAAATATCTTTATGCAAAAAATAATGTCCTAATTCGTGGGCAAGAGAGAAACGCAACCGGTTTGCAAATTTTTCATTCATATAAGAATCATAATCGACCACAATTCCACTTAAATCCATTTTTAACCATGCATCTGTATCTATCATAGAAAATAAGTCATGCATAGGCTCAATATCTAAACCTAACCTGAGTTCAATAATCTTCTCCATATCTATTGGCAACAAATTCTCTTCCCAATATTTAGAGCGAATCTCGTCTGCATATTTACAAAGCTCCTGCCTATGAATCCATTTACATTTAAATTCATTATTCGGCAATTATTGCCCCCCTTTCCTTATAATATCAATTAATTTATCAAGTTCCTCCGGGGCAGGCTTTTCACTTCTTATAGTCCTAAAAAACATTGGGAGATAACCTATTAATTCTTTATCAGACCGAATGTCTTGGGGAATACTGCCAATATCTAATTCCGCTCTGTCTTTCATTTCAAACCAAGAGTCAGAGCCCGGAGTAATTTCCAAAATTTCTGCAATCTGCCTCAACTTATACTCACTTCTAGGTGGAGCGAGTAGGCCACGCTCGATTTTGCTCCAATTGCTTGCATCTACTTCTATTAATTTGCAGAACTCTCTAAGGGTTAACCCTTTCTTAATCCTCCGCTCTTTAATGAATTTTCCAAACATATTCTCTCTCCTCCCATTAGCGTGGTAGAATATTTACCACATGGTAAAATTTTTA
>JARRQO010000235.1:775-4743 GCA_037381685.1 Deltaproteobacteria bacterium | reverse complement strand
AAAGTCCCTTTTCCCCAGCCTGTTTTTACCTAACACCCGCAAGCTTCCCTCACTCTGTCCCGATTCGCCTGATTCAACTCCGGGCATTGCTCCGGGGCCTTTTCCCCCGCGGCCAATCCCACTGCAAAGACCATACAGGTCGGCACCCCGCACTTGCCGCAGTTACTCCTGGGCAACAACCTGAGCAGATCCAGGACTTGCGGCCGGGGCGCCGTCCCAAAACTCGGTTCGATTTCGCCCCTCCTGGCCCAGGTGTCGTTGATTTCCCTTTGTAGCCATTGCAAAATCTCCTCGGCCTCAGCTTCATCCTTGACAATATTAATGGCGATTTCCCGGGGATGGATGGTCACCAGCTTGCCCGGTAATTTTAGGGTCAGGGTGGGGGGATCGGCCGAGTAGTCATAGGCTTGAAGCACGGTGTTCAAATAAGGGAGCAACTCGGTGAGGTCCGCGTCGCATGCGGCGAAACAGCGGAGATGCCGGGCGCTGGGATTAGGCGGACGCACAAAGGACTTGGTAAACTCTTTAATCAGCATAATAATGGTAGCTTGGTGCTCTAAAAATTGCAGACTGCTGCCGGAAAAATATCCGGTACCGCAAGCTAAAGTCCGTGGCTACCCTGTTTTGCAAGAGGCTTTTAGTCATTCATCAACCAGTTAATTTTTCCCCCAGAGTTTTCATGGGCTTAATAGTTGGCGGCTGATAAATCAGGTAACTTTGCACCGGATATCGGGTGCCTTTCTCGTGGGTTTTCTTCAGGCCGTCCACCAGGGCTTCACATTCTCTGGCCGGAAAAGTGAAAAACATTTCGGATTCATCGGTGCCTGCCAAGATACGCTCTCCCCGTCCGGGATGCACCAAGGCCGGTTTGCCGGTGAAATGAGGTTTTACGGCGGCCAGGCAGGAGATGCCAAATCCGGTGGTTTGGGATTCGATGAGCTCCCCATGGTGATAGAGATAACCGGCGGCTAAGCGGGCCATTTGGGCCGGGGTTCCATAGATCAGAATTAGGTCAGGGTCCACCGGGGCGGCATCGAGGGGAAAAACGGCTATCCCGTTGATTTCTCCTGGGGGTATAAGAGCCAGTTGCCGGGTGGCCATTTCAGCCAGGTCAATGTTGTCGAAATAACCCATATCGACGCAGTATTGAGAAAAATGGGTCTGGCTTTCAAGGCGTTTTAAACCCAGGGCCGCGAGGCAAGGGGTGCAGTTGATATCTTCCGCCACCGTCCCCAGAAGGCGCCCCCAGCGTCTTGCCATAGTTATCCACTGGCACAGCGAAATCTGGATGCCATACTTTGCAGGTCTGGCGGCCTCTTTAGGCAGATCATTAATATCTTTGAATAATTTTAATCCGAGAGGGAAGGATTGAGGACGAATCATCCTGGAAATTTCTTCATTACATGCCTGGCAATTCATGAGATCCTCCTTTCAAGGGCACCCAAAATCCGGTTTGGGGAAGCCCTCTGCCCGGGTATCCAACTTATTTTATTTTTATGCTGTTTTCAGTTATAAGTAAAATTAATATAATTAATAATATTTATCAGAAAAATTTATAATAAATATTCCTGGTGATAAGTTCGGTGTAAAAAAAGGGCGGACACCCAGGTCCGCCCCTACAGGTCTTATGCTGACTGCTGACGGCTAAGTTCCCTATTCCACCCAGTAATTCGGCGCTTCTTTCATAATAATGACGTCGTGGACGTGGGATTCCTTTAAGCCTGCGGGGCTGATGCGGATGAACCGAGCCAGGTCCTGGAGTTCCTTGATGGTGCTGGCTCCCACGTAGCCCATGCCGGACCTTAAGCCCCCCATCAACTGGTAAATGACGTCCGACAGCTTGCCCCGGGACGGCACCCGGCCCACGATGCCTTCGGGCACCAGCTTGCATTCCAGGTCGGCGTCCTCCTGGCAGTAACGGTCCCGGCTGCCGGCCTTCATGGCTTCCATGGACCCCATGCCCCGGTAAATCTTGTAGCTCCGCCCCTGGAAGATCACGGTTTCTCCGGGGGACTCGTCGGTGCCGGCAAAGAGACTGCCGATCATGATCACGTCCGCGCCCGCGGCCAGGGCCTTGGTCACGTCGCCGGAGTACTTGATGCCGCCGTCGGCCACCAGGGGGATATCCGCCTCCCGCGCCGCTTTGACGCAGTCCATGATGGCGGTAAGCTGGGGCACCCCCACCCCGGCGATCACCCGGGTAGTGCAGATGGAGCCGGGCCCCACCCCCACCTTGACCGCATCGGCCCCGGCCTGGATAAGATCCCGCACGCCGTCCGCGGTGGCGACATTGCCGGCAATCAAGTCCACGTTGGGGAAATTGCGCTTGGTGTCCGCCACGGCCTCGATCACCCGCTTGGCGTGGCCGTGAGCCGTATCAATGCAAATCACGTCCACCCCGGCTTTGACCAGGCCTTCCAGACGGGCCTCCCGGTCAGGGCCGACGCCAATGGCGGCCCCCACCCGAAGGCGGCCGAACTCGTCCTTGCAGGACTGCGGATACTTGCGAATCTTCTCGATGTCCTTGATGGTTATAAGTCCTTTGAGATCGCCGTCCTCGTCCACCACCAGCAGTTTTTCGATGCGGTATTTATGGAGCAAGGCCTTGGAATCTTCCAGGGTGATCCCCACCTGGGCGGTGACCAGTTGGTCCTTGGTCATCACCTCCTTGACCTTTTGCTCCAGGTTGGTTTCAAAGCGCAGGTCCCGGTTGGTGACGATGCCCACCAGCTTGCGCCCCTCCACCACCGGAATGCCGGAGATGCGATAGCGCTCCATCAGCTGCAATACCTCGGCGATCCGGGCCCCGGGCCCGATGGTCACCGGGTCGATGATCATCCCGGATTCCGATTTCTTGACCTTTTCCGCCTCCAGAACCTGGGCCTCCATGGTCATATTGCGGTGCAGAATGCCGATACCGCCCTGGCGGGACAGGGAGATGGCCGTGTCCGCTTCGGTGACCGTGTCCATGGCCGAACTCAACAGCGGAATATTGAGGGTGATGCGGCGAGTCAGGCGGGTGCTAAGATCCACTTCGCTGGGCAGCACCGCGGAGGCCCCGGGCAACAGCAACAGATCATCGAAAGTGTAAGCGTAGGAAATGGAATCCTGAGACATAGGTTTTATCCTTTAGCATTTGAATACAGGTGACAAGCCGATAGATTAAAATAAATATTTTAACCCGCTCAGGCAAATCCCGAAACTCAAAATTTGCCGGCCAGTTCCTGCAAAACCCCTTCCAACAGCCCGGCGTCGATCACCACCAGGGAATCCTGGCCGCACACCTGTAAAACAGTCAGCACGATCAAGGCACCGGCTACCATGACCCCGGCCTTGGCGGGTTCGATGCCGATGAGGCGGGCCCGGGCGCTTTCGGTCAAACCGGCCATCAACTCTGCCAGGGCCTCCACCTGCTTCCTGGTCATCCTCAGATTATTGACCTTATCGGCGTCATATTGGCGCAATTTCAGGTGCATGGCCGCCAGCGTGGTCACCGCCCCCGCGGTGCCCACCAGAGGCGGGGCCGTCGTGACGCAAGACGCAAGCCTCCCCTGGTAAAACGCCCCCAGTTGCACAGCCAACTCTTCTTTCAGGGCCGCCACTTTTTCCGGCTGCGGCGGGTCCCCCAGGGGCCGGGCCTGGCTCAAAGTCAGGACCCCCAGCGGCAAGCTGGCAAAAACCGGCTTCGTAGTTTGGCGCACCAGGGCAAATTCCGTGCTGCCCCCGCCCACATCAAAAACCAGCACTTCCTTGGCTGCCAGCACTTTGGGGTCCAGAACGGACAACACCCCGGCCAGGGACAACCGGGCCTCTTCCTCCGGGGCCAGCACCTCAACGGCCAGTCCCAAAGAATTCTGAATCATGTCCAGAAAAACCTGGCGATTGCGGGCCTGGCGCAGGGCCTGGGTGCCCACGGCCCGGTAGTTTTGGACCCGATAGGCAGACATCACCTGCTGAAAATCTTGCAG
>JARRQO010000235.1:0-694 GCA_037381685.1 Deltaproteobacteria bacterium | reverse complement strand
CCAGGCCGGTGATTTCTCGCCGGTGGACCAGGAGGCGAAAGCCGCCGGCGGAGGTAGACGCGGCCACCGCCAGTCGCGTGGTCAGGCTGCCCAGGTCCAGGGCCGCAAAACGAGGGGAGAGGTCGTCAGAGTTCATGAGGGGGGCCCGCTTTTGCCGGGTTGCGGCTAGATGGCCGGCTGCAGCCAATACACCCGGGCATGGGCGATGCGGTCTCCCTCAAGATGGTAGCAGGCCGCCATGCCCATCCTGACCTCAACTCCCCGTTTAAGGGGATGCACGTAAAAATCGGGAAGGTCTTTGTCGGAGTAAAACCCCGAGTCCAACTCCACGGCTGCCACCTCCGGGGTGATGATCAAGGTGATGGGCGTCAGGGTCTCGTTGACATCGATATGGTGCTGCTTGAAAAAATCGGCCCCGGCCTGGCGGCCTTCCAGCCTAAACTTGGGATTATGAAAAGTGGGGCGCGCCGCATAAAAATCGTGCACTAAATCATCGTAGCGCTTGGCATTGTAAGTCTCAAAATATTTGCGCCAGTATCCCTGATCCACCTTTCGCCACATAAAGGCCTGCCTCCTTTGTAAAAAAAGGAATTGCCCAAACATCTGCCCGCCAAGCCGGAGTTCCCCCAACACCCCTTGCGCCTACGCGTCTAACCCGGTCAATCCTTGTCGATGACAAAAATTTCCGGCAGGG
>JARRQO010000234.1:0-3976 GCA_037381685.1 Deltaproteobacteria bacterium | reverse complement strand
GCCACATGGGTATCCTGGCCCCGGGGGAGACGGCCATTGCCACCACCAACCGCAACTTTGTGGGCCGCATGGGCCACACCAAGTCCAAGGTCTACCTGGCCAGCCCCGCGGTAGCCGCGGCCTCTGCCGTGGCCGGCCGCATCTGCAGCCCCATAGATGTGTAGCGGCCCAAGGTTTTTTCTTTGGGATTAAAACTCTCAGGAAAAGTGCAACACTTCTACCTTTTGCAGACAAACGGGACCACAGGCGCCCGCCTGTGCCGGCGCAGACTAATAACAAGTTGATCCCATGCAAGTAATTTATCGCGATTGCCAAAAGTTTTTTCCTCTTATCCCCTTTCCCCCCGCTGGGGGGAGAGGGCTCGGGTGAGGGGGGGAGAAGAAGAAACTTTTGGCAAAGAGTATAACTGTAGGGCGGACCCAAATGTTCGCCCCGCATTGAGTGCACATTAATCCGGCTAGAAAAAGAATTTGTGGCAAATTTAAAATAAATACGGTATGGTACAATTTGATTAAAGTAAACCCTGGCATGAATAGTTATAAGAGTTGCCGGGGAGGGGGGAGGTTATGATTCGGATAACCAGCCTGATACTGGCAGGGTTGCTGCTAAGTGTGCTTCTGGTAAATGGTTGTAGCGGGGTGCTGGCGGAAACCGATTATAAAGATGGTCATGTGGAGCGCCTGCGGGTGGAACCCGGCTCCAAGTGGACCAAATGGGACACCAATGCGACCAAAGAAAACGACCAATGCATCATGTTTAAAAGTGAGAAGACTTTTTAACCGTTTTCTGGGCCCGCACCACCCGGTCCACGCCATTGAAATCCTTGATCGTCGCTACCTGCGCATAAGCCCCGGTTTTGCCTAATAAAGCCGCGACCGCATCCGCCTGCTGATCCCCAATTTCCAGCAGCACCCAGCCACCCTCGCGCACATACTCATGGGCCTCGCCAACCAGGGGCCGGATAAGGTCCAAGCCGTCCGCTCCCCCCCATAAGGCCTGTCGCGGCTCAAATTCCCTGATCTCTGCGGGCAACTGTTCCCATTGGTCCCGGGGCACATAAGGCAGATTGGCGACCAGCACCTCAAAAGCGGCCTGCGGCTTGAGCGCGGCCAGCAGATCGGCCTGCACCGCGTGAACCCGGTCCAGGACCCCGTGGCGGCGGGCATTATCCCGGGCCACGGCCAGAGCCGCGGCCGAAAGATCCACTCCCACCCAATTAAGCTGCGGCAGCTCGCAGGCCAGGGCGATAATCACCGCGCCGCTGCCCACCCCGATTTCCAAACCCCAAACCGGATTGGACTCCAAGGGAGAGTCTAGCCGCCCCCCGCCCTCCCCTTCCGATCCTCTTATCACCTCCACGGCCGCGGCCACCAGAGTCTCGGTTTCCGGCCGCGGGATCAGCACCGCCTCCGTCACCTGAAAATCCAGGGACCAGAACTCCCGGTGCCCGGTGAGGTAAGCCACAGGTTCACCCTCCCGGCGGCGCACCACCAGGGCCTTGAAACGCGCCAACTCTTCCGGGTTCAAGGGCTGATCAAAACGCAGATAGAGATCCAGGCGGCTGAGGCCCAAGGTGTAGGCCAGGAGCACTTCGGCGGAGGCCCGGGGCTCTGGGACTTCCTGGGCGCGGAAATAATCCGTGGTCCAGCGCAGGATTTCCAGGATGGTCCAGGAGGCTTTGGAGGCGGCCATTACGCTTGAGCCAGGGCCTGGGTGCGGCTATGGGCGATCAAGCTCTGGATAAGTTCGTCCAGGTCCCCGTCCAGAATGGCCTCCAGCTTGTAAAGGGTGACCCCGATGCGGTGGTCGGTTACCCGGCCCTGGGGGAAATTGTAGGTGCGGATGCGTTCGCTGCGGTCGCCGGTGCCTACCTGGCTCTTGCGTTCCTGGGCGATCTGCTGCTGCTGTTCATGCTGCCTGAGGTCCAGCAGCCGGGAGCGCAATACTTTCAGGGCCTTGGCCTTGTTTTTGTGCTGAGATTTTTCATCCTGGCAGGAGACCACCAGACCCGTGGGCAGGTGGGTAATCCGTACCGCGGAATCCGTGGTGTTGACGCTCTGGCCGCCGGGCCCGGAGGACCGGAAAACGTCGATGCGCAGTTCTTCCGGGTTGATCTGCACGTCCACTTCTTCGGCTTCCGGCAGCACCGCCACGGTCACCGCCGAGGTATGGATGCGCCCCTGGGATTCCGTTACCGGCACCCGCTGGACCCGGTGCACCCCGCTTTCGTATTTGAGCCGGCTGTAAACCTTGTCGCCGGAGATGGAGGCCACGATTTCCTTGAGCCCCCCGATGCCGGTGGCCGAGTGGCCCAGGATTTCCAGCTTCCAGCCCTGGCGTTCCGCCAGGCGGGTGTACATGCGAAAGAGGTCCGCGCCAAACAGCCCGGCTTCCTCCCCGCCGGTGCCGGCCCGAATCTCCAGGATCACGTTCTTCTCATCGTTGGGGTCTTTGGGAAGCAGCAGGAAACGCAGGTCTTCCTCTAACCGGGCCGCCTGGTCCTTGAGGGCCTGAATCTCTTCCCGGGCGTAGGCCTTCAGCTCTTCGTCCGTCTCTTCCTTCAGCAGAGTCTGATTCTCCGCCAGTTCCTTCGCCACCTGCTGAAAACGCCGGAAGGTCTGGACCAGCGGGGTCAGGTCGGCCAGTTCCTTGCGGTATTTCTGATACCGGTCCTGGGCCCGGATGACCTCGGGGTCACTCAGCGCGGTTTCCAGTTCCTGGTAACGGTTTTCCAGGGATTCTAAACGATCTGTCAGCATAGAATTTTACAGGCGCTCAAAACGTTTAAGTCCGATGAGCTTCTCTGGATTAAGGAAATTTATCCTAATATTTAAATATATTATAAATAAAAAGCGGGACTCCGGCAATGGCGCAGGGCAGCTATGCCTCGGCCAGGCGGCGGATGATTTCGGGAATGGTGGCAGTGGCGAGATAGGCCAAGGAGCCTCCCGCCAGGACCACGTGGAGGGGCACGCCCATCTCGGTGGAAGCGCTGAGCATCAAATCGCAGATGTCGAAATAGGCCGCTTCGGTCAGCCCTAGAGAGCCGTAGTCGTCCCGGTGGGTATCGAAGCCGTAGTACCAGATGAGCAAATCCGGTTTGAAGGCCGGGACCAGGGGCAGGTTCTGCCGCACCAGATTCAGGTATTGGACGTCAGGGTCCTCCCGCCAGTTCATCCGGTAGGCATTGACGTCCACCTTGGTGCCGTCGTTGCTTTTGAAATCGGTGCCGCAGAAGCACACATGCAGGACTTCGGGGTCGTCCCGAACTAGTTGGCGGGTGCCGTCGCCATGGTGGGCGTCGGTGTCCACGATGGCAAAACGCCGCCAATTGCTGATCTGGCGCACGTGCGTCAGGGCGATGACCACATCGTTGAAGCAGCAGGCCCCCCCAAACTGGCGGTAGCCCGCGTGGTGGCCGCCCGCGCCGATAAAGCTGAAGGCCCGGTCCACCTCGCCCTTGGCCAAACCTTCCATGCCGGCCACCACCGAGCCCACGGACTCGTACGCGGTGGAACACATGCTGTCCCGGGCCACCATGGCAAGCATCTCCGGGGCGTGGGCCTTGAGGATAAGCTCCCTGGAAGCCCGGGGCGCCTCAATGAGGCGCACATTGGGTCTGGCCACCAGCTCATCCAGGGCCTCGGGAAAATCCCGCAGCCGGTTGCCCACGGTCAAGTAGCTTTTCCGGCTGAAAGAAGGGTGATAGTAGATGCCGATTTTTTTCATATGGCCAATCCTGAACGGACCGAGGAGGCCCGCGCTTTCCTCAGAGCTTCATTTTCTTGGATGAGGCTGCGCCTCTCACCAACTGCTCCCAGTGGTCGTATTTGGGATAAAACAGGTAAAAAAATCCCAGGGAAATCAGCATAAAGATATAAAAATCCAGGGGGTTGCCGCCCAACAGGAAAAGCGCCAGGCCCAGCAGCGCCACACTCTCACAAAGCCCGAAGGTAATGATGGCCGCCTGGGGCAG
>JARRQO010000233.1:0-5823 GCA_037381685.1 Deltaproteobacteria bacterium | reverse complement strand
TTCTCCTTGAGGTTCGGCGAAATATTTTCCTTGTAATTCCGGGTGCTTGTAGGTTGATTTGCCCGAATCAGGTTAAATTGATGACTTATCCTGCCTGTCTTGACCGGCCGCCTTGCACCTTCCGGACGCCAACCAAGCCGCGCCCCCCAGTGCCGCAGCCTGGTCTCTTATTCTATGCGGCAAAACAGTTCCCGGGTGATGGCGGTAAGCTGTAACAGCCGTGGGTCCCCTAAACGGTAAAAAACCTGCTGGGCCACTCGCCGGGACTCCAAAATTTCTTTATCCTTTAGCAGACTGAGGTGCTGGGACGCGCTGGGTTGACTGATGCCCACGGCCTTTTCCAGCTCCTGCACCGACAACTCCCCTTCTCCCAAAAGATGTATGATCATCAGTCGGACGGGGTGAGCCAACACCTTGAGACACCGCGCCGCCCTTTCCAACCGGTTCCTCATATATTCATCTATCATAATATACACATATAATAATATATCTTAATTTGTCAAGAAATTCTCTGCCCCGAAAAAATTTTTTCCCCGGACCTGGTGCCCATGGATATAATGATGCTAACAACCAAGGGGTAAGCAAGCAACCGCTTCGCCGAAAGTAACGGAATGCGGAGGAAGCTCATGTCGAAGAAAGTCTTGTGGCTCATTATCATTTTCACCATTTTATTTATTATTGGCGTTAACACCGGGGAATTGTCCTATCTGATGAATCTGGGAAACACCATCTGACTATCCTGCATCGGGGTGGGATGATGGCCATGCGGTCACAGATCCGACCCTGAAGGTGTTGGGTGCCAACGCCTCTATCTTGGTCTCCTTGTAGTGTTGGTTGTTTTATCGGGGTCTTTTTCTGCGGGAGGTTGCCCATGCCCACAAAATTCCTGGGGCTCATTACGCCCTTTACCGCTTTTTTCATCATGGCGATACGCGCCGGTGAACTTACCCTGAATCTAGACGCTACTACCTGCCTCTCTTGCCGCGAGGTCGGCTGATGCCCCGTCTCCGTTGGTTGATCCAAACCCTGGTGGCATTCGGAACCAACGCCTATCTTCTTTTCCCCTTCGGGGGCTCGGTGATCTATCAGGGTCCTTTGAAGGCGGTGTGCCATCCCGGCCTCAACTGCTACTCCTGCCCCGGCGCCCTCTTGTCTTGTCCGGTGGGAGCCTTCCAGAATTTCATGGCCAGCCTGCGCTTCAGCACCGGCGGCCTGCCCCAACTCGGGGTTATCGTAGTGGGATATTTGGGGTTCATCGGCAGCGTGGTGGGCCGGTTGACCTGCGGCTGGATGTGCCCCTTCGGTTTCATCCAGGACCTGCTCCACAAACTCCCTACCCGCAAATTGTCCCTCTGGAAACCCCTGCGCTGGGTGAAGTACGGCGTCTTGGCTGTGTTAGTAGTGGCCATGCCCGTCTTGTATGTCGACAACTCTGGACTGGGCCACCCCTGGTTCTGCAAGCTCGTCTGTCCCGCCGGCACCCTCGAGGCAGCCCTGCCCTTGATGGCGCTTAAACCCAGCCTGTGGAGCAACGTAAGCGTGTTTTTCTGGAACAAGTTCACCATCATGGTCCTGGTCATTATCGCCGCCATCTTCATCAGCCGGTTTTTCTGCCGGGTGCTCTGCCCTTTAGGCGCTTTTTACAGCCTGTTCAGCCGCATCAGCCTGGTACAATTGAAGTTTATTGAAGGCAACTGCGTGGAATGCGGGGCCTGCCTGCGCGCCTGCCCCACCGGGGTAGTGCCCAACAAGGAATTTGACAGCCCGGAGTGCATCATGTGCTTGCGTTGTGTGAATTCCTGCCACTTCGGGGCCCTGGATTTCGGTCTTCGGCAACTTTAATTAGTAATTTCACAGGGATAGCCGGAGGAAATCTTTTATGGCCCTCACCAAGGAAAAATTGATTAGTCGCTTACAGACTCAGGTAGGTTTAAGCAAGCAAGAATCACGATCCGTGGTGGAACGGGTCCTGGATATTATGAAGGAGTCCCTGGCCCAGGGAGAAGATTTACTGATCAGCGGTTTTGGGAAATTTTCGGTGCGGCAAAAAAATGCTCGCCGGGGTCGCAATCCTCAAACCAAGGAAAATCTCATCCTCCGCGCTCGCAAGGTGGTAGTGTTTAAGACCTCCGGCGTGCTGCGCAATCGCATCAACGGGGTCTGATTTTCTGTCGCACTTCAATGCTCGGACGCCAGGGCACGCTTATTTCGATGCCGTGCCGGTGCTCCCCGCCAGTTAAGGCACACTAGCCGCGCCCGTCGGCCAGTAAGGCCAGGACATGGTAGGCAAACCTCGATGAAATCCGGGTTGCAAGGTTTAGGTGACTTTAAGTGCAGCCGCCGGAACTTTATCTTGACTAGCGCCGGGGCCCTGGCCCTCCTGTCTCTACCCCCGTGTCCGGTCCCGGCCCGGGCCCAGGTATTGCAGTACGGCTTCTTGAAGCCGTATCCCGCCGCCTTCTTCCGACCCCTGGACCAGGGTGTGGTGCAATGCCGCCTCTGTCCCCGGAACTGCGAAGTCCTGCCCGGCGACCGGGGTGAATGCGGCGTCCGGGAAAACCGGGAGGGGAAATACTACAGCCTGGTTTACGGCAACCCCTGCGCCGTCCACCTGGACCCCATTGAAAAAAAGCCCTTTTTCCACGTTCTTCCCGGAACCCCGTCTTTTTCCATCGCCACCGCGGGCTGCAATCTGCACTGCAAGTTCTGCCAGAACTGGGAAATTTCCCAGACCCGGCCGGAAAAAACTTACAATTACAATCTTCCCCCGGAAAAGGTCGTGGCCGCGGCCCGAGCCAATGGCTGCCCCTCCATTGCCCACACCTACGTGGAGCCCATCATTTTCTATGAATATATGCGGGATGTGGGCCGGCTGGCCAAATCGGCGGGGGTCCTCAATGTCTGCCATTCCGCGGGCTATATCAATCCCGAGCCTTTGGAAGAGCTGGCGCCGCTTTTAGACGCGGCCTGCCTCGACCTTAAGGCCTTTGACGAAAAGTTTTACCGCAACCTGGTGGACGGCGAACTGCAGCCGGTGCTCCACACCTTGAAAACCCTGCGCCGCCATAACGTCCACGTCGAGATCGTCAACCTGGTCATCCCCCGGTTTAACGATAAGCCGGCAGAAATCAGCCGCATGTGCGCCTGGATTAAGGATGAGCTGGGGCCGCTGACGCCCCTGCACTTCTCCCGGTTTTATCCCCTTTACAAGATGCTCAACCATTATCCCACCCCGGTGAGCACGCTGGAGCGGGCCCGGGACTTGGCCCTGAACGCAGGCCTGCACTATGTCTACATCGGCAATCTGCCGGGCAATAAGGCCGAAAATACTTACTGCCATAATTGCCATAAACTGCTCATCGCCCGCCAGGGCTACCAGATCGGCGAGCCGCACCTGAAAGACGGCAAATGCGCCTACTGCGGCGCCACCATCCCGGGGATTTGGCAGTTACCGCAACAGGCTTAACGTAGAACGGCGCCTCCCATCATGAAAAGAGATTAGTGGGGCGGGCCTCCGTGCCCCCCTTAATCCAGGAATCCCTTGAGCGGTACGGCCATATATCCTTCGAGTCCACTCCGACCTATCAGTCTCACTAAGGGCCCATTTTGCTATCCATATCAAATCGACAATTTATTGAACATTTTGAGAAGTTCGTTATGGCAAGCAATCAACTATAGTTGCGAGGCCGCAAAAAAAGGCAGGGCCACGAGATACCCTGCCTGCTTTACCGGGTGTTTTTGGGCGATTACACCTTTCTGAACCTCATTAGCCCCAGACCCAGGAGACCGGTACCGAGAAGGGCCAGAGAGCCAGGTATGGGAACGGGGCTGGCGACGTCAGTGAAATTGTCCATAACAAAATACCGCCCTCCATTAGTTCCCACTGAAGGCATGAAGGTAAGGCTATCAATGTTGGTAAAACCGATTGCATACCAGCTTAGCGGCCCAGCATAGAGGGAAATGGTGGTTTTTCCTACCACTTCGCCACCCAGCTCGCCAATTATAGTCAAGCTGTTGGCTCCATAATAACTGCCGCCGTAACCCGTCCAGGCGCTGAAGTAAGCCCCTTCAAAGGTAAAAGGGGTGCTGTGGGAAATCGCCAGAGTGGGCGCTCCCATCTGGTCAGGCGACTCGTTGGTGACAATGTTGGGGTTGGAAGGGAAATTGAAATTATTTCTATAGATACCCCGATAGTCGGAGTTAGCTACCAATCCCCAATAGCCCCCTGTTCCCGACCAGCTGAACCCTCCATAGTTGTCGGGAAGAGGCGTTGCTTGCGGTATAGGATAGGCCGCCGTTAAATCATCAAACGTGAGCACCAAGTTGGCCGCCGCCACACCGGGCAGCAAGAGAGCCGTACCCATTGCCAGAACCACCAAAATCAATAGCATCTTTTTCTGCATAAAGTTCTTCCTCTCTCCTTAATAGCCATGACAATTTTCTAGGCATTCGTGTTGACTATGTTGTTGTTTTTAATCAGAATTTCCAGAGACTTCATAATGACTCCACGGCTGTAAACATAGAATAGCCCGAAAATGATGGAATCTGCCCCTTCTTCAACTTTTCGGCAGGTTCCTATATCCACTTTAAAATCTTTTTTGATAATGAACATATTTCTTTGGAAAGGGTGTCCTCGGACATCGAGCGAGTCCTTCTAAAATTGAGGGAATGCCATTTGGCCAAGAGAAAAATCGCGAAGTGAACGAGTTTATGAAACGGCAGCGCTATGCTCAACTTATGTTGACTTCTCGGCAAATTTTGAGCTAACATGCTTCTTGCAACAAGGGGTACCGTAGAGAATAAATGTGTTTTGAGGCCAGAAATCGTTAACTGTGTTTCCAGCTACCGATTTTGAGTAGATAAACCTGAGGATGCGTCATAACCTCGGTTGATGGTGCCTAAGATTATAAAGGGTTAGATAAGACCATGGTCTGGACTCCGATTAGGCGTTTTAAGGAGGTTTTGAACTGCAAAGAAGCCGCCGACCTTTTGGGTGTCAAACCCTTCACCATCCGCACCTATGCCCGGCGGGGAGTTATCCCTGGGAAAAAACTAGGGAATGAATGGCGCTTTATCAAAGATGACCTCCTGGCCTGGCTGAGGAACATGGCAGGAGATGTGGCAAATCTGGAGAACGCCCTCACGGGTGCCAAAGGGTTCGTTCAACGATTGCGCATTGATAGCCGGTTCAAACAGAAAGCGGAATCACTTTCCACGCATGCAGAGCTGATGGCATTTGCACGACAGGAAGGGTTCGCTTTTACTTCCGAAGAGTTGAAGGAGGCCCTCAAGGTTGGAACGGATGATGGCTTGGCAAAAAATCTAAAGATCAAAATTCCCCGTAGAGCCCAGCGTTATCAAGTCTATTTGAAAATTTCCGAAGTGAATGGCCAACCGGTAACCGACACGATGATCTTAGACATCAATGCCTGGGGTGCCAGGATCGGATCCTTGACCCCCTTCGATAGCCTGGGAGCCATAGAGATAACTTTCACACCCCCCGGTGAGACCAAAAATGTTCAAATTGCCGGTAAAGTGGTGTGGTCACGGCTCATGCCGACAGACAGCCAATACCATAGCGGAGTAGAATTTTCCAAACCCATTGATCAACTGCATCGCGAGGGCAAAATTTGAGAGCAGAAAGCCAGCAACCACTCAAGGTCCATGAGGCCAGTTGGGGTTAAATGTCCACCAACTGATTACTTGGGTTAGTTTAGACTTGAGTTGACATTGGACTGTAAAAAGGTCAAGGTGTTCCCGTAGCAATTGTCCAAGGGGAGAAGATACCATGACCAGACGAGAGAAGCTTGCAAGAGCGAAAAT
>JARRQO010000232.1:0-8420 GCA_037381685.1 Deltaproteobacteria bacterium | reverse complement strand
TGCACACCTTCGGGACTGGTACCGAAAACTTTTCCCAGCAGCACGAGGACCCCGACGTTGCCCGGCGGCACCACCTTGGCCGCAGAAACAGCCACTGTTGCCGCCAGGACAATGATAGCCAGAAACCACCGGATTTGTGGAAATTTCTGGAGTTGCGGCACGTTGCGCCCCAGCACCACCAAAGCCAGGGCGATGAGAACACCTAACAAGACCAAAGTCATACCTACCTCCCCATCATAAAACTTGGGATCACCCGGATTAGCCAGAAAATTTAGCGGCACAGGCCTCGGGCCTATGAAAACCAGGGATCATCATTATTGCAGGGTTAAAAAGGATCAATAGACCGGGGATACTAACTGCGTGGTTTAGCGGTCGCTGCTCGCTTCCTGGACGCTCGCCAGAAAGCGTAATCAGCTATCCCTATTTCTTTAAGAGGCGGCTCCGGGAGCGGCCCACGTTCTGGAACACCGCCTGGAAGTCCCGATAAAGACCTTTATTATGCCGGACCCGGTGACATTTCTTCAGGTAGCGTTGGGGATCAGGGTTTTCAGCCAAAATATCCAAGCCCTCCCAGCCACCAGGCCGGGGAAAAGCATAATACGGATATTCTTTAGGGACACCGCGAACATAAGTAACCTGGGGAACCACGCATTCCAACCGAGCCAGGTAGAGCCGATGCATGCCGTCATTAATAATCAAAGCCACTGTGCCATCTGCTTCGAAAGATTCCTCCACAACAGGCGGGTAGAGATCGTAGACCGCTTCCTCCCCCCCTTCCTGCCGCACCGTATAAGTGACATAACCATTAAGGCGAAACAGATCCACGCCCCAGGATGCCAGACTCCAGCGTAATTCCTGGGTTTTGCGCAATTCCCGCAGCCAGATATAATTTTGCGGAGGGTTAAGGGACGTGGTGTGAATCAGTTCCAGACTGATCAAAGCCTGCGAATAAACCAGGACATCTGTTCTTTCCAGAAGAGGTACCCTCCTGAGGCGGTCGATTAAGGCTTCCTGAGGATGATGCTCCAGGGCGATAATGTCCATTTATTTAAACGGATCCAGCTAAAAAGTTCACATATTTGAATTAAGACTGGTTACGACAATGTTTGTCGATTTTAACATCATCGAACCGGATGTGGGGGAAAAATTGTGATGTGGAAAAAAATTCCCTACGTGAATTCTACTCTGGAGGTCAGATTTTAAAAGATTCGGCTCCTATTTGGGTAAGTGGAAAGCTAACATTGGCCTCTCAGGAAGCGGGTAGGCGGGCTCAACAGGAAAGGACCGAACCAGTCATGCACGATGAATCCGAAGTTGGCCTCCTCGGAGCGGGGAGGATCCCCATCATCCGCCTCAGCATTTAAGAGCTTAAGGGAATTTTCAGCCACAATCTCTTCTTCCGGCAGAGACTCTGGCAACCAGATAGCAAGATGTTCTTCTTTGCCAATATATGCCATAATATTTCATCCTCGCCCCAAAATTATGCAACTCGCGTACCAAAGGACAGGCAAGTATTATTCCTCCGGCCAGCCGTTCAGGGGGCAGGGAGTGCACCGGGGCTGGGGACGGCACCAATCCTTTCCCAGACGCACCAGTAAAGCGTGGTATTCCTGGTAAAGGGGCACCTGCGGCGGCAAATGATCCATGAAAAACTGTTGCAACTCTTCATAAGTATAGGTTTCGGGAATGAGACCATGGCGGTTCAGGATCCGAAAAGTATAGGCATCCACGACGAACGTGGGTTTCGCCAGGGCATAGAGAAGAATACTATCCGCAGTCTCAGGACCGATCCCCTTGACGGCCAGAAGCGCCAGACGCAAGGACTCCAGGGAGTCCGCAGCCATGACCTCCATGGAACTCCGGTAGTGAGTCGCCAAAAGGTCCAGAAAATTCTTCAGGCGTTTGGCTTTGATATTGTAATAACCTGCCGGCCGGATGAGCCGGGCCAACTCCGTTTCGGGCATCTCGTGCAAAGCCTGGGGCTCCAGCGCCCCTTCCTCTTTGAGCCGGTTAATGGCCCGGGCCACATTGTTCCAGTTGGTGTTTTGGGTCAGGATGGCGCCCACGGCCACTTCAAAAGGCGTCTCCCCCGGCCACCAGCCCTGGCCCCCCAAGACCTCCCACAATCTCTGATAAAGTTCACACAGCAACCTGCTCCGGCGAGCCACAGCCATAAGGTCTCCTCTTGGCAAGAAGCGTCATTTATAATGAAGGGGGCAGATTATGCGCTTCTTTCCTGCCCTTCCGGACTTTTATTGTACCATCCCCGGCCAGACCTTAATTCCTGGCCTTTTAAGGCTATGCTTTCATGGCGCCCAGATTCTCTGCAACATCTTTTTTAATTTAACTTTTTTTGTGAGGGCTCCCTGTGATAAAATGCTTGATGTTAATAAAGCCTCAGCAATTTTTTTATAAGATATTAAATACGCTCCTGATTTTGCCATCCCCCTTTGAGGGTGAACCGACTGAATTTCTGCTTCAAGTGAAAAATTTTCTACTCCCAGGGTCGAATGAGTAAACAGGTCACCTTCAAGCCATATGAAATCACCGTCGAGGTGCTGGACGGGGAAAACCTGTTGCGACATAAATGCGTCCTGCGGCGGCGAGGGCGTTTGTGGAAAATGCCGGATTTTGCTGGAATCAGGGGATCTCACGAGCACCCGCTCGGGGTTGATCAGCGACGAAGACTGGGACTTGGGCTACCGCCAGGCCTGTCAGAGTTGGGTAAATGCCGATGTGGTGATCAGCATCCCGCCGGAATCCTTACTGGACCGGCGCACCCTGACCCGCCGCCGGAAGGGCATCGGTTTACGTCCCAGCCCCATAGACCTGGAGGCCTTGAAGTCCGAAGGGCTCTATGATCCCGCCTTCCAAAAGAAGTTTGTTGAATTGCCCCCACCCACGTTGTCGGACAACGTTTGTGATCTGGGCCGCCTGGAGCATGGCCTGGCCCGCAACCACGGCCTGGATAACATAGTCCATGATTTTTTCCTGCTCCGCAAACTGGGCAAGGTGTTGCGGGAGGATAATTTTCGGGTCACCGCCACCCTGGACTTTGCCCAGAGGCGTTCCCGGAAGCCCCGGATTGTAGATGTCGTACCCGGCGACAGCACGCAGCGACATTTCGCCCTGGCCGTGGATATCGGCACCACCACTGTCTGGGTCCAGCTCCTGGATTTGGCCGCGGGGGCCATCGTGGGCCAGGCGGCGGATTACAATTCCCAGATGAGCTATGGCGACGACGTGATCACCCGCATGATCTTCAGCCAGAAAGACCAGGGGCTGCAAAAGCTGCAACGCTCCGTGGTGGCCACCATCAACAAGGCAATGCTCCGGCTCTTGAAAAAGCACAAGCTGCCGGTTACCGAGATTTCCCACATCACCGTGGCCGCCAACACCACCATGACTCACCTGTTCTATGGCATTGATCCCAAGTATATCCGGCTGTCCCCCTATACCCCCACTGCCTGCCACACTCCTCCAGTCCGGGCCCGGGACCTGGGATTGGAAGTGCCGGAGCACGTGTTCATCTATTCGGTGAGCTCGGTGTCCAGTTACGTGGGGGGCGACATTGTGTCCGGGGTTCTGGCCTCAGGTATCTATAAAGACCCCAAACTGACTCTATTTATCGATATCGGCACCAACGGCGAGATCGTTATCGGCAACCAACAGTGGCTGGCCTGTGCCGCCTGCTCTGCGGGACCGGCTTTTGAAGGCGGGGGCATCAAATACGGCATGCGGGCCACCGCCGGCGCCATTGAAGAAGTCAGCATCAACCCCGAAACTTATGAGCCAATGCTTTTGACCATCGACATGGTAAAGCCCAAGGGCATCTGCGGGTCCGGCCTGATCAACATCCTGGCCGCCATGATGGAGGCGAATATTGTTTCGCCCAACGGCAAGTTCCGGGATGACCTGGACACCTCCCGCATTCGCCAGGGAGCTGAGGGGCGGGAATATATCCTGGCCCGGGCCCCTGATACCCAGGGCGGGGAAGACCTTACCTTGAGTGAAGCCGACATCGACAACTTGATGCGGGCCAAAGGGGCCATGTTTGCGGGCTACGTTACTCTGCTGGAAAATGTGGGGCTTAGTCTTCAGGATCTGGAACAGGTCATCCTGGCCGGGGCGTTTGGGAATTTCATTAATATCGACAATGCCATCACCATCGGCCTCTTGCCCGATCTCCCCCGGGAAAATTATCAGTTTGTGGGTAACGGCTCCCTCCAGGGGGCGACGCTGTTGGCCTTCTCCCGGGAGTTGCTGGAAGAGGAGCGCCGGGTGGCCGAAATGATGACCAACTTCGAGCTTTCCGAAACTCCGGGCTATATGGACCAATACATCGCCGCCCTGTTTTTACCCCACACCAAGATGGACTATTTCCCCAGCGTAGCCGAACGCCTTAAGTCCATCCAAGATTGAACTTCCTGTAATGGTGGCAGGATTCCAGCCTGTGAAAAAACAAATCATTTGTAATATTAGGGAGTTTCAACAGGACGCAGAGGCCTGGGGTTAACACAGCTTTGCCAAAAATTGCTTCCCTTTTTTGAGTTGCGCCCTCGCACCAATTCCCTTTTCTAAAGGCAAATTTTATAAAACTCCCCTAAATTCCCCAAATCAACTTATGGCGCTATGAGGATCATAGCTTCAATTGTTTATCATTTGAAGATAATTGTCTGATCTGGCAAGCTAACTTCTATTTTCCGTGGTAAACCGGACACAAAAAAGCAGGGCCTTGACTGGCCCTGCCTGACTTATTCTTAATATTGGGTATGGTTAACTCTTCATCAGTCTCCAGCCAGCCAGTCCCAGCAAGCCGGAGCCCAGGAGCCAGACAGAGGGGGGCAATGGGATGAAGGTAACCGCGCCGGTCCGGTTGTTCAAGAAGAGGAACTCACCGGTTTGCAGCTGGATGGGGGTGAAGATGTCGCCACTGGCGAGGTGCTGAAAGCCGTACCATCCCGGCTGCCATTCAACGGGGGTATAGAGTTTGGTGTCAACGAGGGGAATCAGAGAAGGCGGCGGGGCAGAGATTTTCACATAGCGGAGAATATCCAGATCCAGGCTGAACTGCGCAATGGTCTCGTTGGCATAACCAGACGGGGGGACGCTGCTGCTTACCCCACAAGTCAGGAAAAACCAGAGCCGATCTCCTACGGCGGCGGGGGCATAGCCCAGAAGGCTATGGGGTCCAGCCCCCTGCGGGTTAAATTCGACCTGATATTTTAGGGTAGCATCAGGGTCGGTGATATTGAGAAAGGCACCGGTAAAGTCGCTGGGAGAATTGAAGCCGGAAGAGAAGGCGGTATTGGCCTCGCTGGCAAAGTGGTATTTGACCAGGAGGTTAGCGAGATGGTCCTGGAGGGAGGTTGCCGTGACGGTATACCATATTCCCGGTACTGCAAAGTCGCTCGTTGTTACAGAAGCCGAGGCCCGGGGATAACTGCTGGGAGCAATGTCATTAAGGTCATTTGCGGTGGCCGCAGACACATATACCTGAGCTGTAAGGCCAGCGGGGCGGGTGGTGATTATGGCCGCCGCGCTGCTGCGGGCGTAGGCCGTGGCATTCTGCTGCGTATAGGAGGTGTTTACGGCGGGATAGCCCGCTGGCACCCGTTCATCCCATGTGCCCGCGGACAGAGCGGTGCTGATAATGCTGGAGAAGGTGCCTCTGTCGTAGTCCAGCCAGGCCGCGGCGGTGGGGGCGGCAGGGCAGAGAGCCACAAGGGCCGGGGTAAGTATCATGAGGATCAAGAAAATCTTTTTCATGGCGCTTCTCCCATGTGAAATGAGTTAGAGGCCGGCAGTCAAAGAACCGATTATGCTTTAATAAATCACAGTTTTTTAGCTTTCTACGGATCGGGCCGTGGTCGGCCTCGCCGTTACTTGCATGAGATTCCACAAGGATTAGCTCCTTGAGGTCCGCCGCCTCAAGGCTATCCCCCCCAACCCCAATAGGCCGCTGGCCAGCAGCCAGCAGGAAGGCGGCAGGGGAATGGCGGTAATTTCCCCGGTCCTGAGGTCCAGCAGGGCAAATTCGCCATCTGTACAGTATAGCGGTATCTCAAAATCCTTGTCGTAAACGTAAGGAAAGACGCCCTCCCAAAAACTATAAGGCTTCATGCAAACAGCTAATTCAAGTTTTCCAGAACCGCCATGCCAAGTCTCGATACCGGGATGTGAAGCACCATAATAAAACACCCCAAATCATTTCTGTCCGGTTAGGCCAGAGCAAAGGTTAACTGTTTAGGATTACTCATATTATCAGGTTTTAGTTCCGATGGTTCGAAGAGTTCCTGCAAGGTGCAGGTTCTGAATAGATTGAGTTGTAATATTGCCGATGAAGGCCTTGATCTTGAGATTTTGCTTGATGAAGCGGAAAAAAATCTCTATCTGCCAGCGTTCTTGGTAGATATCGGCGATGGTTTTGGCGGCCAGCCGGAAATTGTTGGTGAGAAAGACATAGCGTTTGCCGGTGGTGGCGTCCCGGTAAGCAACGCGACGTAAGTGCACGGGGCAGTCCTGGGCCTTGGTGCCCGTGAGCCGGATGGTCTGATCCGAGAGCAAGCCCTGCTTTTGCTTGACTTCCCGCTGCGTCAGCACTGCATAGCGGGCGTTACGCTTCTGGCGGGTGACGAAAAAGATTTTCTGGGCGGTGAGTTGGGCATAACGGGCGTAGTCGGTGTAGCCCAAGTCCTCCACGATAATCGAGCCCTTGGGGAGACTGAGGCTGCGAGCTTTTTTGATTTCGTGCTCCCGGGCCGGGGAGAGGGCCACAAAGGCCGGAAGATAGCCGCCGTGATCCAAGAGGGTATGCAGCTTGACGCCACCTTTGGTGCGGCGGAAAGAAGCCCAAGGGAACAGTGATAAACAGAGCCTCACCACCGTGGCATCGAGGCTGAAGAGCTGGTTTTTAAACTTGAATTTGTGCTTCGGCGCCAGAGGCTGGCAGCGCCGGTACATCAAGCCAAAGAGCGCCTCAAAAAAGGAGGCGGGGCGCCGGTGGTTGGCATCAGCAAACGTGGAGCGAGGCACGGGCTTGACTCCCAGGTGGTAGAGGCTCCTGACACGGGCGTTCAGGCTGGAGACTCCGTCTCGCAGACTAACTCGGGCCGTAAGTTGCATGGACAACAGATGTACCAGCTGGCTCCAACGGGAAAAAGAGCGGGCCTGCCGGCCGGTGCCGTGCTCGGCTTCCAGCTTGGCAAAATGATGTCTCGGAATAAGTTTAAGCATCTGAGAAAAGATTGTGTTACAATGGGCCACAGTCCGAAATCTCCTTTCTGTTTAGTGAGTTATGGTAAACCCATTCTAACAGAATCTCAGGAGTTTTCGGACTTTTTTTAATCAGTTAACCGGACAGCACTGATTTAAGTTAATATTTTAACATGTCAAGTTGTTTAATCTTTACTTTAATCATTCAGGAAATCTTATGAATTTATTTCCTTCATAAGATCATCTATATTATCAAATCCTCTGACCTCTTTCTTCTCAAGAGCTTCCAAGGCTTCCTTGATCTTAATCTCACCAGCCTCAGAAAGGACGCTTTGTTTATCTACCAAGACCTTGGGCGTTAAAAAAACCTTGGAGTTTTCTAATCCCAATTCCAGCAGGTCTCCTTCCTCCACGCCCAGAATTTTCCTGATCTCCTTGGGCAAGGTGATCTGCCCATGACGGAGAATTTTAACCACCGGCATAGCATTTCCTCTTGTTAATAAATGACGTATTTCCTAATTACGTAATTTATTCTAGAGAGAGATTGAGTCTGTCAATACCAATTCGCTCATTTCCCGGTTTTAGCCGCTCCCAAACCGCCGCTGCGCCATCTCCGCGGCCATCAGAATTGCGGCCTTGAGGGAGTCCGGCGCAGCCTTCCCGGTGCCCGCCAGGTTGTAGGCGGTGCCGTGGTCCACGGACGTGCGGATGATCGGCAGGCCCAGGGTGACGTTGACTCCGTCCATAAAATGCAAAAGTTTCAGGGGGATGAGCCCCTGGTCGTGGTACATGCAGATGATGGCCGCAAACTCCCCCTGGTAGTGGCGCCAGAACAGGGTGTCCGCAGGGAAGGGGCCTTCCACGGCCAGGCCCGCGGCCTGGGCTTCTTTTACTGCGGGAATGATGATGTCTCCTTCTTCGTGGCCGAACATGCCCTCTTCGCTGGCGTGGGGGTTGAGGGCCGCCACCCCCAGGGGCACTCCTCTCAGGCCAAAGTCCTGGTCCAGGGCCCGGGAGGCGAGGTGAAACAAGCGCACCAAGCCTTCTTTGGTGATGCGCTTTGGCACCTCGGATAAGGCGCAATGGATGGTGACCAGGATTACCCGGAAGTCGCCGCCGGCCAGCATCATGGCAAACTCGGGGGTCTGGGTCTTTTCCGCCAGCAGTTCGGTGTGGCCCGGATAATCGTAGCCCGACAGCTTCAT
>JARRQO010000231.1:0-3994 GCA_037381685.1 Deltaproteobacteria bacterium | reverse complement strand
CCTCTTATCCCCTCTCCCCCCGGCGGGGGGAGAGGGTGAGGGTGAGGGGGGTAGAAAAAAACTTTTGGCAAAAGCTATAAGCCCCGCAAGATCTCCAGGCGGCCAATGGAGAGTTGCCCTCTAACTGACTAGAAATACTTGGGCCCGCAACCGTGGCTAAATTCGGAGGGAAGATGAGCGTCAAAGTCATCGACAGAAAACTTAATGCCCGCAAGGTCACAATCAAGCTGATTGACGGCTCCCTTATCCAAGGGAAAGTCAATCTGTATCACAACGAAGCGGTGGTCCAGCGGGTGAGCGATCTTTTCACTAAGACAGTCGAGCCCTTTATTGTGGTATTCGACGTCAAGATGGAGAGTAAAAGCGACCAGGTCTTTATAGTGAATAAACATAACGTTGTCTGGGTATCGCCCCAAGATGACCAGGTGGCCGAGACTGAAGAATCTCATGGCTCCTTGTTGGATCGTCTGCGTTCGGCTTAAGTTATTCTTCAGTCGCTACTGGACAATCCCCCTGTCGGGACTGGCGGCCTTATTCCCCATCCTTCTCGGGGAAATCAGAAGCTTTTTAGGAAATTGGCAAAATTAACCGCACAATATTGGGGTATAGATCGAAAAATTGATTTTTTTAGATAATGTTGTTTGCGCTTTAGTTGGATTTTGATTCTCGCAAAAGGTTGTGCTACCATGTCGCCAGACAATTTGGCTATAATCAGGGGACGCTTTCGAGGTTAAAATAGTGATAAAAAACCCAAAGATATTCTCGGGTTGCAGCAGACAAGATTGGCGCCTTTATGAGACAAAGAAAACCCAGAACAACCATACGTTTTCCTCTTAATTTGGAAGTGATGGAAGTTAATGATAGAAGCGTAACGGAAACCTATCTAAAAAATATCAGCACTACTGGATTCAGCATAGAGGGTCCATCCCTTTACTCCACCAGAGCCTCATTAAAAATAAAAATCAGCTTTCCAAATAGTGAAAAAGAATTTATCCTCACCGGCCAGGTGGTTTGGGCGCGGCCGGTCTTTCAAAAACCTGGGTGCTTCATGATGGGAGTGAAGCTTCACCAGCCCCAATGGGAAATAGAGTCCCTTTTACGCAGTTTGACGGTCTGAAAGAGGGTGGATGGCTGGGCCATATCGTTCAGATAGGGTTTGAGACTATCAGGCGGGATTGCATCAATTGCAACATCGTGAAGGAGATAAAAATCATGGAGTTGGCTGAACAGAAAATTGAGATAAACTTCATGCCCCAACCGCAGGCCCTTGAAGATTTCGGGTTACCTGCAATCTTTTTAGCTAACCTCACGCTTAAACACTGCTTTCATATGGATATATTTACCCTGGCAGAGTTGGTTGAGCGCTTGAAACTTTCCATCCCAGTTCTCATTATCTTGACAGATTACTTAAAGAAAGAAAAATATGTCGATGACCGGGGTCCCGACCCGTTAGCACCCAGAACTCATTCATTGAACATCGCCAATCGGCTGGCTTTGACAGAAAGAGGAAGAAGTCGGGCAAGTCAGCTTTTGGAACTTGATGCTTATTTAGGGCCAGCCCCCGTGACCATGGAAGCATACACCCGGCAGACAGAGCGTCAGCGGATACAACTGCAAGGATTGAGCCTCGAGCGCCTGGCCCAAGTATTTCAGAATCTGGTGATCTCTTCAGAAATGATGAAGCAATTGGGGCCCGCGGTGGTCAGCGGGAAACCTTTATTCCTTTATGGCCCGCCAGGGAACGGCAAAACCACTATCGCCACCCGCCTGGGTGAGGTTTGGGATGATGTCATTTTGGTGCCTCACGCTGTCTATGTTAACGGCAGCGTGATTCGGCTCTTCGATGAGAACATCCATCATGCCATAAAAGAGAAGTCTGCGGACGTCGTCAAAGAAGACTCTCGTTGGGTGCGCTGCCGGCGCCCCTTGGTCACGACTGGCGGTGAACTCAATCTGTCCATGCTTGATCTTGTTTATAATCCTCAATTTAAGTTTTTGGAAGCTCCGTTGCAATGGAAAGCTAACAACGGCATGTTCTTAGTGGATGATTTTGGACGCCAGCAGATTTATCCGCAGGAATTGCTTAACCGCTGGATCATCCCCTTGGAGAACAAGCGGGACTATCTCTGTCTCCCCAACGGCCAGAAGTTTTCCATTCCTTTTGAAATTTTTCTTGTCTTTGCCACCAATCTGGAGCCCCAAACTCTTGTGGACGATGCTTTTTTGCGCCGCCTCCGCTCCAAAGTGAAGGTCAACACCCCCACTCGGGATGAATTCAAAAATACTTTTAAAATTGTCTGTCATCAGTATAAAGTTGAATATAATGAGGAAGCCGTAGAATATCTCTTAACCAAGTATTATAACAGCGACCAACGCCGCATGGATTTCTGTCACCCTCGGGACCTGATAGAGCATATCATCGACTATTGCAATTTTAACCAGCTCCCGCCTCGTCTCACCCCGGCAAATTTGGATCAGGCCTGCAGTAGCTATTTTGTCTATTAAAAACGTAAGTTGGCGTAAGCGCTCCCGCTGTCAATTATTGATGCTCCTCACCTGGTGGCTCATGGAAGGAGCATCAGGCCGCACCGGCCATCTGTGCAGGCCGTATTGTGCCATGCTGCCTTTGCCTTCCCTAGCAGGCTGTTGAAAAACCACTACGAATAAGCTGTGTCTCCTCTTTGAGGAGGATTTCGGTACCCCTATGATAGGCACATTCTCCGAAAAATCTGGGCTGCTTCCTCCTTTAAGGGCTGGCTGCCGGCAGAATTTGAGTATTTCCGGTCACTGCTTGGGTTCAGGGAGAAAGCCCCGGCGTCAGGTTGCGCATGCGCACCAGGTTGTACGCCGCGGCGGTGAGGGTGAACACCCAGCCCACCCGGTCCGCGTTGCGGTGCCGCGTCTTGCGGAGATTCCCCACCGTCTTCATCCAACCGAAGATCTCCTCCACCCGTTTGCGCAGGCGCTGACTGACGGCGTACCCTGGATGACGGGTGGTGCGGCCATCAATGGCGGACTTTCGGCCGCTGCAATTTTGGGCCACATGGGGCACGGCTTTCAGGGCCCGCAGAGCCTGAACAAATTCCTGGGTATCGTAGGCCTTGTCGCCACCCACGGTAATGCGATGCCGGCCGGGCACGGCCTCCACCAGGCCCATCGCCGCCTCCCGTTCGGCGGTGCCGATGGCCGCGGTGAGGCGGGGCGAGACCACCAAGCCGTGGCGGTTCTCCATCAGCACATGCCCCATGAAACAGAGCTTGGCCTCTTTGCCTTTGCCCTTTTTGAACAGCCGGGCCTCCGGGTCGGTGGTGGAGGCATGCGTCCGGTTCAAGCGCTTCTCCCCATGAAAGTCCACTTCCGGGTTGCGACCGCCGCCGCCCTCGGGAGGCGGGGCGTCCTTTGGCCGGAAACTCTTCAGGGAGGCCCAGGCCTCGATCAGGGTGCCGTCCACGGTAAAATGTTCGTCCGACAGCAATCCGGCGCTCGCCGCCTGCTTCAGGATGCGGGTGAAAAAGGCCGCAGCCAAGTCCGAGTCGAGAAAACGCTCTTGATTCTTGGAAAAGACGGAATGGTCCCAGACCTTGTCGTCCATGGAGAGACCCACGAACCAGCGAAACAGGAGATTGTAATCGAGTTGCTCCATCAACAGGCGGGCGCTGCGGATGGTGTAAAAGATTTGCAGCAACAAGGCGCGCAGCAGCTTCTCCGGGGGAATGGAAGGACGCCCTTCCCGGGAATACATGGCCTGGAACTCCCCGGATAGTTCGGCCAGGGCTCGATTCACCATGTCCCGGATAGGCCTTAAGGGATGGTCCTGGGGCACTCGGGCTTCGGGGGAAAGGTAGCTGAACATGGATTCCTGCTGCACATCGTTGCCACGCATAATGGCTGCCTCCAGATAACATATTGTTATCATTGACTATAGCACCTTTTAGCCATTATGGACAGCCTTATTTAAGGGTCACAAATAAAAGAGTTTTTCAACAGCCTGCTA
>JARRQO010000230.1:0-4015 GCA_037381685.1 Deltaproteobacteria bacterium | reverse complement strand
GTTACGGTGCGTGCCATGGTTTGGGTCTGATCCATTATCAGTTCCTAACCTCTATTCCCCCTCCCCTAATGGGAGGGGGTTGGGGGAGGGGGATGTTTTTCACCCCCACCCTAACCCTCCCCCATCAAGGGGAAGGGAATATTCGTATTTACATGCCCCGGAGGGGATAATCTTTGCGTTGTGGATGGCCCACCCAGTCTCCCGGCATGAGGATGCGTGTCAGATCGGGATGCCCCTTGAAGCGAATGCCCATCATGTCGTAGATTTCCCGCTCGTGCCAGTTGGCCGTGGACCAGACCGGGGACACGGAATCAATGAATGGCGCCTTGTCATCCTCCAGCCGGGTCTTCAGGGTGATGCGGTCGTGATGCTTGTGGCTGTAAAGGTTGTAAACCAGGCCGAACCGGGGGCTGTCCGGGGAGTAATCCATCCCCGCGATCATGGACAGGTACTTGCAGCCGGTGTCCACCCCGTCTCTGAGGGCCGTGCAGATTTCCACGATTTTTTCGGGTTTGACGATGACGGTGGTCTCCCCCCGGAACTCCACCACTTCCACGATTTCTCCGGCAAACTTTTCTTCGAGCAAGGCCACCGCTTGTTTCATGCCGCCGCCTCCTCCCGCCGGGCCTGCAGGCGCTCCTTGTACTGCTGGGTCAGGAAGGGATCTTGCAGGATCTTCTCATGCAGCTTCAATATGCCATAAAGCAAGCCTTCGGGCCGGGGCGGACAGCCGGGGATGTAGACGTCCACCGGCAGGTAGGTGTCGATGCCCTGGACCACGGCGTAAGAGTCGAAAATCCCGCCGGAGGTGGCGCAGGCACCCATGGCGATGACCCACTTGGGTTCGCTCATCTGGTCATAGACCCGCTGGATGGCGGGCATCATCTTTTTGCACACCGTGCCCGCGATGATGATCACGTCGGCCTGGCGGGGGGACGCCCGGAAGGCTTCCATGCCGAAGCGGGCAATGTCCCAACGGTTGGCCGCGGTGCAGATCATCTCGATGGCGCAGCAGGCCAAACCGAAAGTGGCGGGCCATAGGGAGCTTTTGCGGCCCCAGTCCACCAGCTTTTCCAGGGTGGTGGTCAAGACGTTGTAGCCTAAATGCTCTTCAATACCCATTCAGGTGCTCCTAAATGAAAACCGTTTTTCGTTTTCAGGATGATAGGTGTGCAGCACTTTACTGAAAACTGAAAACTGTCTTATTCCCACTCCAGGGCGCCTTTGCCCCAGACATATACCAGGCCCACCGCCAGAATCCCGATAAACACCAGCATCTCCACGAAACCGAACCACCCCAGGGGCTTGAACACCACCGCCCAGGGATAGAAAAAGATGGCTTCAATGTCGAACACGATGAAGAACATGGCGATGACATAAAAGCGCACCGTATAGCGGTGGCGGGCGTCGCCGATGGGGTCCATGCCGCATTCATACGGAATGTCTTTGGCGGGGAAGTGCCTCTTGGTGCCCAACAGTTCGGACAACAGCACAATCACGGCGACCAGCCCGATGGCGATGATAAAGTAAATCAGAATCGGCAAGTAATCGATCAGCATAGGTTAATCCTTGGTTATGTAGGGGCGGACCTGCGTGTCCGCCCTTATTCAACCTTATTAAAGGGCGCACACTTAGTGCATCCCTACTATTCTTAACTAATGCTCCGCCTCGCCCATCTTGCATACCCCCAGGGGGCATCTGCCCTCCAGGTGGGCGTCGTATTCATTCCGGAAGCGCTCGATGGTGGTCTTGACGAAGAACAGCGGGCTCATCCCCAAAGCGCAGTTGGAGGCATCCACCATAACCTGGGCGATGTTTATCATCCGGTCCAGGTCCGCGGCAGTGCCTTTGCCCGCGGCCACCTTGCAGATGAGTTCATAGAGCACCCGGGTGCCCCGGCGGCAGGGCAGACAGAAACCGCAGGACTCGTGCTGGAAAAAGTACAGGATGGACTTCACCACGTCCACCACGCAGGTGGTGTCGTCCATCACCAGCATGGTGCCGGAACCCAGCGCCCCTTCGGCCTTGGCCATGGCCATGTATTCCATGGGGGTGTCCAGGTGCTCGTCTTTGAAAAACCCGAAAGAGGAGCCGCCGGTCTGGCAGGTCTTAAACTTGTGGCCTTCTTTGACGCCGCCGCCGTATTTGTCGATGAGCTCCCGGACGGTCATGCCGCAGTTGGCTTCCACGATGCCGGGCTTGTTCACCTGGCCCACCACTTGGAAGATCTTGGTGCCTGCGGCGTCCTCGGTGCCCTTGGACTTGTACCACTCGGCGCCCTTGAGCACGATGGCCGGCACACTGGAAAGCGACTCGACGTTGTTGACGATGGTGGGCTTGCCCCAGACGCCCACCACGCCGGGGAAGGGCGGCTTGACCCTGGGATTGCCGCGTCTTCCTTCAATGGACTCGATGAGCGCGGTTTCCTCGCCGCAGACGTAAGAGCCGCCGCCGGTCTGTACCTGAATATGAAACGAGAAGCCCGAGCCCTGGATGTTGTCGCCCAGCAGGCCCTTGGCTTCCGCGTCGGCCACGGCCTGGTTTAGCCGGTGCATGCACAGATAATATTCGCCCCGGACATAGATGTAGCCGTAATTGGCGCCCACCGCATAACCCGCGATGGCCATGCCTTCCAGCACCCGGTGCGGGTCGCCTTCCATGATGTAGCGGTCCTTGATGGTGCCGGGCTCGCCTTCGTCGGCGTTGCACACGATGTACTTGGGGAAATTGGGGTTGGGCAGGGTAAAGGACCACTTCAAGCCGGTGGGGAATCCGGCGCCGCCCCGGCCCCGCAGGCCGGAACTTTTCACCGTTTCCACCACCTCTTCCTGGGTCATGGACAGGGCCTTTTTCAGCCCCTCATAGCCGCCCCTTTCCAGGTACACCTCCAGGCTCATAGGATCAATCTGGTCCACATTGGCCAACAGCACCAATTCATCGCCGCTGGCCGCATAATCGCTCAAGGGATTGGTGGTGCGGGGCAGGGTCTTATAATCTATGGTCTTGCCAGCCCGGTAGTCGCTGATGATATTCTTGAGGCGCTCCACGGTCAGGCGCCCGAACACCACTTCGTTGATCTGCATGGCCGGAGAAACTTCGCAGACCCCCAGGCAGGCGGTGTGCTCCAAGGTGAAGAGGCCGTCTTCGGTGGTTTCTCCCACCTTGATGCCCAATTCGGCCTTGAGCACCTCCAGGAGGTTGTCGGCCCCCAGGATATGGCAGGGGGGCGACTCGCACATGCGGATGATATACTTCCCCCGGGGCGTCGGCGAAAACATGGTATAAAAGCTCATGACGCCGTAGAGGTAACCGTAAGGAATATCCATGCCCTCGGAGATCAGCTTCAGGGCTTCCATGGGCAACCAGTTGCCGCAGATGTTTTGCACCGCGTGAAGCGCGGGCTGCAAGCCACCTTTGACGGCTTTGTAGTGGCTGACGGTTTCGGCGATGGCGGATATTTGCTCGGGGCTTAACGCGGCGCTGACGGGAGTCTTTATCTCCATTAGTATCGACCCATTGGTTAATTCTTTGTGAAAAATTTCTTTATTACCTGCCCTTTGTAATATCAATCCCATTCGGTGTCAAGAAAATTTTTCTTTTTTTCCTTGACTGCAAAAGGGCAGGTGGGGGCTTTGGCGGGAAAGGGGCTTGAATCATTGTTAAAACGTGGCCTGAACCGGGTTGCCCCGGTGGGCCCCCTCAAGGCCGCCGCAGGGCCAGCCATCCCAGGACCTTGAGCCAGGCGCCCCCTTCCCGGAGGGCTATTTTGCCCAGCCCCAGGTAGCGGCGCCTGCGCCAGTAGTGGCGCACCAGACCCCGGACCGCCAGGGGCTGCACCCTGATACCCCGGGGGGAAAACTGGCGCTGAAACAGAAACCGGGCCCGGTGGATGTGGACCGCGTCCGTCACCAGACCCACGGCGCGGCTGCGACGGGCTTGGGCCAGGGCCAGGGTGTGGCGGGCCGAGGTCGCGGTGTTGAGGCTGGCTTCCTCCAAAATCAGGCAGGCTTCCAGG
>JARRQO010000229.1:0-10114 GCA_037381685.1 Deltaproteobacteria bacterium | reverse complement strand
AAGTTTTGCGCCTTCGGGCGCAAGGCGAACCAGGCCGGCGCCTATGAGATGAGCCTTCCGGAAATCTTCGCCAAGGTGGAGGAAAGGAGGCATGAGCCCATCACGGAAATTCACATCGTGGGCGGCTGCCATCCCGACCTGCCGTTTACCTATTACCTGGACATGCTGAGAGGCATCAAGGACCGCCGGCCGGAGGTGCATCTCCAGGCCTTTACCGCGGTGGAGGTGGCGCACCTGGCCGGCAAGGCCGAAATGAGCGTGGCCGACACCTTGCTGGCGCTCAAGGAAGCGGGCCTGGGGTCGCTGCCCGGCGGCGGCGCTGAGGTCTTCAGCAAAAGGGTGCGCACCAGCCTGTGCCCCGAAAAGCTTTCCCCCGAGGGCTGGGTTGCGGTGGCCCAGGCCGCGCACCGGGTGGGTCTCAATACCAACGCCACCATGCTTTACGGCCACATGGAGACCGTGGCGGAGCGGGTGGATCACCTGGTGAAGCTGAGAGAGGCTCAAGATGAAACCGGGGGCTTTCTGGCCTTCATTCCCCTGTCTTTTCACCCCGCCAACACGGGTTTGAGCGATCTCGCCGGCCCCAGCGCCATCGACGATCTCAAGACCCTGGCGGTCTCCCGCCTCATGCTGGACAATTTTCCCCACATCAAGGCCTTCTGGATAATGTTGGGCCCCAAGCTGTCGCAGATTTCCCTGTGTTTCGGGGTGGACGACGTGGACGGTACGGTGATGGAAGAACGCATCACCCACATGGCCGGGGCCGAAACTCCCCAGGGGTTGACCCGGAGGCAACTTGAGACCCTGATTCGGGAAGCGGGCTGCGAACCGGTGGAACGGGATACTTTGTATCGGGTGATTGCTGCATGAGCAGTAGCAAAGTTAGCCTGGCGGAAAACCTGGCGGCGGGGGCGCGCCTGGATTTTGCCCAGGCCTGCCACCTGTGGGACCTGGATCTCCTGGAATTGGGCAGTTGCGCGGATCGGATACGTCAGCGCCTCAACCCCGAGCCCCGGGTCACTTTCGTCATCGACCGCAATATCAACTATACCAATATTTGCATTTCCGGATGCCGGTTCTGCGCCTTTTACCGGTCGCCCGGCGCCGCGGGCGGCTATGTGATGGACTGGGATACCCTGGCGGCCAAACTTGAGGAACTCCAGGAGCACGGCGGCAGCGGCGTCCTGCTCCAGGGCGGACTCAATCCGGACCTGCCCCTGAGTTATTACCTGGAACTGGTGAGCCGGATAAAAAATTCCGGTCTGAACTTGCATGGCTTTTCACCTCCGGAAATCTTTTTTCTGGCGCAAAAAAACGGCCTGGGTCTGGAGGAACTCATCGGTGAACTGATCGCTGCGGGTCTGAGTTCCATCCCCGGCGGCGGGGCCGAAATTCTGGTGGACCGGGTGCGACAGCAAATTTCCCCGAATAAATGCGGCACCGACCAGTGGCTGGAGGTGATGCGGGCAGCCCACCGGCAGGGCCTCAAAACCAGCGCCACCATGATGTTCGGCCATATCGAGACCCGGGAGGAGCGGGTCGAGCACCTCTTCCGAATTCGGGGGCTTCAGGAGGAAACCGGCGGCTTTACCGCGTTTATCCCCTGGACCTACCAGCCCGGCGGCACTGACCTGAAGGGGGAAGCCAAGGGCGCGGCGGAATATTTGAAAACTTTGGCCATCTCCCGCCTGGTGCTGGACAACGTGCCTCACCTCCAGGTCTCCTGGGTGACCCAGGGACCCAAGGTGGCCCAGGTGGCCCTGAAATTCGGGGCCGACGACTTCGGCTCCACCATGCTGGAAGAAAACGTGGTGGCCGCCACCGGCGTGGGTTTCCGCCTGCGACGGCAGGAAATTGAAACGCTGATTCGCGCCTGCGGCTACCAGCCCCAACTTCGGGATCATCGTTACCGGTTGTTGCCAGGATGAAACTGCTCAGGCTCTCCCCTAAAATAACTGCCCGGGTGAAGGTGGCGGTAATTGCCCGGGTGGCGGCGCACCGGCCCTTTGTGGCTCGCGGGCTGCAATCCCTGGGGACCGAAGTTTACCAAACCCCCTATGGCGACAGCCGGCCGGTGCATTTTTTCGCGCACGCGGGCCTGACCTTTGCGGTCCTGTCCCGGCACGGGGAAACCGGCTACGAGATTTCCGCGCCGTTTCTCAATCCCCGGGCCAATCTCTTTGCCTTGAAGGCCCTGGGGGTGGAAAAGATCTTGGCCTGGGTGGCGCCGGGGTCGCTCAATACCGACATGGCGCCCGGGGACCTGGTCGTGCCCCACGACGTGCTGGATGAGGGCAAGGGCAGGCCACAGACCTTTTATTCCGGGGTGGGCTGGGGATTCATCCGGCACAACCCGGTATTTTGCCCGGAACTGAGGGCAAAGCTGCTGGCGGCGTTGGCCGGGGAGCGGTTCACGGTACACGACCGGGCAGTATATATCGCCACCACCGGGCCGCGCCTGGAGACCGCCGCGGAAATCCGCAAGTTTCGCCTTTCAGGCGGCGACCTGGTGGGGCAGACCCTGGTCCCCGAAATCTTCCCGCAACTGCCCCTCCCCGCGGCACATGGAACGCTACCGATAGAGGGGGGACATCCCAGGGGATAGGCCCACCTGGGAGCGATGAACATGAAGCGCCGCCGCCCCCGGCGGCGTCCAGAGAACTGACTGATTACATATGATTGCACATGTTAGTAAATGGGTTTTGCCGGTAGATCAGCCCCCCCTCCGGGATGGCGCGGTGGTGGTGGCAGGTGACCGGATTGCCGCGGTGGGCCCGGCGGCTAAAGTGTTGCGCGGCTTTAGGGGCCTGATCTGCGAGCACGGCGACGGCGCCATTATGCCTGGGGTGGTGAACTGCCACGTTCACCTGGAATTTTCGGCCCTGGCCGGGCGGGTGCCGCCCCAGGCGCGCTGGGAGGACTGGCTGACCGCGACCCTCACGGCCTCTGGCGAGCTTGCGCCCGCTGAGGTGGAAGCCGGCCTCGGCCGCGCCCTTAATGCCCTGCAGCGCCACGGGTCTGCGCTGGTAGGGGAGGTGACCAACACCGGGGCCTCCTGGCCGTGGCTGGAAAACGGCCCGCTGGCCTACCACCTGTTCTATGAGTGTCTGGGGTTCCACCTGAGAGAGCAGTTTAACCTGCCGGAGGTCTTTGCCTTTTTCGGCCAGCCGGAGGTCGAGGGCGCAACCGGTATTTCCGCCGCGGCGCACGCCCCGTATTCCGTGTCCCCGGCCTTGTTTAAGGCCGTAAGTCAATGGAACGCGGCCCGGCTGGCGCCTCAGATGGTGCATCTGGCCGAATGCCAGTCGGAGCTGGACTTTTTGTCGAGCGGCAACGGCTTCTTTGAGGGGCTGCTGCAACAGCGGGGACGTTGGGTCCCGGATTTTCAGCCGCCCGGAGTGAGCCCCCCCTCCTACCTGCAGGGTTTGGGGTTTTTAGGCCCCCGCACCCTGGCGGTCCATGGAGCCTGGCTTTCCGGGGCGGATTGCCGCCTTTTGGCTGACACCGGCACCTGGCTGGTGCTGTGCCCCCGGGCCAACCGCTACACCGGCGCAGGCCAGCCGCCAGTGCCGGAGTTGGTCCAAGCCGGGGTGAACCTGGCCCTGGGCACCGACTCCCTGGCGGGCAACTGGGACCTGAACCTGTTCGGGGAGATGCTCTGGCTGCAGCAGAATTTTCCGGCCTATCCCGGGGACTTGTGGCTGCGCCTGGGGACCTTGAACGGCGCCAAAGCTTTGGGTCGCGACCAGGACTTCGGCAGTCTGGCGCCCGGCAAGAAGGCAGCTTTGGGGTTTATTCCCTTGGAGGGCGGCGAGGATTTTTTCAGTGAACTGTTTGCCGCGGGCGCGACCGGCAAGTGGCGCTGGCTGAGGTAAGGAGAGGCTTCAGGTTCCAGGTTTTAGGTTTTAGGGAGATGCTGGGCGGTGCCCACCCTACCCCTTCAAGGTGATTGCCAGAAGGGTGGTTTTTTGCTAAGGCCCTTCCCTCCCTTGATGGGGGAGGGCCAGGGTGGGGGTGATAATTTTCCCCGGATGTCGCTATCTTGCCCCCCCTTCTCCTAACCCCCCTCCCACCAGGGAGGAGGATTATGGCCAATTTTATATGAACATCTCAGAAACATGCCACTGGCAAAGGGAGACAGTCATGACGGCCATGGCTCGTTTGGGGCGTATTGCGTATCTCAACGTGCTCCCCATCTATTTTGCTCTGGAGCAGATCTTTGGCGAAAACGGTTTCCTCCTGGTGCGTGGTACTCCAACGGAGCTAAATGCCTTAATGCGCCAGGGCGCAGTGGACCTGGGGTCCATCTCCGCCCTGGAGTATGGCCGCGCTTTTAAGGATTATTTGCTGTTGCCCGACCTCTCCATCAGTTCCCGGGGGGCGGTGGGCAGCGTCCTGCTTTTTAGCCGGGTGCCGTTTTCCCGCCTGGATGGGCGCACCGTCCGGGTCAGCGCGGCCTCCGCCAGCGGCGCGGCCTTGGTTAAGGTGCTCATGGCCAGGCTCTTTGAGGTGCAGCCCCGCTACCAGCCCGGTCAGTTGTCTAGGGCGTCCTTGGCAGATTGCGCCGCGGTCCTGGCCATCGGCGATGAGGCCTTGCGCTTGAAGGCCGCAGGAATCATGCCCTTTGAACTGGATCTGGGTCAGGCCTGGCAGGAACTTACAGGACTGCCCTTTGTGTTCGGGGTCTGGGCCGTGCGCCGGGATTACGCGAAGGCGCAGCCCGAGGCCACCCGCACCCTGCACCGGCTCTTGCTGCACTCCCGGGATTGGGGGCTGGGGGCTTTAGCGGAGTTGAGCCGCTTTGCCGCGGGTCCTTTCGGCATGAGCCCGGCCCAGGTTTTGGCCTATTTTCAGCAGCTCAATTTTTTCCTGACCCCGGAACACGAAGCCGGGCTGGCGACCTTTTTTCATTATTTGTATAACTTGGGAGAACTGGCGGAGGAGCCCCGGTTGGAGTATTTTAGGAGGGGAGAGCAATTAGCCGTTGGCACTTAGTAATTAACTTTCTTGATCAAAATAGAGGGTAACGGTGCGTGGAACGCCCCTACGGACTTTCTTGATCGGAATTGCGAGTAACTGACAGCTATCTCCAGAGGGGAATACATGGGTTATCGAAACTTACAAGAATTTATCGCCCGGCTGGAGAAGGCCGGGGAGCTGGTGCGCCTCCAGGAGCCGGTGAGCCCGCACCTGGAGATCACCGAGATTACCGACCGGGTCTGCAAGGCCCAGGGGCCGGCCCTGTTGTTCGAAGAAGTTCCGGGCTACGCCATGCCGGTGCTGATGAACGCCTTTGGCTCCATGCCGCGCATGTGCCTGGCCCTGGAAGTGGAGTCCCTGGATGACATTGCCGGGGAACTGTTGAGTTTTCTGGAGGCGGAAGCCAACACCCTGATGAAGAAGCTCAAGCTGATTCCCAAGCTGGCCCGGCTGGGCCGGATGTTCCCCAAGGAGGTGAGCAAGGCCCCCTGCCAGGAGGTGATCCTCAAAGGCGAGGACGCGGACCTGACCAAGGTGCCGGTTCTGACCTGCTGGCCCGAGGACGGCGGCCCCTTTATCACGCTGCCGGTGGTGATTACCCAGCATCCGGAGACCGGGCGACGCAACGTGGGCATGTACCGGCTCCAGGTCTATGACGCCCGGACCACCGGCATGCATTGGCACGCCCACAAAGGCGGGGCGCAGCATTACCGCGTAGCCGAGGCCAGAGGCGAAACCCTGCCGGTGGCGGTGGCCATCGGGCCCGATCCCGCGGTGACCTATGCCGCCACTGCGCCTTTGCCCGAAGATATCGATGAAATCCTCTTTGCCGGGTTCTTGCGGGGGGAGCCCGTGGAGATGGTGCCCTGCGTGACCCAGCCCTTGTCCGTGCCCGCGGAATCCCAAATCGTCCTGGAGGGTTACGTGGCCCCGGGGGAACGGCGGGTGGAAGGCCCCTTTGGCGACCACACCGGCTATTACTCCCTGGCGGATGACTACCCGGTATTCCACCTCACCGCCCTCACCCAGAGGCGCCGCCCCATCTATCCCGCCACCATCGTAGGCCGCCCGCCCATGGAAGACTGTTTCATGGCCAAGGCCACGGAGCGCATCTTTTTCCCCATGATGCAGAAAACCCTGCCGGAGATGGTGGATATGAACCTGCCGGTGGAAGGGGTCTTCCACAACCTGGCTTTCATCTCCATCGACAAGCGCTACCCCGGGCACGCCCGGAAAGTGATGCACGCCATCTGGGGCCTGGGACAGATGATGTTCACCAAGATCGTGATTATTTTCGACAAAGAAGTGGACGTGCAGGATACCTCCCAGGTGCTGTGGCGCTTGGGGAACAACGTCGACCCGCGGCGGGATGTGGTGTTTGCCGACGGGCCGGTGGACGTGCTGGATCATGCCTCGCCGTTGCCCCACTACGGCTCCATGAACCGCTACGTGGTGGCTGTCACCGGGGCCTCGGGCATGATCTATGCCCGTGAGCTGTTGGCCTATTTCGCCACCCGCCCGGACCTGGAGCTGCACGCCTTGATCTCCGGGGCCGGGGAGCAGGTGCTGACCCTGGAGTTGGGGATGACCCCGGCTGACCTGGCCCCCGGGGCCGTCTGGCACCGGGTGGATGATTTTAGTGCAGCCCTGGCCAGCGGCTCGTTCCGGGCCCGGGCCATGGTGGTAATTCCCTGTTCCATGGGCTCCCTGGGTGCCATCGCCCAGGGGGTGGGGCGCAACCTGATCCACCGGGCCGGCGAGGTTTTTTTAAAGGAACGCCGGCCCCTGATTTTGGTGGTAAGAGAGACTCCTTTGAGCCTCATCCATCTGCGGAATTTGACCCAGGCCGCGGAGGCCGGGGCCACCATCTTCCCGGCCTCTCCGGGCTTTTATCATCAGCCCCAGGACCTTACCGACCTGGCCCGCCAGTTTGCCGGGCGCATTCTGGATCACCTGGGACTGGAGCACCGGCTGACCCGGCGCTGGGGCGAGAATTAAAAGCAGGGGTTAGGGGTCAGGGGCCAGGACTTAGAGCTTAAAGCAGTCGCTCATGAACCTTCGGCTCTCTCTAATAATGAAAAATCTGGTGGGGCGGGCATCCCTGCCCGGCGCGTAGGGTGCGCACTGCGCACCTACCTTGAACTCCATGACGCGATTATTCCGTAATATTGCCGAACTTCTGGAGATGATCAAGATCGGCCACAGCGTGCTCGCTTTGCCCTTCGCTTTTATGGGGGCCATCATGGCGGCGAGAGGTTTGCCTGAGGCCCGGACCGTTTTTTATATTGTGGTGGCCATGGTGGGGGCCCGGAGCGCGGCCATGGCCTTTAATCGCCTGGCGGATGCCCGGTTCGACGCCGCCAATCCTCGCACCGCCATCCGGGCCTTGCCTGCGGGCAAAATCAGCCGGCGGGCCACCATCGTCTTTACCGCGGTAAGTGCCGCAGTCTTCATGGGGGCTGCCGCCCAACTCAATTGGGTCTGCCTGGCCCTGTCTCCCCTGGCTCTGCTGGTGATCCTGGGATATTCTCTCACCAAAAGGTTTACCGCCGCCTCCCACCTGATCCTGGGACTGAGCCTGGGGCTGGCTCCCATCGGGGGCTGGCTGGCCGTCAGGGTCGACCTGGAGCCGGCGGTTCTGGTCCTGGCCCTGGCCGTGCTCTTCTGGGTGGCGGGCTTTGATATCCTTTACGCCCTGCAGGACGAGGATTTTGACCGGCAAATGGGCCTGTTTTCCCTGCCGGCCCGGTTGGGTCCCACCATATCCCGGCGTCTGGCGGCCCTCTGCCACCTGCTGGCCGCCCTGGGTTTCGCCGTCACCGGGCTTCTGGCCGGCCTGGGTCCTATCTTTACCGGGGCCGTCGTGGTGAGCGCCGCCATCCTGCTGGTCCAACATCTGATGCTGAGCGTGCGGGAACCGCTACGATTGCCTCCTGCGTTCTTTACCTTGAACGGCCTGGTGGGTATCGCCTTGGGGTTGGCCACCTGGATCAGCCTGGCAATTTAAAATCTTTCCCTCCCCACTGACTTTTCTGGGCCGGTTGAGACTGGCCCGCACCTTCCAGCCCCGGCTCAAACCGATGCAACCCGGATCCTTAAACCGGGAGGCCAAGATTCGTTTGTGGTGATTGATCTCAGGCAATGAGCCGGTTGCGGGTAGGCCTCGGGAAGCCAGGCCCCGCCACACTGGGCCGGGGCAGGCCGTCAACTCTCCGGGGCGGCCCTGGACTTGCTCTTGCCGGGTCGCCTGAGCCCCAGGCGCAGGCCCAATACCAGCCAGAGACAGCCCACCAGATAGTAAAAGCCCAGATTGTTTTCCGCGGACAAGGTTTCCAGTTCGTGCTTCGTCAGACCGTTGACCAAGTCGAAAGACCCCAACTCCAACTTGACCCTCTTATAAGTATTCCAGCTCATCGTGCCCGGCGCCGGGGGCGGGTCTCCCGGCTTGTCCGCCAGGACGGAATGCAGGCGTTGGAACATATGAAAATTTGCTAACAGACTGACTCCGAACAAAAGGAATATTCCCAGGAGGATGAACAAGACAGCCTTTTTCATGGCTAACTCCCATGCGGCGGGAAGGGGGTGGAAAGAGGGAGGTGCTGAGATTCTAAAGTTGAGTTATTTGAACCCACCCGCAGGAGATGAGAAAGAGCACTATTTCCTTATTTATAATTTGGGCACGATTGCGCCAAAGTCAAGCTGAGGGCCCCAAACCCCGGGTCCATCTTGAAGATTGATCTAAACCACCGAGTCTGTTAGCATGAGATTGTCGGAATCAAGCCCAGACCGCCAAGCAAATCGCCCCGGCTGACAACGAGTTCCTGGTGGGCCACATGCCCCCGAAAGAGGACCGGGGAGGATGACGCAAGTAATCCAGGAATTTTTGAATTGTAGCTTTTATCATTAGTGGCACAGGCCTCTGGCCTGTGATGAAAACGGTTCGCACTTTGCCATTTCCCAAAGCCAAAGAAAAAGTTGGGGGCTCAGTAACTTCCTTCCGGGCTACTCGACGCAATCTTCCCAATTGGCAACAGCCAGGCAGCATCTATTTCATCACCTGGCTGCTTCAAGAAGAGAAAATCCTTTCCCCAGAAGAAAGAACGATTGTTTTGAAATCCATCCTTTATTGGGATAAGGTGAAGTGGACTGTCCATGCTGCAGTAGTCATGCCCAACCATGTTCATGTGATTACCCAGCCTTTGTTTCTCTCTGATGGCGGGGCCGTCAACCTCTCAGGAATTATTCGCAGTGTGAAGACGTTTAGCGCCAGGACCATTCATGCCCGGAGAGGAATCCGGGGGACCTCATGGCAGGATGAGAGGTATGATCGGTTCATTAGAGATGAAGCGGAGTTGTTACAGAAATGGCAATATCTTCGGCACAATCCGGTAGAAAGAGGCCTGGTTGCAAAACCTGAAGACTATCCTTGGCTCTATGAAAAAGGCTAAAAGACCACAGGCCGGAGGCCTGTGCCACTAAAATTTTCTAAAAGAGAATTACATAAGAGAAAAGATTATTTTGAAAAAACTGGATTGGAATAAATATGCGACCTTCCTGGGATGAATATTTCATGCTCATCGCCAAGCTGGTGAGCACGCGCAGCACTTGCAACTCCCGGCCCACGGGCGCGGTGCTGGTGAAGGACAAGCAAATCCTGGCCACGGGCTACAACGGCTCCATGCCGGGGGCGCCCCACTGCTCCGACCAGGTCATGCCCGACGGCAGCCCCTATTGCCACCGGCGGGCCCTGAACATCGCCGATGTGGACAAGTACAACTACTGCCGGGCGAGCCACGCCGAGGCCAACGCCATCGCCCAGGCGGCCCGCTATGGCGTAGCTATCAAGGGCGCCACCCTGTATGTCACCTTGCAGCCCTGCTTTGTCTGCCTGAAATTGCTCGCCACCGCCCAGATTAAGCGGGTTTTTTTCGAGCTGGCCTATGGCTCCCAAGATGAGGCCCGTGACCGGTTTTGGGCGCAGGCGGTAGCCGAAGCGGGCCTGGAGGTCTTTGAGCAGCTTACCATCACGCCCGCGGCCCTGGAATTCATCCTGCCGAGCCTCACGGGGATCACCTCCCGGCGGCGGCTGGCGGCCACCTCGGCGGCGGAGGCGCCGGGTTTCGTAGGCGCGGTG
>JARRQO010000228.1:0-4052 GCA_037381685.1 Deltaproteobacteria bacterium | reverse complement strand
CCTTGACATGCAGCAGCACGGGGCCGGCTTCCTGCACGGCCTGACCGAGGGCCTCTACCAGTTCGTCTGGAGTAATGATCCGGTAGGCCCGGCTGTATCCCACCGCCAACGCGACCTTGGCAAAATCCACGGTGCCGGATAGCGTGGGCTGGCCGCCCGTAGAGTCATAGACTTCGTTGTCCAAAATGATGTGAATGAAGGGCGCGGGCCTATAATGGCCGATGGTGGCCAGCGTGCCCAGCTTCATCAGCGCAGCTCCGTCGCCGTCCAGAACTACCACGCGCTGCCGGGGAAGCGTCAACTGAACACCCAACCCGATGCCGGAGGCGCATCCCATAGAGCCGACGACGTAAAGTTGATTTTCTGAGTCACCTAGAGTGTAAAGCTCTCTGCCGGTCTTGCCGGTGGTCGCAATCAAGGCATCGCGAGCGGACAAATTTGCGCGGATGAGGCGGAGGGCCTCGATGCGGGGCAAACGGCCGGCTCTCTCCCAGCCAGTCCGGCCGGAAATGGCACCCTGACCGGTCTCCGAGGCGGTATCTTGGCTGGCCAGATCAATCTTGGCCACCATGTCTTTTTTCATGACCAAGGCAAAGGGCAGGCTGTGCTTGTCGAAATAGGCCTCTAGCCGCTGAAAAAGCGGTTCAATCTCCGGCGCCGTTCCCGGGAAGTATTCCCAGCCTACGCCAAGAGTATTAAGCAGGTTCTCGGTGATCTGACCCATAAGTTCATGCTGAGGCTCGTCATTGAGGCCGGGCTCCCCCCGCAAGGTGACGATAAGCAGCGCAGGTAGACGGAACGGGTAGTTCAAAGAAGTGAGGGGGTTGACCATGTTCCCCAAGCCGGAGTTCTGGCACATCACCACGGTGCGTTTGCCGCCCAGATACGCACCCCCAGCGATTCCCAGGGCTTCGCCTTCGCTGGCTGCAGTAACATATTTCAGACCCTGATGGGAAATCACATAATTTATCAGGGGCTTGAGAAATGAACATGGCACCCCGGTAAAAAAGGAGAAGCCCCGATTTAAGGCAGCTAAGATAAACTCTTGGGCGTCGATCATGGCTTAAAAGATGCTCGCTTTGGAAAAATCATCCAGGTTATCGATATCCAGCCAATGGCCGCTGAGATAGACCACCCGGATGTTATGTCCATTTTTAACTATGTAATTAAACAGGTCCTTCATGCGCAGCGACTTGAAGTCCGGGAGCGCCGCCAGTTCCTCCAGCGTTTGCTGTAAAATCTTACTGCCATCGTTCCGGACCATCATCATCCCGATCCATTCACCATTGATCCGGTCTGGAGGCAGATCGTTGCCCATTTCATTCAGGAAGACCTCTGAGTCAAAATAATTGTAGGGTTTACTACAGGCCACAAAATCCCTATAAGTCCCATCCGAAAGCCTGTCCTTCCTGGTGTAGTCCACCACGATACTGATCTCTCCAGGACTCTCCAGGAGAAGTAGGGGGATGTGCTTTTTGAACAGGATATCCCCGAATAAGATCAGGCTACTTTCCTGGATCTTTTCTTTCCCGAGGTTCAGGGAAAAAACTTCCTTGGTGGAGTCGTATTCATCGTTATCCACATAAGGTATGTTCAGGCCCTCAAAGGTTTCCTTGCGATATCCCCGAATCACGCTGATATTTTTTATCCCCATCTCATTCAGGGTATCGATAATATGTTGCATGAGTGGCTTGCCCTGGACCGGCAACATGGCCTTGGGGATGTCTTTGGTGAGGTTTCCCAGCTCTTCCCCCTGGGAAGCTGCCAGGATCAACGCGTTGGTAAGCGCCGCCTTACGAGGCAGATATCTTTTTTCTGCCTCTCGCAGTTCATCGGCTCCTTGCAACCGGAAAATTTCGCCCACAGGGGCGATGCGATCTTCCACGGAGAGGAGGTTTTTTTCTCGAAATATGCATTTCGCGGTCTCTTGCATGATTTTTAAGGCGCCGCGCAATAAATGATTGGCCCAGATAACTACGCTCACCCCCAGATCCTCAAAGACCTTGGTAGGGGTGCTGTAATACTTGGTGGGCACAATGATCACCGGACTGGTTTTTTTCCAGGCCTGCATAAAGCTGATAATATCTTCCGGCTGGCTTTTTTTGCTGTGAATCAAAATGGCATCGGCGCCGGCTTTATGATAGGCTTCGGCTCGCCGCAGGGCCTCCCCCAGTCCCCAGCCGGCTATGAAAGCTTCCACCCGGGCCACCACGCAAAAATCCTGGCCGCAAAAATCTTTGGCCGCCCGGATCTTGCCGGTGAACTCTTCAATAGTTGCCAGTTCCTGTTTGTCGCCATCAATGAAGCTGTTGGTTTTGGGAAAGAGCTTGTCTTCAATACATATGCCCGCGACCTGCCTTTGCTCAAGCTTCTTGATGACCCGGCGCAGAGTATTGAAATCCCCATACCCGGTGTCTCCGTCCAACAGGATCGGAATGGAAGTGATGTCGCTCATCGACTCCAGGATCTCCAGCACCTGGGTCCAGGAGATCTCGTTGTTGTCACGGACTCCCCAGGCAGCGGACAGACAAAGCCCGCTGCCCCAAATCCCCTCAAATCCAGCCTCTTGCACAATTTTGGCACTGAGGCCGTCATGAGCTTCCATGATGAAGGAGAGATTACTTGACGTAATGATCTCTTTTAATTTTTTTGCCTTAGGATTGTTCATCTCTGGCGACTCCTTTGGTGACAAGCACCACGGCTAAGGAATTTGTTTTTGAGCCATGAGCAAGTCCTCATACGTGTCAATTTCCATGCACAATTTGTCGTAAATATAAAGCGGGTGCAACTTCAACTCGGGAAGCAACTCATTTAAGGCATCTTCTGCGTAACAGTTAACCTTACCTTGTTGAATAAATTCGTCAATTTTCCCTTGCCATAGGTGGTAAAATTGATTGCTTAATTTATATAAAGGTAAGCAATTAAATGTATTAAAGCCGGTAAGATCAACAGCTATTTTCGTTACTAATTCATGGTTAATGCTGGCCTTGAAATCTTTATGCATAGATTCGCCGTCGTTCTTTATAATCACTGTGCTTTGAAAAGTTGAATTACATAATAAATTCAATATCTCCAAAGAAAAAAATAGATCACCATGTAATAAAATAATATCATCTTCAATTTTTGATTTAACAAGCCAGAGACTATAAATATAATTGGTTGTTTCGTATTTTTCATTGTAAACAAAACCGATCTTGAGCCCAGGGTAGGTGTCGGTGACAAATTGTTCAATCTTTTCATAAAAATGGCCTGTAGTTATAATAAGCTGTCTTATACCCTGAGAAATAAGGGCATTTATCTGGTATTCCAGGAGACACTTATCCCCAATTTTTATTAAAGGCTTGGGCAAAGTGTCGGTCAAGGGTTTCAATCTTCTCCCTACACCGGATGCAAGAATCACGCCTAGCATGTGCGCTCCATTAGTGAGGTTGATAATATCTTGAGTGATTTTAAATATGCTATAGAACCACCAAAGTGGATTAAAGTCCACTGGGTTATTATGTTATTGTGAATTCAATGGTTTTGTAATTCGTATGAGTTTTTGTGTCCCAAGTCCTTCTATGCATGGCTTCTTACATCCGACTTCGTTTTCCCAAAAGTGATCATCATCAAAAACTTGAATCACCAAAGGAAAGTCTCCATCCTGAGAATACAAAACGCCACCAGGGATGAGAAGAGGATACAGATACTTGAGGCAAGTCTTTGTGGAAGATGCTAAGTCAACATCAATGTATGCCGCAGCGATCTTTTCCTTAAACAATGGCATTGTATCGTCAAACCACCCTTTAATAAATTTACAAACAGTTATTTCTCCATATTTCCCTATATTATGCTTTACTTCTTCCATGCCTCCACAAAATGCGCCTCCTTTAAACCATCCCGTTATTGAGTGTCCAAGTATACTTTGTTCATGTAGTTCTGTATTTTCGGGAAGCCCTTGAAATGAATCAAATAATATCAATTCTCTCTTGGCATATTTCGCTGCCAGGCTGAATTTCGCAGAACTTCCACCTTTAAAAACTCCAGCTTCTGCAATGCAACCTTTTTCACTC
>JARRQO010000227.1:0-5480 GCA_037381685.1 Deltaproteobacteria bacterium | reverse complement strand
TGCTTGTTGGCCGGCAGGACGATACGGTCGGGCCTAAAACGAATTTCCAAAGGATTGTAGACCCGCAGCAATACCTCCAGCAAGACCAAGGCCACCAGACAGCCCAGCAGGATTGAGGCGCAGTTTTTGAGATAGCTCTTAAGTTTCGGGGACATGACGAAGGTTATGATCTTATTTATGCTTGTTGTTTTAATGAGTTGAGTATTGACATATGGCCTTCAGGCGCAGCCTGAAGTTTTTAGTATCCCTGGCAAAACCGGCTTGGGTGCGGAAATCGAGGCGGTGACTCCGGGTGAGGTAGTTTGGGCCTTTGTAATACCAACTTGGGCTCATAGAAGTAAAAATAGCTTCGGGTTTGTAGGGACATCTCCAGGTATGATCACCATGAGGGCGGACACATAGGTCCGCCCCTACAAAAAATAAAATTACCTGTATGACCGCAACTTGGTATTAGAAGGGCGGCGGGCGGCGGGGGAAAAATAAAGCGGGGGTTAGGTACAAAGCCCAAGCCCTGGGGGAGGGCTAACCCCGCCCCCAGCGCTTGATAACCTTGGCAGTTAAGCGTTAGTCTTCCTGCTTTTGAAAGGTCAGGCCGTCATGGTCCACATCTACCCGGATGGTATCCCCTTCCTTGAACTTGCCTTCCAGCAGCAGGGGGGCCAGCTTGTCTTGCAGGTAGTGCTGGATGGCCCGGCGCAGGGGGCGAGCCCCGTAAGTCGGGTCGTAGCCCGCGTCGGCCAGAAAATCCCGGGCCCGGTCGGTGAGGTCCAGGGCAAGCTGGCGCTCCGCCAACAGCTGGGACAGGCGGGCCACCTGCAGGCTCACGATGCGGCGCAGTTGCTCCTTGGTGAGGCGGTGAAAGATGAGGATATCGTCCACCCGATTGAGGAACTCCGGCTTGAAATGGAGCCGCAGGGCCTCCATGACCCGCTCCCGCATGAGCGCCTCGTCCGTAACCTCGGCGATATACTGGCTGCCGATGTTGGAGGTCATGATGACGATGGTGTTTTTGAAGTCCACGGTGCGGCCGTGCCCGTCGGTGAGGCGGCCGTCGTCCAGGATTTGCAGGAGCGAATTGAACACTTCGGGGTGGGCCTTCTCGACTTCATCGAACAGCACCACGGAATAGGGCCGGCGGCGCACCGCTTCGGTAAGCTGGCCGCCCTCCTCGTAGCCCACGTAGCCCGGCGGCGCCCCGATGAGCCGGGAAACCGTGTGTTTCTCCATGTATTCGCTCATGTCCAGGCGAATCATGGCCGCTTCCGAATCGAACAGGAATGCGGCCAGGGCCCGGGCCAGTTCGGTTTTGCCCACCCCGGTGGGGCCCAAAAAGATGAAGGAGCCCAGGGGCCGGTTGGGGTCTTGCAGGCCCGAGCGGGCCCGGCGCACGGCGTTGGACACCGCCTGCACCGCTTCTTCAGTTTCTGTTTCTCCCCTTCCAAAAGCCGGGTGACCGGGATGCCGGACCACTTGGCCACCACTTCGGCCACGTCCTCCGCGTCCACTTCCTCCTTGAGCATGGCCCCTTCCGCCTGGATTTCCGCGATTTCCTGGTTTTCTTCCTCCAGTTCTTTTTGGAGGTTGAGCAGGGTGCCGTAACTCAGCTCCGCGGCCCGGGCCAAATCGCCGGTGCGCTCGGCGTGCGCCGCCTCGATCTTGGCCTTTTCGATATTCTCCTTGATGGCCTGGATCTTGGAGATGACTTCTTTTTCCTTTTGCCAGCGCGCCGTGAGCGTGGCGCTCTTCTCCTTGAGATCGGCCAGGGATTTTTCGATCTTCTCCAGGCGCTCCTGGGAGGCGGGGTCCTGTTCCTTGCGCAAAGCCTCCCGCTCGATCTCCTCCTGGGTGATTCTGCGCTCTACTTCATCGATTTCCGCAGGCCGGCTGTCGATCTCCATGCGCAGCTTGGAAGCGGACTCGTCAATCAGGTCCACGGCCTTGTCCGGCAGGTGCCGGTCCGTGATATACCGGTGGGAGAGGGTGGCCGCGGCCACAATGGCGCCGTCTTTGATGCGCACCCCATGGTGCACTTCATATCTTTCCTTCAGACCCCGGAGGATGGCGATGGTATCTTCCACTGAGGGTGCGGCCACCATGATGGGCTGGAAACGACGCTCCAGGGCGGCGTCTTTTTAGATATATTTGCGGTATTCGTTGAGGGTGGTGGCCCCCACGCAGCGCAATTCGCCCCGGGCCAGGGCCGGCTTGAGCATGTTGGAGGCGTCGATGGCCCCCTCCGCGGCCCCGGCGCCCACCAGGGTGTGCATCTCATCGATGAACATGACGATTTGGCCTTCGGATTCCGTGACTTCCTTGAGCACCGCCTTTAACCGGTCCTCGAATTCTCCCCGGAACTTGGCCCCCGCGATGAGGGCCCCCAGGTCCAGGGCCACCAGCCGCTTGTTTTTCAGGCTTTCGGGCACGTCCCCATTGACGATCCGCTGGGCCAGGCCTTCCACGATGGCGGTTTTACCCACCCCGGCCTCGCCGATGAGCACCGGGTTGTTCTTGGTGCGCCGGGAGAGCACCTGCACGATGCGCCGGATTTCGCTGTCCCGGCCGATGACCGGGTCCAGCTTGCCGGTCCGGGCCATTTCCGTCAAATCCCGGGCATACTTCTCCAGGGCCTGGAATTTTTCCTCCGGGGACTGGTCGGTGACGCGTTGCGCGCCCCGCAAATCCGCCAGGGCCTTGAGGATACCCTCCGGGGAGAGGCCTTGGGCGCCCAGCAGCCGCGCCACCTCGGAACCCTTGTCTGCGGCCAGGGCCCAAAAGAGGTGCTCGGTGGAAGTATATTCATCTTTCATCAAACCGGCCTGTTTAAAAGCTGCGTCCAGGGCCTGATTTAAACCGGGGGAAATGTAGACCTGAGCCTCGCCACTCACTTTGGGCAGCCGGGTCAGCAGGTCATCGGTCCCCTGGATGACGTTACCGGGATCGACTTCCACCTTCTTCAAAAGCGGGCGGATCAGACCATCTTCCTGGGCCAGGAGGGTGCGGAGCAGGTGGGCCGGCTCCATCTGGGGATTTCCCAACTGCCGGGCCAAATCCTGGGCCCCTTGCAGGGCCTCCTGGGCTTTGTAGGTTAACTTGTCCAGTCTTACTGCTGCCATTATCTTGAATTACCTCCATGTCAAATATGTCTAACCTTGAGAAATCACTTATAAAAATAAGCATCAAATTCACCCTGTCAAGGAAGAGTGCCATATCTTATTCATCCCAAGCCTCGCGAGAAATGATTTGACGTAAATCAATTTTTCAATTATTATGAAATTAATACGATAATCAAGCTATATTAATCTATTTATCAAGTAGTTAGCTTATATTGAATAAATGTTTAACGAGTTAACTTATTAACCAAATAGCCTATTTTCGGTGCATTTGGCTGGGCTCAACCCCTGCCAGAAAGGTCCACCTGGAGAAGTTAACTAATTAATACGAAAATGATACAAAAAATAACCTAATTATATCGGTAATTCAATGGATTATGCTACTTTGTATAAATCATTCCAAGACCGGTATCTAAACAAAATTGAGATCGGTTTTAGACTGCCTAGTGAATTAAATCTCTCAGAAGTTTGGCAGGAAATCCAGAAGGAAAGAAAATCTCGCGGGGAAGTCCTGGACCTGCTGGATGAGAAGGGAGAAAAATTCTGGTACGTCAACCTCAAGCCGCTACAAGCCAAACTCCATCAAATCGACAGCCGCGGTAGAGATTCATTATATAGGGTCATTAAACCGGATATTGAACATGAGCTGATCTTTGATTCCATTATTGAAGAAGCTTGGGCCTCCAATATTATCGAAGGGGCTTTTACCACCCATAAACGAGCTCAAGAGCTGGTTCGCCGTAACCTGACCCCTAAGGATAAAAGCGAATTAATGATGAAGAACAATCACTTGGCCATGAACCACATTTTGGAAAACCAAGATTCTGCTTTTGATATTAATTTTATTCTCAAGATTCATCAGATCATTACTCAAGACACTTTGGATGATCCAGCATATGCAGGAAAATTCAGGGATGAAGAAGTTTTTATTTGGGATAAAACTAATACAGTAATTTTCAAACCAATGGCAGCTGAAAACATCGAACCATGTTTGAACAATCTGGTAACCTGGGTTAATGCTCAATCCGACGAAGATTTCATTCACCCGGTCATCAGGGCTTCCATAATTCACTTCTTCCTGGTCTATGTTCATCCTTTCTTTGATGGTAATGGCAGGACTGCGAGAGCTTTGTTCTATTTTTATTTATTAAAAAATCATTATGGATTTTTTAAATATTTCTCAATTTCCGCCTTAATTGCGAAACAAAGAGAAAAATATTATAAAGCCATCAAAGACGTGGAAGATTATGATAATGATTTAACCTACTTTCTATTGTATTTTGCCGATGTAGTTTCAAAATCTATCAATGAGATTATAAATAAAATTCTCAGAAAATATCAGTCCGATATAATTTCTAAGAATTTGGATAAAAAAGGAGTCTACTTAAATAAACGGCAGAAAAAACTAATAAAATTATTAATAGATCATGACCATAAGAATATTAATACACGAAGATATGAGAAAATATTTAAGGTTTCATATGGGACTGCTCGAAGTGATTTAAATGAAATGGCAGAAAATGGCCTCTTACAAAAAAAGAAAATTCGCAAAGGGTTCATTTATTCCACTAATTGGGAAGCATACTTATCTTAAGCAAACATCAAGAATTTTGTAAGTTAATTATGAAATTTATCGCCCTCATCCCCGCCCGGTTCGGCTCCAGCCGCTTTCCGGGCAAACCCCTGGCCCCGATTCTGGGCACGCCCTTGATCCAGTGGACCTATGAGCAGGCCTTGGAGGTGCAGGGGCTGAACGGCGTCTGGGTAGCCACCGATGATGAACGCATTAGGGAGTGTGTAGAAAACTTCGGGGGGCAGGCGGTCATGACCCGGGAAGATCACCCTTCCGGGAGCGACCGCCTGGCCGAAGCCGCCAGGCGCCTCGATCTGGCCCCCGAGGACATCGTCATCAATATCCAGGGGGACCAGCCGGTCTTTCCCCCGGAGCTTATCTCGCGGTTGGCCGGGGTGTTGGCCCGGGACCCGGAAGTGGTCATGGTCACCCCGGTGCGCCGCCTGAGTGACGCCAAAGCCGCGGCCAATCCCAACGTGGTCAAGGTGGTCTTTGACCGGGCCGGCCGGGCCCTGTATTTTTCCCGGAGCCCCCTGCCGTTCTGGCGGGAGGGCGGGCAGCCCTATTTTTACAAGCATATCGGGATTTACGGCTACCGCGTGCAATTCCTCCAGGAGTTCGTGCACCTGCCGCCCGGGCGCTGGGAAGCGGCCGAAAAGCTGGAACAGCTCCGGGCCCTGGAGCACGGCTTTCCCATTCACATCGTGGAAACGGACAAAGACACCCGGGAAGTGGACAGCCTTGAGGATTTGCGGGAAGTGGAAAAGTTTCTCCAGAATCAGGGCCTGCCTGGAAAG
>JARRQO010000226.1:0-4082 GCA_037381685.1 Deltaproteobacteria bacterium | reverse complement strand
CTATACAAATAATAATTGATTATCAGCTTCAACCCAACGATTAATCTCAATTAGATCAACTGGATAGTTTATTTTTTCTACAATATCAAGTGTCGAGGTACGAATATTTGGAGCAATAACAATAATTCTCACTTGAAAACTATCCCAGCTGATTGTTAAATCATCTGGTTTATTAGGGCATTCCAACCACAATGATTTTATGCTATCAGGATTCGTCTCGGCCCAAAAAGCATACTGTAATACTTGAGGAATTATTGATGCGTCTACAGCTACATTCTTCATCTCAACAATACAGATATTTCCATCATTATCAATTCCTACAATGTCTGGGATTCCTGACTTGGCTCCTCCTCTAATTTGTCTTTTTAATAGAAAAATGTCTTCAAGGATTTCCGGCGTTTCAAAAACTATTTTCTCAAATTCTTCTTCTGTCTTAAAAGGTGTTGATAATAGGCTCTTTGCTCCTTCCTTAGTTTTCCAAAATAGATTTGCCATCTTATAATTTATCCTTACTGCTTATACACAGGCAGAAGGCCTGTGCCACCTTTCTATAATTCCAACCCGCCAGATAAGGACGGTGGGCAAGGCCCACCCTCCATTTAAGACTCCTCCAGCCGGTCGATAAGTCCTTCCATGTGCATGCTGCGGGAGCCTTTTACCAGGAGCCAGTCTCCAGGCGCCAGGAGGTCCTGCAGGATACGGGCGCCTTCCCGCCTGGTTGCCACCGGAAAGATGTGGGCCGGCGGAAGGCCGGCTTCCGCGGCTCCTGCGGCCACGTCGTGGCAGAAGCTGCCGTAAACCACCAGCAGATCCAATCCCTGGCGGGCGGCCAGGCGGCCCAAGGCGCGGTGGTCGGCGGCGGCGCCAGAGCCCAACTCCAGCATATCCCCCAGGGCGGCGGCGGCCCGGCCGTGGTCCTTGAGTTCCATCAGGGTGGCCAGGGCCATGGCCATGGAGCCGGGATTGGCGTTGTAGCAATCGTTGAGGAGGTGGACCCCGGAGCTTAGGGTGACCACCTGGGAGCGCCGGTGAATGGCGCGAAATTGGCTTAAGGCGGCCGCGATGGCCTGGGGTGCGAGTCCCAGATAGAGGCCCACCGCGGCGGCGGCCAGGGCGTTATAGAGCATGTGCAGGCCCGCTGCGGGCAGGGTCAGGGGCCAGTCCTGTCCCTGATAAGAGAGGCGGGCGGTCTGTCCGTCCTGTCCCCGGGTCTGCCGTTCGGTGGCCCGGAGACCGGCCGCGGCATTGAGGCCGAACCCCAGGCGGGGACCGGGAAAATTCTGGGCCAGGCGGGCCACCCAGGGGTCATCGGCATTGTAAATCAGGGCGGCGCCGTGGGGCAAAGCGAAGACCAGTTCGCCTTTGGCCCGGGCCACCCCGGCGATATCGCCCACGCCTTCGGTATGGGCCGGATGGACGTTGGTGAGCACGCCGACGGTGGGGCGGGCGATTTGGGTGAGGCGGTGGATTTCGCCAAAGGCGTTCATGCCCATCTCCACCACCGCGGCTTCGTGGGTCCCTTCCAGGCCCAACAGGGTAAGGGGCATGCCGATGAGATTGTTGAGGTTCAGGCGGTTTTTCAGGACCCGGAAGCTGGGGGCCAGGGTTGCGGCGATCATTTCCTTGGTGGTGGTTTTGCCGCAACTGCCGGTGAGGCCCACCACGGGCACATCAAAATGGGTGCGCCAGAGCCGGGCCAGATCGCCCAGAGCCGTCAGAGTGTCGTTGACGGCAATGACGGTGACCTCCGGTGGGACGATAGTGGCTGGGCTTGAAGCTGGGCCTAAAAATTTGCTTTTTTCCACCAAGAGGCCCCGGGCGCCCCGCAGCAAGGCCTTGGGGATGAATTGGTGGCCGTCGTGGCGCTCTCCGGTGAGCGGGATGAAAAGTTCCCCGGTCTGGCAGAGGCGCGAGTCGGTGCTGACGCCGCAAAAGAGGTCCCAGGCCCCCGGCTGCACTAGTTTGCCGCTGGTGGCTGCCAAAATTTCGGGAATGGTAAAAGTGGCCCGCATCTTGTCCTGGTTTTTGTTAAAAATTAACCTCTGGCAAAGTTGCTTTTTGAGTGAAATCTTAGCAAGTTGCCCCCAAAATATTCGTTGGCACTGGCTTTTTAAGCCCTAATTTCTTCCCGGGCGAGCCACCGGCTCGCCCCTACCTCCCTATGGAGGAGTTTCACGATAAAGCCTGCGGCTAAATTAAATTCGATTTTGCAAAAGTTCCAAATATTATTAGCTTTATCGAACTTATAACCTCTTAACTTGAATAAGATCAGCAGTGGTAATCCTTCAGGGCCTGCGCCACTTCCTCGCGATCGTCGAAATGGCGGCGTTCGGCACCCCAAATCTGATAGTTTTCGTGGCCCTTGCCGGCCACCAGGACCGCTTCGCCGGGGCGGGCCAGGGCCACGGCCAGCCGGATAGCTTCGGCGCGGTCCGGGACCACCAGGTAGCCCACCTCCCGGCGAGCCATGGCGGTGGGGGTGAGCCGGGGCAGGCCGCTAAGTTCCAGACCTGGTTCGATCTCAGCGATGATGGCCAGGGGGTCTTCAGTGCGAGGATTGTCGCTGGTGACAATGACCAGTTGGGACCCCGCCGCGGCGGCCTGGGCCATAAGAGGTCGCTTGGTGCGGTCGCGGTCGCCGCCGCAGCCGAACACCGTGATTATCCGGGAAAAGTCCAGGGTCTGCAAGGCCCCGAGGGCCTGGGTGATGGCTGCCGGGGAATGAGCGTAATCTACAAAGACGCCGGGGCCTGCGGGAGGACCGGAGCGCTCCAGCCGGCCCGGTATGCGTGAAAGCGCGGCGATACCTGTGACGATGGTATCCGGGTCTAGGCCCAGACCGAGGGCGGTGGCCGCGGCCGCCAGGATATTGGCCAGATTGAAGGGACCCACCAGGCGGGAGGTAATCTTTACTTCCCCGGCAGGCGTAAGAAGCAGTGCCGAGAGCCCATCCTGGCGAAAGCGATAGTTCAGGGGGCGAACCTGGCTGTCGGGATGGCAGCCGTAGGTGAGCGCCGGCCCCCGGAGGGCATCTTGGAGCATACGGCCTCGGGGATCATCCAGGTTGAGGACAGCAAGCCCCTGAGAGCCACAGCCGTTAGCCAGGATTTCGGTAAAGAGCCGGGACTTGGCCGTGAAATAAGCGTCCAGATTGCGGTGGTAATCCAGATGGTCCTGGGAAAGGTTAGTAAAAACGCCAGCGGCAAAAGTCGTCCGGTCCACCCGCATCAAGTCCAAGGCATGGGAGGAGACCTCCAGAAAGACGTGGCTGACGTCCTGGGTGCGCATCTCGCGAAGGAGGCGCTGGAGGTCGAGAGATTCGGGGGTGGTCACCGGGGCGGGCAAAGTGGCCTCGCCGACGCGGTAATTCACGGTGCCCACCACTCCCACCCGGGAGCCGGCGGCAGAGAGGATGGCTTCCAAAAGATAGGTGGTACTGGTCTTGCCGTTGGTGCCGGTAATGCCTACCAGGGTCAGTTCCCGGCTGGGGTGGTCATAAAAGGCGGCGCTGAGGTGGGCCAGGGCCAGGCGGGCCTGGGGAACCCGGACCACCGTGACTCCCGGGGGCGGGGCCAGTTCCTGTTCGGTGACCACCACCCGGGCGCCCTGGGAGAGAGCGGCGTCAAGATAGAGGTGGCCGTCGGTGCGGCAGCCTTTCAGGGCCACGAAGAGCCCGCCGGGTACGACCTCCCGGGAATGGTAGGCCACGCCCTCCACCGGCACGTCAAGGTCGCCGGCTACCCGGCAGCCGGGCAGGCCATTTAGGAGCGTTTGCAAATTTTTTGGGGTTGCCGCCATTTAGGCCACCAAAATATGGGCAATTTTACGCCGGGGGGTTTTCCTACCCCCGCTCATCCGAGCTCTTCCTTGCGCTGGCGTTATTAAGGATGAATTTAGGAGGATTATCAAATGCTTGTATCCCCCCCTTAACCCCTCCCTTTAAGCAAGGAGGGAATTTAACACCCCGATAAAATAGTGATCATTTATGGAACCAAGTGCCTGCCCCAAAAGCAGGGGTTTTTTGCACAGGTGGAAGCCTGTGCCACCAGGTTCTGGGCAGCCAGGAATTATCCTTGACTAGG
>JARRQO010000225.1:4135-5332 GCA_037381685.1 Deltaproteobacteria bacterium | reverse complement strand
GGGCACCTGATGCGCCCCGGCGACCACGCCGAACCCCAAAAGATCGCCTTCCTCCAGTGCGTAGGCTCCCGGGACGTGCATCACTGCGACCACGGCTACTGCTCCAGCGTCTGTTGTATGTATGCCCTCAAGGAGGCCTCGCTGGCCCAGGAACACAGCAACCAGCCCCTGGAAGTGGCTATCTTTTATATGGATATGCGCACCTTCGGCAAGGATTTTGAGAAATATTACGAAAAGGCCCAGGCCAAGGGCATCCGCTTTATCCGGTCCCGGGTCCATTCAGTGGACCCCATGGAAGACGGTGGCCTCAAGATTCGTTACCTTACCGAGGCTGGCCAGATAATCTCGGAAGAATTCGACCTGCTGGTCCTGGCCCACGGGCTGGAAATCAGCCGGGAGACCGTGGAGATGGCCAAACGTTTGGGAGTGGAGGTCGATCAATACAACTTCGCCCGCACCAGCTCTTTTGCGCCGGTGGCCACGAGCAAACCGGGAATTTATGCCTGCGGCGTGTTCACTGAACCCAAGGATATCCCCATTTCGGTCATGGAGGCCAGTGCCGCGGCCAGTGCGGCCTCCAGCAAGTTGGCCCCGGCTCGCCACACCCTGGTGCAGGAAAAGGTCATCCCCGCCGAGCGCAATGTCATAGGTGACCCGCCCCGGGTCGGGGTCTTTATTTGCCACTGCGGTCTCAACATCGGCGGCATCATCCGGGTGCCCGACGTGGTGGCATACGCCCAGACGCTGCCCTATGTGGAGTATGTGGATCAAAACCTCTTCACCTGCTCCCAGGACACCCAGACCAAAATGATTGAGATCATCGAGGAGCATAAGCTCAATCGCATCGTGGTGGCCGCGTGTTCGCCCCGGACCCATGAGCCTCTCTTTCAGGAGACCATGGTGGACGGAGGCCTCAACAAATACCTCTTTGAAATGGCCAACATCCGCAACCAGGATTCCTGGGTGCACAGCGAGGACCCGGACGGGGCCACGGCCAAGGCCAAAGACCTGGTGCGCATGGCCGTGGCCAAGGCGGCGCTACTGGCGCCCCTATACGAGACCACCATCAATATGACCCCCAGCGTTCTGGTGGTTGGGGGCGGGGTGGCCGGGTTGAACGCGGCCCTGGCGCTCTCGGCCCAGGGCTTCGCCGTGGATGTGGTGGAAAAAAGCCAGCAGTTGGGCGGCCAGGCCAAC
>JARRQO010000225.1:0-4099 GCA_037381685.1 Deltaproteobacteria bacterium | reverse complement strand
TGGGCGGCCAGGCCAACCGCCTGACGCAAACCGCCCAGCACGAAGACATCCAGGCTTACCTCAAGGACTTGAGGGCTAAGGTCAAAGCGGACGCCAACATCACCGTGCACCTGGGGACAACGGTGGAAAACGTGGACGGCTATATCGGCAATTTCACCACCCGGTTGGCCGACGGCACGGAGATCACCCACGGGGTGGCTCTGATCACCACAGGCGCCAAGGAGCTCAAACCCACGGAATACCTCTATGGACAGGACCCGCGGGTGTTGACCCACCTGGAGATGGACGGCCTGCTCATGAACAATGATCCGGGCTTAAGTCAGGCGCAAAACTTTGCGTTCATCCAATGCGTGGGGTCCCGGGAACCCGAGCGGCCTTACTGCTCCAAGGTCTGTTGCACCCACTCGGTGATGAGCGCCCTGGAAATCAAGAAACGCAACCCCGAGGCCGAGGTTTACATCCTCTACCGGGACATGCGGACCTACGGCCTCAAGGAGGACCTGTACAAAGAGGCTCGGTCACAGGGCGTGATCTTTATCCGGTTCGACCTGGAAAACAAGCCCCAGGTCCGGGTCCTCGGCTCGGATTTGCAGATCACGGTTTTCGATCCGATTCTGCAGCGGGACGTGACCTTCCTGGTCGATTACCTGACTCTGGCTGCGGCCGTTGTGAGCTACCAGGATGAGAAATTAGCCCGGATGTTCAAGGTCCCCCTGGATGAAGACGGCTGGTTCTTCGAGGCCCACCAGAAGCTGCGTCCTGTGGATTTCGCCACCGACGGCGTCTTCCTGGCTGGCCTGGCGCACTATCCCAAGCCCATGGACGAAAGCATCGCCCAGGCCCAGGCCGCGGCCTCCCGGGCCGTGACTTTGCTGACCTCCAAGCAACTGATGGTGGGCGGCATGGTGGCTGAGGTGTGTGCGGCACGTTGCGCCGGGTGCGGGGTATGCGTCACGGTCTGTCCATATCAGGCCATTGGCTTGGATGAAAACGAAAAGGCCGTAATCAACGAAGCCTTGTGTAAGGGCTGCGGCACCTGTGTGGCTTCGTGCCGCTCGGGCGCGGCTCAACTCAAGGGCTTTACCAATGCCGAAGTCTTTGCCCAAATTGCGGCTTGTATGTAAGGATAACGTTTATGAGCAGCGAATTTGAACCGAAAATCATTGCGTTTTTCTGCAAATGGTGCACCTATGGCGGCGCCGACCTGGCCGGGGTGAGCCGGCTGCAATACCCGCCCAATTTCCGGACCGTGATGCTCCCCTGCACCGGCCGGATGGACCCCAAGTTTATCCTGGATGCCTTCCGTCACGGCGCCGACGGCGTTTGGGTCTCGGGCTGCCATCCGGGGGACTGTCATTACATTGCCGGCAACCTGTATGCCCGCCGCAAGTTTACCCTGATGCATGATTTCCTGGCAGGCATTGGGATCGAGCCGGAACGCCTGCATTTTTCCTGGATTTCTTCGGCTGAGTCCACTAAGTTCCAGCAAACGGCCATTGAGGTAATCAACACCATCAAAGCCCTGGGGCCCAACACCCGCCTGATCAAACGCGAGCTCAAGGTGGCTTAGATGGATACCCGTACCGAAAAGATCCGCGCCGCGGCCAAACGGCTGCTGAGTGAGGGTAAAGTGGACGTGGTCATCGGGTACCGGGCCGGCACTGTGCCCCTCAGGAATGCTCCGTACTTCGCCCGGACTCCCCAAGAGGCCGACAACCTCATCTGGGACAGCAATTGCCGGGTCAACCTGGCCACTTTCATTCCCAGGCGCCAGGGAAAAATCGCAGTGGTGGCCAAGGGCTGCGACGCCCGCAATATCCTCAATCACATAGTGGAAAACCAGATAAACCGGGACCGGGTCTATATTATCGGGGTTCCCTGCGAAGGCATGGTGGAGCCGGCCTTGATCGAGGCCCGGGTTCCAGAGGGTCAGACTATTACCGAGATGGTGGAGGACAATGGGCAGATCACCGTCAAAGGCCGGGACTTTGCCGTCACCCTGGAAAAAGCTGAAATGCTGCGGCAAAACTGCCGGGTGTGCCAGCACCGCAACCCGCCAGTATCTGATGAACTGGTGGCGGAGCCGGTGCCGGAGACGGCGGTGGACCCCTACCAGGACCTGGAGGAACTGTTGGCCAAATCCGAGCCGGAGCGGTGGGATTATTACCGGGAACTGGTCAAGGATTGCATCAGGTGCTACGCCTGCCGGGATGCCTGCCCCCTGTGTTACTGCCAGGTCTGTTTCGTGGACGAAACCCAGCCACAGTGGGTGGGCAAATCCCAGGATGCCACGGACGTTATGACCTTTCACCTGCTGCGGGCTTACCACTGCGCCGGGCGCTGCACCGATTGCGGGGCCTGCGAGAGCGCCTGCCCCATGGGCATCAAGGTGCGGCAGTTCACCCGGGTCCTGGAAAAGAGCGTCAAAGAGCGTTACGGCTATGAGGCGGGGCTTTCCCCGGATGAGAAACCGCCGCTCACCGTGTTTCTACCCGACGATCCGCAGGAATTCATCAAGTAAGGGTTACCCATGGCAAGCTATATCCTGAAAAAAAGCGATTTGGCGGAATTCGTCGAGTCCCTGGCCGGGGAGTTTCCGGGAGGGGTGCTGGGGCCGGTGCTGCAGGACGGTAAGATAGTCCTCGCGGCGGCTGAACCCCGGGAATTTCGCCTGGATTTCCAGAATACCCATTTGTCTCCCAAGGACCTGTTTTTCCCGCAGTCGGAGAAGATGCTGGAATTTACGGCCAACCCCGGCGAGGAAGGGGCCTTTATCCTGGAGGAAGTCAAGAACCAGCCCCAACGCCGTCTGGTTTTGGGCCTGCGGCCCTGCGACGCCAAGGCCTTTGTGGTGTTGGATACGATCTTTACCAACGACCAATATTCCGACCCTTACTGGGCGGAAAAGCGGGAGGCCACGGTGATCATCGGGCTGGACTGCAACGAGCCTTGCCCCACCTGCTTCTGCACCAGTATGGGCTCGGGGCCTTTCCATGAGGAGGGCCAGGACGTTCAAGCCGTGGATTTGGGTGACCGGCTGCTGCTAAAGCCCCTGACCTCCAAGGGGGAGGAAGTTCTCAAGAAAGCCCAGGGGCTGACTCCGGCGGCGCCCGCCGATAAGGCCCGGGCCCAGGAGCTCAAGCAGCAGGCCGAAGCCACCATCACGGATGAGGTGGAGACGGATAACATCGCAGCACGCACGGTCATGGAGCTTTTCGAGGCCCCCCACTGGGACGAGGTCCAGGAGCGCTGCCTCAACTGCGGGGTGTGTACCTATGTCTGCCCCACCTGCCATTGCTTCGACATCCAGGACGAAGTGCATGAAGGCAAGGGGGTGCGCCTGCGGAACTGGGATTATTGCATGTCCTGGCTCTTTACCCAGCACGGCTCGGGCCACAACCCCCGGCCCGACAAAAAATCACGGGTGCGCCAACGCTTCATGCACAAATTCAAGTACATCCCCCTGAAGCGGGAGGGGGCGATAGGTTGCGTCGGCTGCGGCCGCTGCATTACGCTCTGTCCGGTGAACATTGACGTCCGGGACGTGGTCCGGGATATGAATTCTTAGGCATCTTTAAGCCCCGCGGCGGCAACTGGTTTTAGGCCGGCAAGCGAGGGCTGAATACGTTTTATAACGAGGTTGTCTGTGAGAAACCCCTATCTGCCTTATCCGGTTCGCATCGACCAAATCGTGGTGGAAACGGAGGACAAAAACCTCCGAACCTATAAACTGGTTTTCCTTACCCCCGAGGATGAAGCCGCCTTCACCTACACCCCGGGCCAGTTCGCCGAGCTTTCCATCGCCGGCTCCGGCGAAATCCCCATCGGCATTGCCTCTTCACCCACGGAAAAAGGGTATCTGCTGTTTACCGTCAACAAGGTGGGCGCAGTAACCACGGTGCTGCACAACATGAAGGAAGGCGACATCATCGGGGTGCGGGGTCCGTTGGGGAATTCCTACCCCCTGCCAGAGCTGGAAGGCAAAAACCTGCTGATCATTGCGGGGGGCTTTGCCGTGACCACGCTGAGGTCCACCATCGTCTGGCTCCTGGACCCGGCCAACCGGCCGAAATACGGCAAGATCACCTTTGTGTACGGC
>JARRQO010000224.1:724-6260 GCA_037381685.1 Deltaproteobacteria bacterium | reverse complement strand
GCTTCACAGTCGCCTCCCTGGGCCAGCCGCACCACCTCTTGCCGGCTGGCGTTCTCCAGCATGGCCTTCTTGACCAGGTTCAGGTGTTTGATGATTAAGTCGATCTTGGCCAAGTTCACCAGGGTGTTCCCCTGATACACCTTGGCCAGGACCCGGCAGTCTTCCAGGGCAAAGGATTTGCAGACCAGGCCGGTGACCGCGTCCAGGGCCTTCTCCCAGCGGGAGACCACCTCCAGGTCCTCCTTTTTGGGGAGGGCGAACAGGGCGGTCTGCTTTTTGGCGTCCACCAGGGCATTAACGAAACGCCGGATATGGTTATAGGTGGGCAGCTCCCCGGCCTTGACCTTCTGGAAGACCAGCTCCTGCTCTTCGGGAGCAGTCAAGCGGCTCATCTCAAAGGCCTGGGATGGGGAGATGATGCCGTGGACCATGGCCTCCTGGTACTTGGGGGCCAGGTTTAGGAGGCTTAACCTCTTATCCACCCGCCAGACCTGCTTGAAGCCGAGCTTTCGGGCCAGTTCTTCTTTGGTGTAGCCCGAGTCCAGCATGGCCTGAAAGGCCCGGGCCTCTTCCAACGGTGTCAGGTCTTGGCGCTGAATGTTCTCCACCAGGGCCATCTCGGCGATCTGCCGGTCGTCCGCTTGGAGAATCCGCACCGGTACCTTCTCTATGCCAGCCATCTGGCAGGCCCGCCAGCGCCGCTCCCCGGCGATGAGCATGAACTTTCCCTCCCGGGGCGCTACCACCAGGGGCTCGATGAGGCCCTGCTCTTTGATGGACAGGGCCAGCTCTTCCAGGGCCTCCCGCGGAAAAAACTTGCGGGGCTGGCTGGGATTGGGGTAGATTAGAGAAAGGTTCACCTCATTGCTCGTCTTCGACGAGTCTTGAGGGGCGGTTTCGGGGGCCTGGGTGGGCAGGCCCCTTTCCTTTTGCGCAGCTTTCGCAGCCCCCTTAATGGGGTCTTTGGGTTTCGGGTTGTCGCACAGACCTTCTGGCCGGGTGCACTTGCCGGTGCCCCCAGGGATCAGCTTCCCCTTGATCCTGCTGTTTCTCATCTTCCAAAACGGGCATGTGGCGCAGTCGCCGGTCGCTTTAGGAGTCTTTTTAGCCACTTGTCACCTCCTTTAATGGATAGATGTCTGTGATTTCCCATTCCCCGCCATCCAGGATTTCCGGGAAAAGACTTTCATCGTAATAGCCCAGGGTCAACTTCTCGTCCGCTTCATCAACGGAATCTGCCTCTATTTCATAGGCCTTGTAAGTTACGTCCCTGACGATTATGCGGCAGGTTGCCATCACTCCTCCTCGTCTTCTAAGGGGTCAGCCAAATCCTGAATCCCCTCAAGTAGATTTAAAATGCCGTCTCTCTCCGGGCTGCTGATACCCAACCCGGCCAGCCAGATTATTTGCCGGGCAAGCAGGTCCAGGCCTCAGAGCGGCGCGCCGCTTCCAGCCCTCTACCGGGCGCCGGTGCTGGGCGGACAAACGCGCAAGCTGCTGGAGAACGTGGGTTCGGCGGTCGCCTTAGTTGTCATTGGGTCGCTCCCTCCATTTAGTCGTTTACCAACACGTTATCGTCCCCAGCGCACTCCTGGCAGAGCTTGGCGCAGGAGTTTTCTTTAGTGAAGAACTGCCCACCCGGCACCGGAAACCCGCAGTTCTCACATCTGGGACAATCCCGGGCCGCTTGAATCTCCGCAGACATGTCAGGAGAAACATCTTCCAAGAAGACCTCCCACTCTCTTAAAAGGGTGGGGGTTTCACCCCAGAGGACAAAAGCATCCCCGTCATAATCCCGGGGGTCGATGTATTTATCGTTTTCCAGGATGATTACCCGGCAGGGCCGGTCTGCGCTCACATCCTCGATCACCCCGTTGTAAATGGAAATCAGGATGGTGGGGATGATCTTGCTTTCATCGACAGCCTGAATCATCGCCCTGGCCGTTATCGACCTTGCTTCTTCGCTGTTCATAGTCGCCGTCTCCTTTGAAAAGGTTTTTATTTAAAGAGCACCGGTTGCCGGGGGGGTGACCTCATACTCCGGCACCTCAATCCCCAAGTGCGATTCCAGCCATTCCGCCACCAGGCGCCGGTGGCAGAATTTGCCGGAGGGCTCCCAGCACAACAAAATCGCGTCCTCCCCCAGGTCCTCGAAGACCTTCCGGGGTTCCAGAGCGTCCAGGATTTTTTGAAACTCCACCCGGTAAGGGACTTCATCCAGTTTGAGCATGTTGCGCCTGGGGGCCAGGGCCGGGTAACGCCGCCGGCCCTTGTACCAGCCGGGGGCCCACAGGGCAATGGATACCAGCCGGGGATCGTCCGGGGCGTCCTTAAAATGCCAGAAGTTACTGGTGTGCATCATCCCTCCTCGGCCGCAGATTCCTTGTCCTGGCAGCCGGACGCTAACACAATCCCTGCGTCAAAAGTTCTCTTGGACACCACTGCCCAGGCAGCGCCAGGATAGAAGTTGGCCATTAACTCCTTGGCCAACTGAAGGCTTCTGGCCTGAACAAAATTGACGCCGACCATGGTGCGGCCGGCGTCTTGGTTGCTGTGAAAGTCCTCCAGGTTAAAGGCAAGGAATATCATCGCCGCCTCCTGTCCAATTTATGGGAGAACTTCAAGTAGCCTTGCTTGAGGCCCCACTCCAAAAAAGCCTTGATGGGGATTTCGCCGTCCAGTGATTCTCCTGTCCAATCGTGTTTCCTGTTTTCGGTTTCTTCATAGACCCCACAGCCAACTTGGATCGGGCTGTCGCCATAGCCGGTCCGAGTGTGAAAAGACACCAGCCCGACTCTTTTGCCCTTTATGATGTTGGTCTCCATAGTTGCCTCCTTTATAGGAAATCGTAATAGCGCCGCCTCTCTTTATCTTGCTGGGCATGACACTCAGAGCAAAGCCAGTCGACATCAAGGGGCTTTTTATAATCGTAGTGGTGGGCCTGAATTAAGCCCTCTTCACCACAAAGAGAGCAGGTATTAGGCCTGATCAACTTCCCTGATTTAATGGCGTTCCTGGTCTTACATTCGGCCTTCCATTTCTCAGGGTTCTCGATTTTCCATAGCGCAATTACGGAGTAAATTTTCTTCCGATTCTTGGCCCGATATTTCCGGTCATGCTGCCGTTTCCATTCCCTAAAACCCTGCTTATCGGTTTCCAATTTCCTCCGTACATATCTTTGTTGAGCCTTCCGGCAACTTTCTCTTACCCGAGGGTCACTTTGGCGCCGTTCTTTGCAGAGTTCGCTTTTGCATGACTTACAGATGTTTTGCCGACCATCTGGGCTTGTCCGTAGGATATGGAAATCCTCCAGGGGCAAGTCCCGCTTACACTTCCAACAAGTTTTCGATTTAGCCATAGGCTCTCCTAACTCAGGTCGATATGCCTTTTGTAGTTGCCGGAGATAGCACTCACGTCGTCCAGCTTGCCCGCCGCCGCGGCCACCTGGTCGGCCAGGTTCGCCAACTGCAGCTTGAGAGGCTCGTTATCCTTCAGAGCCTCATAATCGGTGCCGTTCAAGGCGCCCCGCAGTTTGCCCAAGGCCTCTTCCACCTGCACGTCGCCAAAGATATTCAGGTCTTTGAACCAATCCTCCACCCGGCGCACGCTTTCCAGGGTGTCGTTGCGGACGATCCGGCCGTCCTTCAGGCGGCTGGATAGGTTTTGTACCGTCTCCACCACCTTCTTGCGGAGATAGACCACTGCCTCTTCCACCATTTCCTGGTACCGTTCCTGGAGCTCGGCCCGGGCCTGGTCGTAGGTCGCAATGATCTCCGGGGCGCTCCCTTCCTTCACGTCAGCCCCCTTCAACTCAAAGACGCTCCAATAGAAGTCGAACTTCCGGCGGAGCCGGTCCTTGCCGGGGTAGTGGGGGGCCAGCCGGGGCCAGATATCCTCGTACTTCTCTTTCCACTCCTCCCGGATGGCGTCGTAGCGGTCCACGAACTCTTCGGCCTTGGCCAGATACTCCGCCTTCAGCTCTTCCAGGCGCTCCACTACCTTGGCCAGGTTCCTCTTGGGGATGGCGCGGACATACTCGACCACGAAGGGATAGCTGTGGTCGTTCAGGTAGCTCCGGGCCTTACCGGAGAGATGGTTAAAGAGATGCCGCCACTCCTGAGGATAGAGCTTCTTGTTCCCCAGGTAGAAGATTTCCGGAACTTCGCCATCTTTGAGCCCCAGGTCCTCGGCGCTCAGCTTGGCCTGGCCGGGCCAGGAGCGCACGGACAACTGGATGGCCACCATTTCCTCAAAACCGTTACTTTTCATTGCCTTGCCTCCTCTGGCAAAAATTAAGGCCGGGACAATGCCCGGCCTTATCAAAGGAACCATCGCTCCCTCTTCCCAAACCAGGGGGGCACACCCTAGGCTGGGTGAAAGAGTGAAGGTTTTATTTGTTAAAGAGCTACCTTATTATGTGTGTTGCACCTCCAATAGAAACCTTTCAGGCGTCAAGGGTGCTCGACAGCTTCGGATGGGACAGGGGGCTGGTGCGCTTCATGCCGCTTCTTTAAAATACCCAATGCACCGGGGTCATGATCGAGTAAAACCAAGGCGCTGCTGACCGCCCGGCTCGGCAACAGGTCTCCGCTTTCGTATTTCTGGAAAGCTCGGGGACCACCGCCGATCAGCAGGCCGGCAGTCTCCTGGGAAAGATGAAGTTTCTTGCGGATGCGCCGAATTTCCTCCGGCCCGAGCAGACCCTCGCTGAGAGCCTTAAGCCGGTTCAACATGCGGTCGGACACCTTCATATCCTTGCCGGTGTGAATGCTCTCCTCGCAATCGTCGCAATACCAGCCGGGCATGTCGAAAGTGATCGACTTTTCCTTATAAGTCAATGTCATGGGGCGCACGCCGCGGTGCATCGGCGAACCCGTTTTCGGACATACGGGACTAGCGGTCATCGCCTTTCTCCTTAAACGAGAGCAACAAAAATTCGGTTAAAACATCGGCGGTAAACTTGATATAAAGGACTCCAACTGCCGAGGGGACGTGATATACGTCCTGCCAAAGCCGATGGTCGGCATAGCTTGTCATTGACTTATAAAAATGCTCCCGTTGCATGGTCTGGATCGTTTCGACGATCTCAGCGCGTCCAAACCCTAAAGCGGCGGCGCTTCTTAGTGCGGTGCCGGTGACGGCTAGCTTCTCCACGCTGCTGAACGCAGCCTTAAATGCTTTCAGATCGTAGGTAGGTTGGCGCTTCTCCGTCATAATTGACCCACCAATATATTACACCTTAATGGTGTAATGTCAAGTTGCTTCTTAAGGATTCATCGAAACTTGAGGGAATTCAGGCACCCAGCTTTGCCTGTCCCGGCCAGGACCGGGTGTTCAGCTGAATTGCCACCATTTCCTCAAAGCTGTTGTTTTTCATCGCCTTGCCTCCTTTGGCAAAAATAAAGGCCGGGCAATGCCGGCCTCTTAGAGAATCCTCATATCCTCTCCCAAACCAGGGATCGCGGACCCCCTAGGATGGGAAAAAATGAGGTCTTTACTGATAGGGTCAAGCTGGAATGGTCAAAAAACTTTGCAG
>JARRQO010000224.1:0-667 GCA_037381685.1 Deltaproteobacteria bacterium | reverse complement strand
TCGCTATCCTGGCTTATCTCTTAGCATTGCAAAATACCAGCTTCACCAGACAATAGGGTTGAGAGCAGAGTCGATGCCTCCATGCGACGTAATAGGTTTATTTTTCATCGCCTTTCATTTCTTATCATTATCAATCGGTGCTACTTTGGGTTCTTAGGCTGTAAATCAGAGATGGACTGATATTCTCTGGCGTCCATAAGCGGAGGGGAGAGGTTTTAGGAAAAATTTTATGTTATCATGTTCCTCACGAGTGGGTTTACATTCGCAAAGATTATAGTTGTGAAGTTCGAAAGATATTTCAATACACCTACTTGAGCAGCCATCGCCTGATTCCCGCCGACTGTGGGTGATTGAGGAGTTTTACAGCTATGCGGGCATTGTTGGTATGTCCCGAATTTCCCCTGTCCTTTTGGAGTTTCCAGAAATCTTGCCGGCTCCGGGGTAACAAAACGGTTAATCCTCCGTTGGGTTTGGTTACGGTGGCAGCCTTGCTGCCCATTGAATGGGAATTGCGTCTGATCGATCTCAACACCGGAAGCCTGACGGAGGAAGATTGGCATTGGGCCGAGCTGGTTTTGATATCGGCCATGTATATTCAGAGAGAGGGTTTGTTGGCCCTGGTGAGAGAAGCCAAGCTCCGTAGGAAAACTGCCGTAGCCGGGGGACC
>JARRQO010000223.1:4179-8122 GCA_037381685.1 Deltaproteobacteria bacterium | reverse complement strand
GTTGCAAAGAGCCACAACCCTGTTGCCGGACGACCACCATGTGATGGCCGACTATGTCACTGCCTTGGTCTGGGCCGGGGAATATCAGAAGGCAGTCGAGTATTACCGGAGGCATGAGTCTGCCTTGCGGGACCTTGGCTACCTGCACAAAAATATCGGCAAAGCTTTCTATGAGTTGCGAGACTTTACCCGGGCCCGGAAGCTCTATGCCAGGGGATGCCAGGTCGATCCTCGGGATAAAGAAGCCTTTAAAGGCCTGATCTACTCCTGTTGCCGGCTGGAAGACTTCGTCGGTGCAACCCGAGCCTGGGAAAAGGCGAGGCGGGCAAAATCAATTTCGTCCACCACCCTGGCCTCTATGGAAGTCTTTATCCTCAACGCCATGGGAGCCTACGATGACGCCTTGAAAACCGCCCGCGCCGCATCCCTTAAAGACAAAGGGATGCTGGAAAACCTGGAGGGCGACGTGGCGGTGGAGCGGCTGCGCTGGGATGAACTGGACCAGGCCCTGGCCCGGCTGCAAGCGCAAGTAGCCCAGCAGCCGAAAAATTGGCGGGCTCGCCAGGATTACATTGTGGCTCTGCGCAAGAAAGACCGGATGCGGGAAGCCTTGCAGCAGTTCGCCCTCTATCAGAAGTCAGGCCAGCCGGTGCCATACTGGGTGAATGGGGCTGTGGCTGACGCCTATCTTTATTTGAAGCGGCCCCAACAGGCGGCCAAGTATTATCGGCTGGTGCTGGAACAGCATCCCGATGAGCCCTTTGAGCCTCTACAAGGCCTCTTCTATGCCCAGACAGAGCTGCGGCAGTGGCAGTCCGCAGCCGCTACCCTGCAGCAAATGAGCGAGTATTTACGGAAAAAGCAAGCGGCCCTCAATGGCAAATATTTTTCCGTGCCCGAGGCCGATCTCTTTGAATATCAAAATAATGTGGCAACGAGGCTGCGAGGCCTCTTCCTGCTTTTTAAGGATAAAAACCGGGAAGCCGCCGAATATTTTACCGGAGCCCTGGCCAAGGCTGGTCTGGATACCGGCTTGCGCAACGGCCTGGCGGAGGCCTACTTATGGCAAAAGCACCCCCGGCAAGCCCTGGAGCAATACAAAATAGCCCAGGGAGTGGACTCCAAAGACAAAGACTCCCGGATCGGCATGGCCTATGCTCTTGACATCCTGAATTACAAAAATGAAGCCCGGGATTTGGCCCAACAGCTCTATCAACAATTCCCTACCAACCTCCAGGTGCAGAACCTATACGAAACCCTGCGCATCGAGGACCGCCCCTTCCTCTCTTTCAACTATTACTTCACGCGTGAGTATCAGGGGGCGGTGGAACACTACCTGATCGCCGAACTGAATGCCGCTATCGTGCCAACCTTCCGTGTCTTTTCCCAAGTAATCTGGCAGGAGACCCGGGAAAATGAGGGCGGCGGCGACACCCTCAAGTCCGTCTGGGACCGTCTGGCCTTCGGCTTTGATTGGATTGTGGTGCCTCAATTGACCCTGCGGCAAGCCGTGAGCTTCGACTACCTCAAAGGGAGCGAAGTGGGATCGTACACCAGGGCGCAGTGGCGGCCCACCGATCCCTTGAAAATCACCGGGGAGTTTGATTCTTTCAGCCTCAGCGTGCCTATCCGGGCCCGGTCCAGGGGAGTGAACGCTAGAGAGGCCGCGTTGGCGGTGACCTATACCGAGTCCGATCAGAGGGAATATGGCATTGCGTCCACCCTCTATTTGTTGGACGACAACAATCAGAATCCCGGTGTGTCGGCCTTTTTCAACCAAACGGTACTCAATTGTCCGGATGTCAAGGTGCGAGCCGGCTTCCGGGCCGATTATTTCCGTTATACCAGAGATAATGTCGATTATTTCAGTCCGTTGTTTGACTATACCTTTCTCTTTACCCCTTCGATCCACTGGACAATCTACCAGTTCTATGACCGGCTTTATCGCACCAGCCTCTATCTCCGGGGCGGGGTGAACAAACAGATCGGCTTTGATTTCTATCCGGTGGCCGGTTGCACCCTCGAGCAAAGATTGGAGTGGTCTAAAACCTTTGCCCTCACTGCCACGGTTTCCTATGATCAACAACTTTATAACGGGGTCTATTCCCATGTGTTGGGGGCGTATGTTGGCTTTAAAAAGTATTTTTAAAAACCTGCTGATAGCGGCAACACTTCTGCTGGTAGCCGGCATAAAGTCGGCACCCGCTGCTTCCAATTTTCTGGTCTTGACCTATCACGATATTACCAAGCGTAGTATTGCCTCGGACGATCTATATCCTCAAACTTTCATCCGGCAGATTGAGTATTTTCGGACTCACGGCTATGTGTTCGTTTCCCCCCGTGAAATCCTGGCGGCGAGCCGGGTGACCGGCCGGCTTCCGGACAAGGCCGTGCTGCTTACTTTTGATGATGCCTACGAGAGCTTCTATACCCGGGTCTTTCCGGTTCTGCAGCTTTTAAAGGTGCCGGCGGTTTTGTCTGTAGTGACTTCATGGATTGAAAATCCCGCGGCGCAAATCTACAAGAAGAAAAAACTCATGAATTGGGCCCAGATCCGGGATGTGTCGGATTCAGGCCTGGTGACGGTGGCTTCCCACAGCAACGCCCTGCATAAGCTGATACCGGCCAACCCTCAGGGCAATCTCGAAGCCGTCCCCGACCATCCTGACCTGGCCTTTTGGGGCCTATAACGAGCCTGGCCTGCAAGAGGCTAAGCAGGTGGGCTTTCAGATGACCCTGACCCTGCAGGCGGGGTTCGCCAGCCTCAACGATCTTTGGCGGGTCAAGCGCTATTATGTGCGGCCGGAACTGTTCTGGACGCAACAGTTTTTAGACAACCTGAAGCATGACTTCCGGGACCGCACTCCTATCCGGGCGGCCCAGCTAGATTTGGACCTCATTGTGAACCCGCGGTCCTATGCCGAGAGCGACCACAACCTGGGGCTGCTTATCGAAAGGTTGCTCAAACTGGGCGTGAACACCGTTTTCTTGCAGGCCTATTGCGATAAAGAAGGTAACGGGAATATCAAGAGCCTCTATTTTCCCAACCGGGTGCTGCCGGTGGAGATGGACTTTTTGAGCCATGCCGTCAACCGCATTAAAGCCCGGGAGATTAAAGTATTTGTCTGGATGCCGGCCCTCAGTTTCCAGCTACCTCCCAAGATGGGCCGGGAGAACCTGTATGTCCAGGAATACAAGCACGGCCGCTTGGGTCGGACAACTTCGTGGTATAAGCGCCTGTCGCCCGCCGCACCCGGAAGCTTGGAGATTGCCCGACAAAACTTCCAGGACCTGGACGACTACTTGCAGCATTATGATTATACGGTGATCATGGCCTACACCAAAATGGAAGGGGTAAAAGGGTGGCGGTCCCAAAAGAGGTGGTTCGACACCCTGCTTCAGGCGGTACTGGGGCGAGGAGCCCGAGAAAAAGTTATTTTCAAGATCCAGACTTACGATTGGAAAAACCACCAATGGATGCCAGTCGACAAGATCAATAGGCAACTGGCCTACCTGCTGGCCCATGGGGCCAGGCATGTAGCCTACTATCCGGATGACGTCTTCGCCAACCAACCGCCCAGAGCGTCTTTCGCTCCCATAATCTCTGGCCAGGACGAGGTGCTCAAGATTAAAATCCCCCCCGGTTAAGACTAATCGTCGTTTTCACCTTTCTGGCGATTTCCCTTAAGGCTACCGATAAAACTGTCGATAAGAAATTAGAAGAAAGTTAACTGCCTAGATTTTATGATGATAATATTTTGTAGCTCATTTCTTATAATAAATAATTTTACAAAAAAATTACTGCCTTCTGAAATCCATATAGCGGGGCCTTGAGTATGCTCTTTTTTGAAATCTTGGGATATTTTGTTTTCCTCTACCCGCTCTACATGAGTCTTGTCTGGATGATCGGCGGCCTCATCTTTTTTCTCCGGCGGGAGAGACA
>JARRQO010000223.1:0-4134 GCA_037381685.1 Deltaproteobacteria bacterium | reverse complement strand
CTCCAGGACCTGGATTATCCCTCCTACGAAGTCATTGTGGTGAATGACGGCAGCAGCGACCGCACGGGGACCATTTTGGACCGGTTGGTGGCCGAGGAGCCTGAAAAGCTAAAGGTAATTCAGCTAACACCAAACAGCGGCAAGGCGCAGGCGCTGAATACGGGCATTATTTTCAGCAAGGGTGGCTTTGTGCTTACCATTGACGCCGATTGCCTCCTGGACCCGAAAGCCCTGCATTGGATGGCCTGGCACCTGCTGCAATTTCCCCGGGTTGGTGCTGTCACCGGCAATCCCCGGGTCTGGAACCGGACCACCCTGCTAGGTAAGATCCAGGTGGGGGAATATTCCAGCATCATCGGCATGATTAAGCGCACCCAGAGAATTATAGGCAAGGTCCTGACTGTGTCGGGCGTTATTGCCGCCTACCGCAAGAGCGCCCTGTTGGATTGCGGCATGTTTGACACCGACACTGTAACGGAGGATATTGACATTACCTGGAAGCTGCAGGCAAAATTCTGGGATATTCGCTATGAGCCCCGGGCATTATGCTGGGTGCTGGTGCCCGAGACTCTACGGGGGCTGTGGCATCAGCGGGTGCGCTGGTCTCAGGGAGGAATCGAAGTATTAAAGAAGCATGTTAACCTGTTCTTCCATTGGCATTGGCGCAGGTTGTGGCCGGTCTATTTCGAGTATTGTTTAGGAGTTCTTTGGGCTTATTCCTGCTTCTTTATGTTATTGACCTGGCTGGTGCTGATCTCTTATCACAATCTTTGTGACCTTAGCCTGGTACACCGATACTGTGCTGCCTTGGTGCATGCCCGGGACCATATGCCCTTACCCGGCAATCCCCTGTATATCCGATATTACGGAGCTGTATTGGGCGTTGCCTGCTTGATAGAATTTTTTATCAGTTTTTTCATCGACTCCCGGTATGAGGGCAAAGGCTTTTTTAAATATTATTTCTGGATAATCTGGTATCCTTTCGCTTACTGGGCGATCAGCGCGCTGACCGCCATTGTCGGATCATATAATGCTCTTATCCGACATTCAGGAGAGACAATAAGATGGAAAAGTCCCGACCGAGGTCTCCACACCCTGAGATCATAGATCGTCGAGACCTGAAGTCCATCAGTCGTAAGATTCTGGAAGGTTTTATAACCTTGGCCTTCTGGGCCGGTTTCCTTTATATACTGGTTCCTTTGGTTACCCTGTGTTTGTGGATATTTGGGGTGCAAATAGCCTATACCCAATTGATCGGAGCCCAGGCCTTCATGCAGTTGCTCAAGATCATGAAGGGGGGCGGCTTAACGGTGCTTCTCATTACCTTGTTGATTTTGGGGTGGGGTTACTACAACTATCTGTGCTTCAGGATACGGGGAGAAAGGCGCATCAAACAGGTTTTGATCTGCTTCGATGAAGACTTCGCGGCCCGATACCATCTCGATTTGCCCACCCTCCAGACGGCCAAGGAGCAAACCCGTCTACTGGTAACACTGGCCCACGGCCGCGTTGCGGTACTGCCGACACCAGAACCCTCAAGTCTAAATGGGACGCCGGACCAATTTGCTATTCCATTTGTAATCCCGCCTGACGAACCTACTCCGTCATTACAAGAAGATTTATCCGAAAGGCGGTTCAAGTGGCACAGGAAAGCGGGCAGAGGGAGGAAATGACCAGGCCGTTAGCTAAAGCGATATTGCCCGTGCTTAAGCGGACCCATAAACCAATTAATCATCTGGTTGGCAGGATGATCAGCGACTGGGGCTCGTAGTCCTGGGCCACCACCTGAACAGCAAGGCGTAGGGAGGCTCGAGGCTCTTGATCAAATCTGCAGGCCTGCCAGGCGCAAGCCCTCCAGGAGGGCTTCTAGCAAAGAGCCGAATTTGACATAGCAGCTGATAAGGAAGCGCCCCTGGATGGAGAAATCCGGCCGCAATTGCAGTAACTCCCACACTACTTGAGCGGCCTCCGTCTCTTTCCCCAAGGGGCCCAGGGCGGCGGCCCGCAGCAGCGGGTCCCAGAAGAGCTGGGGCATCTGGAAGGCCCGGGCTATCTGATAGGCTTCCTCAAACCTCTCCTCAAGATAGAGATGAAAATACGGGGCCATGTGGAACCACCCGGGGAAGTGGGGATTCAACTCCATACCTTTTTTCATGACAGCCAGCCCCCGCTCCCACTCGCCATAGAGGGCCAGGAGCCAGCCCAGAAACCCGATGGGGGCGGGAGCGTTAGGGTTCAAAGCCAAAGCAGTTTCAACTTCCGCTAGAAACAGCTTCCGCTCATTGCAGAAGAAATACATATGAGCCAAAGCGGCCCGGGCCAGCTGATTCTCCGGTTCCAACACCGCCCCCTTTTGGGCCGCGGCCAGGGCCCGTTCCAGAGGCGACTCCAAAGTTGCTAACTGGAGGGAGTAGCTCTGCCCATAGAGGAAGGCCAACAGGCTCCAGGCGAAACCGGAATCCGGCTCCCGATGAACGGCCTGTTCCAAGACTTCCAGAGCCTCGGCAAAAGTCTGGGGGGTCATAACGGTGACATGGTGGTAGAACCGTAGGAAAGCCTCATAGGTCTCCAAAGATTCAGGCGGCTTCATGCGGGATTCCCGGGACAGGGTTTGGGGAATGATGCCATAGAGACTACCAATTCTTCCCGCCACTTGCCTGGCGATCTCCTCCTGTAAGGCGATGAGACTGTTGGCCTTGAGCTCCCGGCAATATTGCTCCCCCCAAAGCTGCAAGCCATTCAGCGTATCTATCATTGCGATGGAGATCTTGGCGCTCCTGGCTGCTTTGCGGACGCTCCCAGCCACCAGAAAGCGCACCCCCAGATCGCGACCCACTTCCCGAAGGTCGTGTTCCTTTCCTTTCCAGCGCAGGGTCGATTGATAAGCGATCACCCGCAATTCCTGATAGCGGGCCAATTCACTGGTTAACTCCTCGGCCAAACCATCGGCAAAGAATTCCTGCTTCCGGTCGCCCGTAAGATTGAGGAGGGGCATGACCGCCACTGCCGGCCCCGAAGACAGGGCCAGCAATGGATCGGCTGGACCCGGGAGTCCGCTCCCCAGCACCTCCTGAAACACCGGCACATAAGCGCCCTTCGGGATATCGATCCTGATGGTGTCCTGCCTGCCCTGAGTCGTATAATAGCGCTCCAGGGCCCGGCGCAGCCGCCCTGCCAGAATCCGGACGATGGGGTCCAGGGCCGGATCGAAGTCCGGTTTTCTCCCCAACACCTGAGTGGCCACGGTGTAACCCTTGATTTCGGCGGCCTCGCCGGCCAGGGTCTTTTCTACGATAAACTTGAGAAAGTTGCGCAGATTTGCTGAGTTAACCAACTGGGGGCTATCAAGGATTTTTTCCAGCTGCAGTCGGATGTCAACCTCCGAAGGGGTGACATCGGTGTCCGCCTCGGGTGGGGATTTACTGCTTTCCTCGATAGCCACGGCACGAAACTCCTGAATGTGAGCAGGATAAGCTATGGATATTAGAATTATATCAGGAAAAACCCCGGTCGCAAGTACTGTTATGTTACCGTAACATTACTTTAAACTTTAAAGAAAATTAGTTACAAACTCAATAAAAAAATAGACTTCCTCTGAGGGCAACATTATGACCCCCGGAGAACCAGAGATTTTTGCCCAAGAAGCCCTGGCTTTGTTGCTGGATAAGTATCCAGAGGCCGCGGCCAAACTCCAGGTACTTATCCAGGAAAACCCCTCCTTCCAATCCCTCTGCGAGGATTACCAGGATTGTCTGAAGGCTTTAACGTACTGGCAACAAGACACTGCACCGGAAGCCCGGGAAGTGTGTAAATCCTATATCGAACTACAGGCAGAGCTGGAACAGGAGATCCAACAATATCTGGAATCTGAACCGGCGGCCGATTGCAGGGGAAAGGGGGCGTAAAAGGCAATGAGGCGCGTAGGAAAGCAGGAGTTTCATGCTTTCCTATGCCTTCCGGGGGCACTCCCCACCGGGAGCCGGCGGCCTGCAAGCAAATTCATCAACCACTAAACCTAACAAGGAGATAGTTATGGCAAAGCGGCAGTGGAAAAAGTTGTTGACGGTTATGGTTCTCGGAGTCTTCTTGGTTATGGGGCTTACTTCTCTGGCCCTGGCTCAAGTGAGTCAGGAG
>JARRQO010000222.1:0-4136 GCA_037381685.1 Deltaproteobacteria bacterium | reverse complement strand
TACCCTCATCGCCGAATCGGAGGCCCGCCTCAACCAAATCCTGGAAGAAATCTCCCGGGCCGCCGGGGTTCCTGAAATCCTCAGTCTCCCGGCCCTGGAGATCTTCAAAATCAGGGTGGATTTTCCTCTGTAAGTCCCGATTTTACCGCGGCGCACTCTACCGCAGCAAGCCAGCCGCACCACCTACTTGCAGTCTGATATCCAGAGGACAGCCGCGCCTAGACCGGTGCGCGGACCCTGGCGTCCATCAGGCAGGGACCGGGGCAGGCCGCAGCCAGCCTGACCCGGTTATGAAAAAATTATTTGGTGACGGCTTTGATCTTCTGCAGGACTTCATCGGCGTTGTCAAAGCTACCGATATGGACAAATAAGATTTTGCCACTCTTATTCAACACCACGCTGACCGGATAAGGCGTGAAATTCAAAGCCTTGCCGAAGCTGTTTTTGGGATCGGGCACCAGGGGGAAGGGCACCTTGTAGAAGGCCTTCCACATCTTCATCTGGGCGGCTTCGTTACCCTGGCCTGCGCCGATAAATTTCAGTTTGTTTTTTAGTTTGGCATCAGCCTGCACTTTCTCGTACAGCTTGTTCATGATGGGAGCCTGGTGTATGCAATGCGGGCAGCTGCTGTTGAACTGTTCCACCAGCACATAGGGCGCCTTAACGTCCTTTATCGTAAATGATTCTGCTTTGGGCAGGCCCAAATACTTGGCCCCTGCTTCAGTGATGGGCGGATGAAATTTTACCATCGGCACCATTTGACCGACCTTGGGTTCCGCCTCAGCCCCCGCCGCCAGGGATACGGCGCCAAAGAAAACCAGCAGAGCCAGACAGCAGCTCCAGACCAAAACTTTATTCCTCATTAAAATTTCCCCCTCCTCGAGTGTTTGCTGAAATATAAATCAAGCCTTGCCAAAGGGCAAAGGAAAATCGCTTCTGCCTGTTATTTCGGTCCATGGGTTCAGTAAGTTTAAAGAAAAAACCTAAGGCCTTTTTTCGGCAGTTTAGCCAAAAAAACGCTCCTCCCGCCAATCCACCGGCATCCGGACCAGGGTGCCCTGGCGGGGTTGGTAGATGAGGTAGCCGTGGCGCACTCCAAATTCAAAGAGGCGATGGGTCAGGCTCACGTCCTGGCGGCAATAAGCCTCCAGTTCCTCCCATTTGCCCGCGGCATAAAGTTCCAGGGCCAGCAGGCCGTCGCCGCTTTTTTTCTCCTCCAGGGTCTTTTCCGCCAGGTGATTGAGGGAGAGGCGATGTCCCAGGAAGTTATGGACCTCTTCTAAAATGTCCAGGGTGGGCACTTCCGCCAGATTGATCTTGGTGTAAGGCTGCAGCACCCGGTAGTCGAAACGCTTGATATTGAATCCTATGATGAGGTCCAGTTTCTTTAAGCGCTGCCCCAGACGCTCCAGGTCATGCTCCCGATAGGTGGTGGCCATGCCCGTATGGCTCTCATGAAGCACCGCCAGGGACACCCCCATGCGATGGCACTGGCCCCAGCCGCCTACGTCCGCGGCGGAACAGCAGGTCTCCAGGTCCAGAAAACCCAGCTTGCGGTTCCGGAACCAGGGGACCTCGGCATCGAAATCGGTTACGGCCGCGGCGTCGGGTTCCGGGGCGGCCACGATCTGCACCTCCGCCGGCGGCTCCGCCTCTTGCACCCCCAAAAGCAGTTCGGCGATCTGGAGGGCGGCCTCCTTATCCAGGGGCTTGTTGCCCGAGCCGCATTTGGGAGAATGGATGCACGAGGGGCAGCCGTCTTCGCAGGGACAGGCGGCGGTAAGGGATCGCGCCCGTTCCACCAAATCTTCCAAGATTTCGTAGGCCCGAACCGAAAGCCCCACCCCGCCGGGATAGCCGTCATAGATGAAGACCGCGGCCCGCCCCACCTGGGGATGGGCCGGATGCGAAATGCCGCCGATGTCGTAGCGGTCCGCCAGGGCAAAGAGGGGAAACATGCTGATCAGGACGTGTTCCAGGGCGTGGATGCCGCCCATGAAGTGGCGGCCCTCGGCATAAACCGCGTTTTTCACCTGATCCGGGATTTCCAGCCACATACCCACGGTTTCGAAAATCTGGGGGGGCAGTTCCAGGGAAACCTGACCCAGGAGCTCCTGGCCCGGAAGCCGCCGTTTTTCATAGCTCAGCAGGTGCTCCGTGACCTTGAGCCGGCCGATATGGGCGCTGAACCGGGCCACCTGCCGGGAGGCCAGAACCTCCAGGATTTCCGTCTCCTTGTCCGTCTGGATGCGGGTAAAGTAGTTGGGCTCGATGGGGTTGACCCAGACGTTGCACCTTTCCAGGTCCAGCTTTTCCACCACCCAGGTGTGGGCCTTGTGGAGATAGACCGCGCCGGGATGGCACTCCCTCAAGGCCCGGTGGCCGTCAATGGACCCCAGGGGCCGCTTTTTGCCGGTCTGAAAAATGGCGAAACTTTCCCCGATGCCCCGGATATTCACTTCTTTTTGCGGGAACCGGGCCCGGGCAAACCAGGCGTCGCCCGCGGCGGAGTGCAGCAGGTGGTGCTCCCGGCTCAGTTCTTCGACGATCTGTTCATGGGCCTTGAGGTCAAAATAAGTTTCGCTTTTGGTGCTCAAGGGCAGTTCCTGGGCGGCGCAGGGCAGGTGGGCCTTGACCACAAAGGGGTTGTCCGGGTCCACCACTGCGGTTTCCAGGGGCCGCCCGAAGAAATCCGCCGGATACTTGATGAAATACTGGTCCAGGGCGTCGGCCTGGGCCACCATGACGATGAGGGAATCGCGGCCCTGGCGGCCCACCCGGCCGGCCCGCTGCCAGGTGGTCACCATGGTGCCGGGATAGCCCACCAGGATGCAGACGTCCAGGCCGCCGATGTCGATGCCCATTTCCAGGGCGCTGGTGGAGATTACCCCCCGCATCTTGCCGGAAGCCAAGGCCCGCTCGATCTCCCGGCGCTCCTCCGGCAAAAACCCGGCCCGGTAGGAACTGATAAAGCGCCGCATCTCCGGGGCCAGGCGCTGGGACCAGAGGTGAATCAGTTCGGTGAGCTTCCGGGCCTGGGTAAAACAAATGGTGTTGAGACCCTTTTTAATGGCCTGGGCAAAGAGACGGGCCGCAGTGACCGGCGCGCCGCCGGGCGGATTGAGGAAGAGGAAATGCCGGCCGGATTGGGGGGCGCCGCTCTGGTCAATAATTTCCACCTCCAGGCCGGTCAGCATCTTGACGAAAATATCGGGCTGGGCGATGGTGGCGGAAGACAGGATGAATTGGGGGCGGGAGCCGTAATGGGCGCAAAGGCGCTTCAGGCGGCGCAACACCTGGGCCATGTGGCTGCCCATAATGCCCCGGTAGGTATGCACTTCATCGATCACCACAAACTTGAGCTGCCCGAAAAACCCGGACCACGACGCGTGGTACGGCAGCAGCCCCATGTGCAGCATGTCCGGGTTGGTGATGAGCACGTGCGGCGGCTTGGCCTTGATGGCCTGGCGCTGGGCCGGCGGCGTGTCGCCGTCATAAATCGCCGCGGTCAAAAAAGGGTAGGGCAGGGCCGCGTCCAGTTCCTGCAAGGCCTTGAGTTGGTCCTGCTCCAGGGCCTTCAGGGGAAACAGATAGAGCGCATGGCCCCGTTTTTCCGCCAGGAATGCTTCCAGGACCGGCAGGTTATAGATCATGGTCTTGCCGCTGGCCGTGGGCGTGGCCACCAACAGGTCTTTTCCCGCCCGGATATGAGCCAGGGCCTCCCCCTGGTGGGAGTACAGCCGGGAAATCCCCAACCGTTCCAACGCCGCAACCACCCCCGGCGCCAGCCCCGCGTCGCCGTCCACATACTCCGCCTCAATCTCGGGCAAATGATGATAATAGCTAAGAATATCCCGATACTCGGCGTTTTCTTTCAGTCGGCTGATGAAATCTTGCAGCATACTTGTTAGGCTTTGTAGCCGCAGGCTTTAGCCTGCGCCTTTAGTCCTGCCCTGAAAGTGTCCATGGTGGCACAGGCGTCTCGCCTGTGCAGATGCCGGCTGAAACCCAATGGACCCTATTGACGCCGCCTAGGCGGCGGACACTTTCATGGTCTTGGGGGTGTTCCCTGGAACATGAATGGCTCGTTCAGAAGGGCGGCCAGGGGGCCATAATAAGAAGTTTCCTTGACGGCC
>JARRQO010000221.1:0-4155 GCA_037381685.1 Deltaproteobacteria bacterium | reverse complement strand
TTCGGAGGCCAGGTGAACCCGCAACTGATGGGTACGCCCGGTCTGGGGCGAAAGCTCCACCAGGGTCAGGGGGCCGGGAAATTCCTGAATGACCCGCCAGAAAGTGACTGCGGGTTTGCCCCGGCGAGGGTGGACGCTCATCTTCTGCCGGGCCGTGGGGTGGCGGCCCACCTCTTTTTCGATGCGGCCTTGCGTCTCAGGCAGACGCCCCCAAACCAGAGCCAGGTAAATCTTGGTGATGGCGTGGGCCTGGAACTGGGCCACCAGCGCGGCGTGGGCCAGGGCGGTCTTGGCCACCACGATGAGGCCACTGGTGTCTTTGTCCAGGCGGTGCACCAAGCCGGGGCGGCTGACTTCGCCGATGTCTTTGAGTTCGGGGCAGTGGTGCACCAGGGCGTTGAGCAGGGTGCCGGCCCTGTGCCCGGCGCCGGGATGGACCACCAACCCCGGGGGTTTGTTGACCACCAGGAGGTCCTGATCCTCAAAGAGGATGGCCAGGGGCAGGGCTTCCGGGGCCAGGGGGGTGGGTGAAGGCTCCGGCACCGTCACCGTGACGCCATCACCAGGCCGCACCCGGTAAGAGGCCGGGCGGGGCCGGCCGTTGACCAGAACCAGACCGGAGCGCAGGAGCTTTTGCAGCCGGGCCCGGGACCAGCCCGATTGCTGCACCAGGAATTGATCCAGGCGAGCGCCGCTACCGGGGGCAGTTACGGTGAAGGCCAGGGTCTCAGAGGCTTCCATGAAATGAATGGGGGCGAAACGGCGGGCACGATGCGCCCTGGTGTCTTGCCCTTGAAATATCTATCAATACTTATGGGAGGGTGCACGTGCGAATGCGTCCTCCGACAGGGCGGACACACAGGTCCGCCCCTACGAGCGGTGGGAAGGGAAGCTTGAGGGGAGGGGGTTTTTCGTATGGGCTTCAGTGGCCCTCCCCTCAAAATTGACTTCAGACCTTACGGATGGCGGCGCCGCCGTTTTTGATTTCGCTAAAGATCATGCGTCCGGCCGTGGTTTGCAGAACGCTGGTGACCGCGACCTCCACCTCCCGGCCGATGTAGCGCCGAGCGTTTTCGATCACCACCATGGTGCCGTCATCAAGATAGGCAATGCCCTGGCCCTGGGATTTGCCCTCCCGGAGAATCTGGACGTGCAATGATTCCCCGGGCAGGACCGCGGGCTTCATGGCATTAGCCAACTGGTTGATATTCAGGACCTCAATCCCCTGGAGCTCGGCCACCTTGTGGAGATTGAAATCATTGGTCATGATCTTGGCTCGCAGTTTCAGGGCCAGAGCCACCAGTTTGGAGTCCACCCCGGCGGCTTTGGGGATATCGTCTTCGATAAACTCCACCCGAAGAGGATTCTGTTGCTGGAGCCTTTTGAGGATATCCAGCCCCCGGCGGCCCCGGGTGCGCCTCAGATCGTCGGAGGAATCGGCGACATACTGCAACTCCTCCAGGACAAATTTGGGCACCACGAAAGTGCCGTCCACGAAGCCGGTTTCGGCGATGTCGGCAATGCGGCCGTCGATGATGACGCTGGTATCCAGAATTTTTACCGAATGGCGGGGGGCCTTGCTAGAAGGTTCCAGGAAATACGGGGTCTTGATTTCGGACATCTTTTTTCCCCCCAACACCAAGCCGATATAACCAAAGATTGCAGAAAAAAAGATATATATAGGAATTTGCAGGTTGGGGAGTTCCAGGTATTTGTCAAAGGGATAACTGGCCAGCTTGCCGATTCCCAGGCCGATTAACAGGCCCAAGGTGCTGCCGACAATGGTTTTGAGAGGGATGCGCTTGATGAGCTGTTCCAGTCCCAGGGTCAGTAGGGCCACTGCCAGCCCGGCTGCGGCACCGGCATAACCGGCCCACCAAAAAAGATCGAATTGTGGGATTTGCGAGGCGACGAGGTAACCGCTGACGGCACAAATAATCGCCAGGATAGCCCCCGTGGCCATCTTCTTTAGCACGGAGATATCACCTCCTTTCATGGAAAAAATTCAAGGGGAGATGATGAACCCCCGACGCCGGATCGCAGGGGGTTCGTGGTCGGCGTCGTTGAGAATGCATAGTCCCGGCACTCCTTGCCGCGGCAAAAATAATGCACTTCCGGAATTGGGGCAAATCTTAATAATATTGGAAAAGATGAATCAAACACTGGCTTCCAGTAAAGCCAGGAGTTGCGCTTCAATTTCGTTTTCGTTTGAGTTGTTTACCAAAGAAAGTTCTTTGACCAGGAGGTTCTTGGCAGTGTCCAACATTTTGCGCTCACCGAAGGAGAGATCCTTTTCGGTTTTGAGGAGGGTTAAGTCCCGCAACACTTCAGCTACCCGGAAAGGAGAGCCGGTTTTGATCTTATCCATGTAATCACGGTACCGGCGGTTCCAGGTTTGATTGTTAAGGCGGGTGGGGCGGCAGCGCAGAATTTCATAGATTTGGGTGACCGCCTGGAAGTCAATTATGTCCCGGAGCCCGATGTTCCGAGCATTCCCGGTGGGGATCATGATGATCATATCGCTATCCAGGAGGCGCATAATATAAAATTTTTCCTGATTTCCAGAGACGGCACGTTCCTGGACGGATTCTATCACCCCAACCCCGTGGGCTGGGTATACGGCCAATTGGCCAATTTGAAACATTCTTTTCCACCTCCTTTCCGTATTATTTTTATCACAAAGTTGCGTTAAAAGCAAATGTGAGGCTCAACGCTGGAAGCGAAATAAGAGGATGTCGCCGTCGGCCACGAGGTAGTCGCGGCCCTGGATTTTAAGCAGGCCGGCCTCCTTGACCCGGGCGGGAGAGCCCAGGCGGTCGAGGTCGGCGAAGCGCATGACTTCGGCGCGGATAAAGCCTTTTTCCATGTCGGAATGCACCTGGCCGGCGGCCCGGGGAGCCGAGGTGCCGGCGGGCACGGGCCAGGCCCGCACCTCGGGGCCGACGATGGTATAGAAGGTGACGAGGCCCAACAGCCGGGAGGACTCCTTAACGAGACGGGTAATGCCGAGTTCTGTAAGACCTACATCCGCCAGAAATTCGAGACGTTCTTCGGGGGAAAAGGCCTCAAGCTCGGCTTCCAGGTTTCCGAGGATGGGAACCAGGGGGCATTGCCTGGCTGCGGCGAGCTCTTTGAGGGCGTCATAGCGGGAGCCGCCCTGGAGTTCGGCTTCGCTTAAGTTGGCCACGAACAAGCAGGGCTTTTGGGTGAGCAGGGGCGTGTCTTTGAGGAGTTCGATCTCGGCAGAGGTCAGGTCCAGGTCACGGACCCAGACTCCCTGGTTCAGGCCGGCTTCCACCCGGGCCAGGAGGGGATAGGCCAGGGAGGCGGCCTTATCACCGGCTTTGGCACGTTTTTCCACCTTGAGCAACTGGCGGCCCAAGATCTCCAGATCAGCAAGAAGGAGTTCGGTTTCCACCACCTGAACGTCCCGCACCGGGTCCACCGTCGAGAGGGGATGCGGGCAGGATTCGCTTTCAAAGCAGCGCACCACGTGGATCAGGAGGTCCACTTCCCGGATGGCGGCGAGAAACTGGTTGCCCAGGCCTTCGCCCTGGGAGGCGCCGGCGATGAGACCGGCCACGTCCACGAACTCGATGACCGCGGGGGTGAGCTTTTCGGGGTGGAGCAATTCGCCCAGGCGGGCCAGGCGGGGGTCCGGGATGGGGACCATGCCGGTATTGGGGGAGATGGTGCAGAAAGGGTAGGGGGCCACTTCGGCGGCGCCGGTGGTCAAGGCATTGAAGATGGTGGTCTTGCCGGCGTTAGGCAGGCCGATGATGCCGCAGCGGAAAGACATGGTTTTTGGTTTTCAGTTTGCGGTTTTCCGTTGAACATCTGGACATCGTTGGCTTCCTGAGGTCAAAGCATTTCTCGGGTGAGATTAAATTGATCAAGGTAACTTAATTGTAATGGCTAAAATCTAAGCTTACAACTAGCAAAACGGGATCAGATAACTTTGACGTTAATGATTATAATTTACATGCCAGGACGGCACGAGGTGCAGCTAGGATAACCTAATGAAATAGTTATCATTTTTTATAAGAGTGAATATAGAAGCAAAAAGCAACCACATGCTTAGTTTGCACATTTAGCTGGCTTGAAGTTTCTTGGTAATTCTCCCTATGTGCGAAGTTCATTTTAAAGGCCTCGTCG
>JARRQO010000220.1:0-5754 GCA_037381685.1 Deltaproteobacteria bacterium | reverse complement strand
CAGGGAAAAATTCATTCCAAGGGGTGATTGCAGAACCTCCCCCAAACTACCGGTGCCAAAGAGCGCTTTTTAACGGAAATTAAATAAAATCTCCCCGGGGGCAAAGGAGACCTGCGCGCCTTCGAGCAAGGGCGGACACATAGGTCCGCCCCTACAACAACTTATGATTTTTTGAATGGCGCGGCGTTATATTAAATGCCAAAAGTTTATTCTTCACCCCCTCCCCCTAACCCTCTCCCCGGTCCAAACACCCCCCGGCGGGGGGCCCCTGGGGGGAGAGGGAATATAAGGGAGAAATTTTTGGCAAACGCGATAGTTTTTGGAGCGCCACAGGATGTGGCGCGGGCTGGCGCAGACCGATTTATTCATGAACCTAGGGAGTTATATGACAAGGTATGGAAATATAAAGATAAAATAAATAGATTTCAAAAGCCGGGAGTTATTTGCACAGGCTGGAAAGCCTGGGCACCCAAGTCATTGGGGGCGGGAAGCCCCCGACCCTACAGTTTACAAGCCCAGGATTTTTCAGAAGGCGCCCAAGCAGAGCTTGGGCCAAGATTGGCGTTCCCAAGTGCAACTTGGGAACGAGGGGGAGGTCTGAGCCGCACGACCGGGAAAGCCTGGGCTAGCAGGGGAAACAGCGGCAAGGGCGGGATGGCCTGCGCTTTTCCGCCCAACAGTTTTGCATCTATCCAGGCGAGACGCCTGCGCCACCCAGGTTTTTGCAGCCCGGCGCATTATTCGGGTCAGACCTGCAAGGCCTGGAGCCGCGCCACGGGATCAAACTCCGGGTCGGCGCGCATCTCTTCGGCCGTAGGCAGCCGGTTGAGCCGCATTAACTCCGAGAGGGCCGCCAGTTGCCGGTCGTGGGCCAGGCCCGCGACCGCCAGGACTTGGTTGTCCTTGGCGTAGTACGCCAGGAAATTGCGGGACTCGAGTTCGCCGTGGAAAATGACTTCCTCCCAGGTGGAGGCGTAGCCCACATACTGGAGGATGAGGTCAAACTGCTCACTCCAGAAAAACGGCACCCCATCATATTCCACCGGACGGCCCGCCAGGTTGTGGGCCGCCACCCGGCCATGCTGTTCGGCCAGACGCCAGTGCTCGATGCGGATGGGTTCGCCCGTGCGCCAATCGGGAAAGCGGGCCACGTCGCCGGCGGCATATAATCCCTCGGTGACCCGCAGATGCCGGTCCACGGTGACGCTGCCGTCGTCATTGAGATCGAGGCCCTGAAGCAGGTGGGTGGCCGGCTGAATTCCCAGGCCCACCACCACCAGGTCGGCAGGCAGGCTTTCGCCGTCATCCAGGACCACGGCGGTGCCGGAGCCCTCGTCCTTGATCTTTACGACCTTGCGGCCCAGGCGGAAGGCCACCCCCTGTTCTGCATGGACCTTTTGGAGCAGACCGCCGAGTTCCCGGCCTAACTGCCTTTCTAAAGGGACGGGCCGGGCGCCTACCACGGTGACCGACAGGCCGCGCTTGGTGAGGGCCGCGGCTGCTTCCAGGCCGATGAAGCCGGCGCCGACGGCCACCGCCCGGGAAGCTTTGCCGGCGGCCGCGATGATGGCATCCGCGTCGTTGACGCTCCTCAGGGTGGCCGGGTGGCGGCCCACAACCTGGCGGGCCGTCCGGTGGAATATGATGGGGTGCCGTTTTTCTGGAGTGAGCAGTTTGACCTCATCCTCCAGTATGTGGGCTACGCCTCCACCTGGGTGACGGTATGCTCCTTCAGAACCTCGATGCCGTAGTCCTGATAGAACTTCTCGTTCCGCCAGGGGAGGGCCTCGGGGCCGGCTTCCCCGCTCATATACCCCTTGCTCAGGTTGGGGCGGTCGTAAGGCAGGCGCGACTCCTGGGTGATCATGATGATGCGGCCCCGGAAGTCGTCTTGCCGAAGGGTTTCGGCGGCAGCGTTACCTGCGGCCCCGGCCCCCAGGATGACAAAGGTGCGGCCGGCGGCGGGGTCGCGCCGCGCCATATAGGGGGTGCGCCGGTTGGTCACTGCCGTGGGCACCTTGATGATGACCTCGTCGTTTTCCTGCCGCACCTCGTAGCAGGGTTCGGCATCCAGGGCCGGAGGCTCTTTTAGATCGCCGTTGACCACGTCGAAGACGGCCTGATGCCAGGGGCAGATCACCCGGCGGTCGCTCAAGACGCCCTCAGCCAAAGGGCCGCCGTAATGGGTGCATTCCGCGCCGATGGCGTAAAATTTGCCCTTGAGGCGGACCACCAAAACCTTGGTCTCCCCGGCGGTCATTTCAAGCATTTCGCCGTCTTCCAGCTCCTTGGCCTTGAAAACTATGGATTCCATGGGTATTCTCCGCTCTATTTTCGATCTTGGTCAGGTCCCAGAGGTTCTTGGCAGAGTTATGGGGCAGGTTTGCGGGGACCCAGGTAGCGGCCTGTTTGAGGCGCACCCGCAGGTGCGCCCCCACAATAACTTTTGTTGATTGTTTTCTGGGACATAGTTCTAGGTCCTAAAGTTCCTTTATTTTTTAAAGCTAGTGACCCATCTTCCGGTTGGCAACTGGTGAGGCCAGAAAAAATCGGCGATTTGCTTTGGGGTCTTATGACGCCTGGAGGAGCGGGGGAGGGCAGAGGAGGGCCGATAAGAGGCGGCGGCGCGGGGGCTGGTGTCAGGTCCCAGATGATCTTTGTAAAATTATGGAGGGTTTTTGTCAGGAAGCGGGCTCAGAAGATGCCCGGTTTGAGGGCGCACACATAGGTGCGCCCCTACAAGAACTTCTGCTGGAATATTAGGGATAATGCGGGCTTGCAACTCTGCTCTGCGGTGGTTAAATTGAGAAGCGAGGAGGGAAAGGAGTCCTGATGTTACCTTTTAAGCGAATTCTTTGCCCCACTGATTTCAGTAAACCCGCTTCGGTGGCCTTAAAACGGGCCGAAGAAATGGCCCGGCATTTTTCGGCAGAATTGCTTGTGGCCCATGTCATTCCTGTGGTTCCGGGACTTCATACTTATGCCGACCCGCCGGTGGCCACCAGCTTCGATGTCCCCATCTATCAGCAAGAACTGGCCCTTTTTGCGGAAAAGCAGCTCAAGAATTTGGTTTCCCATCACGTCTCCGCACAAGTGCGGACCCGGGACCTAGTGGTCACCGGCGAGGCCGCCCCGGAAATTCTCCGGGCGGCGAGTCAAGAGCAGGTGGATCTGATTGTCATTGCCTCGCACGGGGAGTCGGGCTGGCACCGGCTGGTCTTTGGCTCCGTGGCCGAAAAAGTGGTGAGGCAGGCTCCCTGCCCGGTGCTGACCATCAAGCCGCCGGCCGAGGGAGGGAAATAAGCTACAATTGCTCAGTTGCGAATCCTGTAGACATAAGCCATAATGGGCCATTATGAACTTTGATAAGGAGGTTGAGCATGACCAAGGTAGCGATTAACGGCATGGGAAGGATTGGCCGGGCGGCCTTCAAAATCATCATGGAAAAGCCCGAACTGGAGCTGGTAGCGGTCAACGACCTCATGGATATGGGCAACCTGCTGTATCTGCTGAACTATGACACCGTTTACGGAGTATATAAACACCGAGTGACGGCAGAGGGCGATAGCATAAAGGTCAATGGCAAGTCCTTAAAATATTTAAATGTTAAGGATCCGACCCAATTGCCCTGGAAAGATTTGGGGGTGGAAATCGTGATGGAGTGCACCGGGCTGTTTACTTCTTCGGAAGGGGTGAGTAAACATATCGCCGCAGGGGCCAAGTACGCGGTGCTATCGGCGCCGCCCAAGGGAGGCGATGTCTGTTGCATCGTCCACGGCGTCACCCAGCCGGGGGCTGCGGACCGGGCCATCTCGTGCGCCTCGTGCACTACCAACTGCATCACCCCGGTGGTGGAGATCATGGGGCGGCGGATCGGCATCAAAAAGGCCCTCATGACCACCATCCACGCCTACACCTCTTCTCAGGCCATCGTGGACGGGCCCAGCAAGAAATGGCGGCGGGGCCGGGCCGGCGCGGCCAATCTGGTGCCCACTTCCACGGGCGCAGCGGTGGCCACCACCAATGTCCTGCCCCAATATAAGGGCAAGTTTGACGGCACCGCGGTCCGTTGTCCCGTGCCCTCCGGTTCCCTGGCGGACCTGGTCTTCCTGACTGAGCGGCCCACCACGGCGGAAGAAATCAACCAGGTTTTTAAAGAAGAGGCCGAAGGCCGCTATAAAGGCATCCTGGAATACGCCCAGGATGAAATCGTGTCGTCTGATATCATTATGAATTCCCATGCATCCATTTTCGACCCCAGCATGACCCAGGTGGTGGACGGCGACCTGGTCAAAGTTATGAGCTGGTACGACAACGAATGGGGTTATACCAACCAGATGATCAGAGAAGTTATCCGGCTCGCTAAATCCGGCTGAAATAAGCAAGCCTTGGTAGGGGCGACCTGGTGGCGCACTGCAACCGAGCGCCAAAGGAGGTATGCCCCTACTGAGACCCCCAAGAAGCGGCAGCCGATCCGGGGCTTGCCTTGGTGCCCACCTGGAGGCGGCCTACGCTTGATCCCTAAATCCCAACCCATGATAAGAGGAGACGGATATGAGAATATTCACCCGAGACGAGTTGAGGATTCTCACTGAATCGGCCCAGGCGCCATGTGTGTCCGTCTATATGCCTACTCACCGGGCTTCCACGGGAAACCAGCAGGACCGCACCCGACTGAAAAATTTACTCCGGCAGGCCCAGGAATCTCTTCAGGCCTATGGCCTGCGCCCAGGGGCGGCGGAGTCTCTTTTAGAACCAGCCTCCAAGCTCTTGGGAGCCATCCCCTTCTGGAAAGACAAGCAGGACGGGTTGGCCCTGTTTATCTCTCCCGGCATATTTCGCCAATACCAGTTGCCCACCACCTTTGAATCGCTGGTGGTGGTGGCTCACCGGTTTCACATCAAGCCCCTTTTAACCTTTCTGGGAGGCAACGAGTTCTTCCTGCTGGCCCTGAGTCAGAAGGCGGTCAAGCTCTATGAAGGGTCCCGCTTCGGTCTCAGCGCGCTTAATGAGCCGGAGGGGATGCCCAAAAGCCTGGCCGACGCCTTGAAATACGATGAACAGGAAAAACAGCTGCAATTCCACACCGGCACCGGGGTGGGGGGCAAGGGGGGACGGGCGGCCATGTTCCACGGCCAGGGCGTGGGCACGGATGACGCCAAGGATCGAATCCTGCGGTATTTCCGCCAGATTGATGCGGGGCTGCATGAAATGCTCCGGGAAGAACGGGCGCCCCTGGTGCTGGCGGGGGTAGAGTATTTGCTGCCGATTTACAAGGAAATCAATACCTACCAGCATCTGCTTAATGGCGGCATTACCGGCAACCCTGAAGGGGCCAGCGTGGAGGACCTGCATCGGCAAGCCTGGGCGCTGGTGGAGCCCTTCTTTAAAAGGGAGCAGGGGGAGGCCGCAGCCCGCTATCGGCAGTTGGCGGGCACGGGCAGGACCTCCAATGACCCCAGGGAGATCGTACCCGGGGCTTACCATGGGCGGATTGACTCGTTGTTTGTGGCGGTGGGCCGCCAGCAATGGGGGGACTATGATCCGGGGGCCAACCGGGTGGAGCTCCACCAGACACCTCAGCCCGGGAGCTTCGATCTGCTGGACCTGGCCGCCACCCAGACCTTGCTGCACGGCGGCGCGGTTTACGCGGTGGAGCCTTCGGAGGTACCGGATGAGGCGCCGCTCACGGCCATCCTGCGCTATTGAACGCTGAGGCCGACTGGGCCTGGCATATTTCTGAAAACCCTCGGG